>NZ_FRDN01000005.1:33361-333361 GCF_900143285.1 Desulfitobacterium chlororespirans DSM 11544
ACGGGAGAGACTGGTTTGACAGGAGCCACAGGGGAGACCGGTGCGACAGGAGCCACAGGAGAAACTGGTCCGACAGGGTCCACAGGAGAGACCGGTGCGACAGGAGCCACAGGAGAGACTGGCCCGACAGGAGCTACGGGAGAGACTGGTCTGACAGGAGCCACAGGAGAGACTGGCCCGACAGGAGCTACGGGAGAGACTGGCCCGACAGGGTCCACAGGAGAAACTGGCCCGACAGGAGCCACGGGAGAGACTGGTCTGACAGGAGCCACAGGGGAGACCGGCCCGACGGGAGCCACAGGGGAGACCGGTGCGACGGGAGCCACAGGGGAGACCGGTGCGACAGGAGCCACAGGAGAAACTGGCCCGACGGGGTCCACAGGAGAGACTGGCCCGACAGGAGCCACGGGAGAGACTGGTCCGACGGGAGCCACAGGGGATATTGGTCCGACGGGAGCCACAGGAGAGACTGGCCCGACAGGAGCCACAGGAGAAACTGGCCCGACGGGGTCCACAGGAGAGACTGGCCCGACAGGAGCCACGGGAGAGACTGGTCCGACGGGAGCCACAGGGGATATTGGTCCGACGGGAGCCACAGGAGAGACTGGCCCGACAGGAGCCACAGGAGAGACTGGTCCGACGGGAGCTACAGGGGAGACTGGTCCGACGGGAGCTACAGGGGATATTGGTCCGACGGGAGCCACAGGAGAGACTGGCCCGACAGGAGCCACAGGAGAGACTGGTCCGACGGGAGCTACAGGGGAGACTGGTCTGACAGGAGCCACAGGACCCGAAGTACTTGTAGCATACGGCGGCTTGTACAATGATACGTCACAAACGATTGTAATTGGTGCAGGTGACACAGAGGGCGTTGCAATACCGGAAACGATGCCAATTAACGATGTAACACTGGGAACAAACAGTATCACAATTGATGTTGCAGGGGACTATCTGGTAGAGTTTATGGTTCTGCTGCAGTCAACAACAGGGGATTTCGGTCTAACTGTTGGCGTTCAAATCAACGCAGCCTTCTCAGAACCGTCATTGGTAACGGCTACCGTAATCACTGCAGATTTCCAGGTTATTACCTTTAGTTCCATTGTCACGTTGGCTGCGGGCGATGTATTGACTTTAGCAGTCTCCAGTGCAACGGGCGGAAGTGTTTTGCTTGGCCCGGGGACGAATGCAAATTTGCATGTCGTACGGTTGGGGAGCTAGGGTGATTTAACCAAAATGCAAACCAACCCCTTACCGGGTTAAAATGCTCACAAAAGTGCCGTGACCCATGTCACGGCACTGCTTTTATTGATGAGGTACCATAACCTTACCAGCTAAGGGGGAATAGAAATGAATAACGATTTACTCAAGAACCAGCATAATACGATTCGTCAGCTTATTCAGGAGCTCGAGGAAGAAGTTCGTTCAGGGAATCTTGATCAAAAAGCTTTTGACCTTTCTCTGAAAATCAGCAAACTGTCCGGTATTCTTGTTCTGCATTTAAAATCAGAAGATGAATACCTTTATCCTGCTCTAAAAAATTCAAAGGATGAGGCACTGAGCAAAACAGCAGAGCAGCTCTATCGGGAAATGGGCTCCTTATCCACTGAATTTCTGAAATATAAGAGTACCTATATGTCTGCCGCCAAGATTAAAGCCGATATTCCACAATTCATTAGAGAGTCAAACAAGATCTTTTCCGCATTGAAAAATCGTCTGAACACCGAAGACAAAAGACTTTATCAGCATATCTAAGAGATAGGTCAAGTCTTGGTACCCGGCAGGGTGCTGTTGTCATTCCTTTTTTGTGATATACTTTTGTAAAATGTACTTATTATCATGAAGTAGGGTTAGAATAGACCGGAAAAGAGATGTTGATATGATAAATAACAGTAGAGCTAGAACCGCAGATCATGAGCAACTATTTGTCAGCGTCAATCAGAAAAAGCTGGATGTTTTCAGTGCTCTGATTGCCTTCTTCTTGGTTTGGAAGGCCTATTGGTGGGTGTTTAACTTAATTTCTCCTCAAGACACCATAATCGATATCCTTGCTCTCTTTGGTGTTATTATTCTTGTTATTCCATGTACTGTAATTCTTCAATTAAAAATACGGGATTTTCTAAAAAAATAAGAAGTCTGAAAGACTGATCTAAAACTGCCTGAAATCTTTGCCGAACAAAGATTTCAGGCAGTTTTTTTAATTGATTGATTTTTTTAACTGATTAGATCAAAGAAGCTGATCTGATCGCTTTCCGGGATGCCCTTTAAGCAATCAAATTTACTCAGTAATTCCATAGTAGAATTCCCGATTTTGCCCCGTTTCTTGACATCCTCCAAGGAGTTGAAAGGTTTTTCCTGGGCGGCATTATATAATCCTTCAGCAGCGACGGTTCCCATGCCTGAGATGCTGTTAAGAGGGGGTCTTAAAGCATTGCCCTCTACCTGGAATTTTGTAGCATGGGATGCGTAGATATCCATGGGCAGGAAGGAGAAGCCCCTCTCATACATCTCCAAAACGATTTCCAGATCATCGTACATATCCTTATCCTTGGGTGCCGCTTGATTACCCAAGGCCTCGATTTCTTTCATTTTCGCCTTGACTTTTTCTTTGCCGAAGATCATAAATTCGGCGTCAAAGGCCTTGGCGCGAATGGTGAAATAGGCTGCGTAATAGGCCAAGGGAATATGCACCTTAAACCAGGCGATACGGAAGGCCATCATCACATAGGCCGCGGCATGAGCTTTAGGGAACATGTATTTAATCTTGCGGCAGGAATCGATATACCATTCCGGAACATCGTGCTCCCTCATTAAGGTTTCGTACTCCGGCCATTTTGGATCTTTGAGTGCTTTTCCTTTACGCACTATTTCCATGATTTTAAAAGCTGTATTGGGAGGGAGGCCCTTGCGAATGAGATAGGTCATAATCTCGTCACGGGTACAGACCGCCTCGCTTAGGGTCACCGTTCCCGCATCGATCAAGTCCTTGGCATTCCCCAGCCACACATCGGTTCCATGAGAGAGGCCGGAAATGCAGATTAAGTCTTCGAAGGCTTTAGGCAGAGTATCCAGGAGCATGCCCCGGACGAAGCGGGTACCGAATTCAGGGATGCCGAAGGTCCCTACCTTGGAGTTGATCTGTTCAGGAGTTACACTCAAGGCTTCTGTGGAGGAGAAGAGAGACATGGTCTTCTTATCGTCCATGGGAATGGTTTTCGGATCGACTCCGGTAATATCCTGAAGCATGCGGATCACCGTGGGATCATCGTGGCCCAGAATATCCAGCTTCAAAAGGTTCTGGTCAATGGAGTGGTAGTCAAAATGGGTGGTGATAATATCTGAATTGGGGTCATCGGCAGGATGCTGTACAGGGCAGAACTCAAAGATTTCCCGGCCTTTGGGCACCACGATGATGCCGCCCGGATGCTGTCCCGAGGTCCGCTTAATGCCTGTGCAGCCTTTGGCGATGCGGATGATTTCCGCCTTATTGGCAGTCCGATTCTTTTCCTCGAAATACTTCCGCACATAGCCAAAGGCTGTCTTATCGGCAATGGTGCCGATAGTTCCCGCTTTGAAGGTGGTGCCTTTACCAAAGATAACCTCGGTGTATTTGTGGGCTTTAGCCTGGTATTCACCGGAGAAGTTTAAGTCAATATCCGGCTCTTTGTCTCCGTTGAAGCCCAGGAAGGTTTCAAAGGGAATGTCGATGCCATCCTTATCCAGCTGGGTTCCACAGACGGGGCATTCTCGATCCGGCAGGTCAAAGCCGATCTTAGGGCCATGATCGGAGAAATCCGAGTATTTGCAGCTGGGGCAACGGTAGTGAGGGGGCAGGGCATTGACCTCAGTGATGCCTGTCATATAGGCGGCTACGGAAGAACCTACCGAACCCCGGGACCCAACCAGATAGCCGTCTTCGTTGGATTTCCAGACCAGTTTTTGGGCGATGATATACATTACGGAGAAGCCGTTTTTGATGATGGAATCCAGCTCCCTGTCCAGCCTTTGCTGAACGATGTCCGGCAAAGGGTTTCCATAAAGTTCGTGAGCCTTGCCAAAAGCGATCTCTTTAATGGTCTCCTCACAGCCCTCAATATGAGGGGAAGCTTTTTCCGAGGAAATAGGGCTGATGGGCTCGCAGAGATCGGCGATCAGATTAGTGTTGGTGACCACCACTTCATAGGCTTTGTCTTCTCCCAAATAAGCGAATTCCTCCAGCATCTCTTCAGTGGTTTTCAGATAGAGGGGAGGCTGCTGATCCGCATCCTTGAAGCCCTGGCCTGCTTCCAGGATGCGCCGGTAGACTTCATCTTCGGGATCCAGGAAATGCACATCCCCTGTGGCGACAACCGGTTTGTTGAGTTTCTCACCCAGGGCGACGATCTTGCGATTGATCTCCATGAGATAGTCTTTACCCGGCACCTGCTCGGTTCTGATCAGGTAATCATTATTCCCGAGGGGCTGGATCTCCAGATAATCGTATTCTTCGGCGATGGCCTCGATTTCCTCCTCCGAGCGGCCCAGCAGGATGGCTTGGTAAAGCTCCCCTTCACTGCAGGCACTGCCGAGAATCAAGCCTTCTGAGTACTTTTTATAGAGACTCTTCAAGATACGGGGTTTTTTATAAAAATAGTCCAAATGAGAATAGGAGACCAGCTTGTATAAGTTTTTAAGTCCGGTATAATCCTTGGCTAAGATGATGGCATGATAGGTCTTAAGCTTTTTATATTCATCCTTCTTAGCCCCTTCATCCGCCGCCTTCAGATCAATATCCTCAAGGGTTTCTACCCCCCGCTCTTTAAGCATATCGATCATAATATTGAACACCTTAACGGTGGTGCCCACATCATCGAGAGCCCGGTGAGCGACCTCCACTTTAATGCCCAGATTCTTGGCAATTCTCCCTAATTTATAGGTTTTGTAATCCGGAAAAAGTTCCTTGGCTAAGGACAAGGTATCCACATAAGTATAGTCAAAATCATAGCCTAAGACTTTCGCGTTGTGCTTCAGGAAGCCTATATCAAAATCAGCATTATGAGCGACTAAGACGCTTCCTTCGATAAACTGCAAGAGCTTAGGAAAAACCTGGTCGATGGTCTCAGCATTCTTGACCATGTCATCGGTGATGTTGGTTACCTCCACGACTCGGGCGGGGATGGGTTTCTCCGGATTGACAAAACAGCCGAATTGATCGATGATCTTGCCGCCTTGGATCTTCATGATTCCGATTTCCGTGATCTTTTCCGTGACGGCTGAGAAGCCGGTGGTTTCCAGGTCCAGTACACAATAGGCAGTATCAATACTCTGGCCTTGAGGATGGGTTACGGAAGGTTTCTTATCTGGTGCCAAATAGGCTTCCACACCATAGATGACCTTCATATTGGGATTATCTCTGCCCAGGAGTTTATAAGCTTCGGGGAAGGACTGAACCACACCATGATCGGTAATGGCAATGGCTTTCATCCCCCAGTTCATGGCCCGTTTGATGAGATCCGTGGCACCGCTCATGGCGTCCATCTGACTCATTTGGGTGTGCAGGTGCAGTTCCACCCGTTTTGCTTTAGCCAGGTCCTGCCGTATATACTTTTTTACACCTTCTGTTTCCACGATGGTGTGGGCAATGATCTCTATTTCCCCGGAAAACTTGCTGAAGCCAGCATTTCCGGAAAGCTTAACTCCTTTAGCCTTCTGCAGTCTGGATACGACCTCACTGTCTTCACCGGGTTTGAGGAAGGACTTACAGGTGATGGAGCTTGAGCCGTCATAGAGATCAAAGGACACTAAAGTTTTGCCGCTTTTTAGTTCTTTGGCTTCGATATTGGACAGTTCCCCTTGAAGAGCGATCTTGCCTTCATCGGGGGTAATGTCGGTAATTTTGATGACTTTATCTTTAATGGCGGCATTACGGCCCAAAATAAGCTGGGGATCGCTTTTTTTGCCATCATCAGCTTTGCTCTCTGCCGGCACAGGTGCAGCTTCTTTAGGGCGTTCGGCAGGGGTTGGACTAGGGGGGGCCGCCACCCTCTCTTTTTGAATCAGCTGAAGTTCTTTTTCCTGGGTAGCCTCTTGCAGCCGGACTAAATCTTCAGGGTTGACTTTATCGGCGAAATGAACGGTATAATGGGCACCATAGAGGTTCTTAATCGCCTCTTGAATGATCTTGTCATAGCCCTTGCCTTTGAGTAAGTAAGAAACAGCAATCTTAAAGGTAAGCTGTATGGATTGATCCGTGATGTCGAAGTCGCAATTATTGAGGGCAGATTTCAAAAGAGGATGTTTGCGGGCCAGCAAACTGATGATTTTCTTGAGCTCCTCTTCGATGGGCTTTTTGGGAGTACCCTCAGAGTACTCGACGATAATCTCAGAATCCTCTAAGGTCAATTGTTCTCTTATAAATTGATTCAGAGATTCAAGGTCGCCGACCTCTATATAGTTATCCGAGCTGATCTTCATTTCCAGGGTCTTGCTCTTCTCCTTCAGCACCACGGCTTTGACGAAGGCTGTGTTTAAGCTGACTCCAGCCTCAAAATTCCTGAAAATCTCCTGAACTCTTTTCATACTATCTCTAAACTCTCCATCTACTTGTTCTGAATTGTTTGTTCTCTAAAATAAACAGAGAAGCCTATCTGTTGTGGATGTTTAACTACAAATAGGCTTGGCTCGTATTATGTTTATTTTACCATGAGAGTGAATAGGAAAGAAGATGGAAAGAAGAAGTAATTTTTCTTGACAAAAGTTAAGAAACTGTTATAGAATACATTAAATAGTTTTTAAATACGCCGAAGAGGAATAGTACGTTTTATCTAAGCGCCTAGAGAGCTGTTGGCTGGTGTAAAACAGCGGCAAAGATGGAACCGAACTCGCCTCGGAGTAGCTCGCTGAAATGACCAAGAGTAGGTGGAGCCGGAGCCTAACCGTTACAGTAGGGGGATATAAGGTCGGCAATCTTTTTGCAGATAGTGGACCCGTATCTGTGAGAGCATGCTTTGGGCATGAATGAGAGTGGTACCGCGTAAGATGTTAAAATCTTTCGTCTCTATAGGTTATAGAGATGGAAGGTTTTTTTATTGTGAGGGAGGATGATGAACAATGAAGAATGTGGAAAATTATCGCCGAGGGTATTTCATGCCCCCTGTCAAAAGCTTAAAGTGGGCGGAGAAAGAGTATATTACTACGCCACCCACGTGGTGCAGCGTTGATCTTCGGGACGGCAACCAGGCTCTGGTGGTACCGATGAGCCTGGAAGAAAAGCTGGAGTATTATCACATGCTCTTAAAGATTGGCTTTAAGGAGATTGAGGTGGGTTTCCCGGCAGCCTCGGAAACAGAGTATGCTTTCCTGCGCACCCTTATTGAGCAGAATCTGATTCCTGACGATGTGACCATTCAGGTCTTGACTCAATCCCGTGACCATATCATCGAGAAGACCTTCAAAGCTTTGGCGGGAGTCAAAAAGGCAGTCGTCCATCTTTATAATTCCACCTCTGTAGCCCAACGGGAGCAGGTCTTTAAAATGAGCCGGGAAGAGATTATTGAGATCGCCGCCAGTGGTGCCCGGTTGCTGAAAAAATATGCCGCAGAGACAGATGGGAATTTCCAATTTGAATATTCGCCGGAGAGCTTTACCGGTACGGAAATGGAGTTCGCCCTGGAAATCTGCAATCAGGTCCTCGATGTGCTTGAACCTACCCCGGAAAATAAAGTGATTATTAACCTGCCGGCCACGGTTTCTATGTCCATGCCCCACGTCTATGCCAGTCAGATTGAATATATGAGCGAGCACCTTAAGTATCGGGACCATGTGATCTTATCCCTTCATCCCCATAATGACCGGGGGACTGCCGTAGCTGATGCGGAGCTGGGCTTGCTGGCCGGCGGTCAGCGCATCGAGGGGACCCTGTTTGGCAATGGGGAACGCACCGGCAATGTGGATATCGTCACCTTAGCCCTTAATCTGTTTTCCCATGGGGTGGACCCCGGCCTCAACTTCGCAAGCATGTTGGAAATCACGGCCAAGTATGAAGAGTTGACCCGGATGAAAGTCCATGACCGTCAGCCTTATGGGGGCAAACTGGTCTTTGCGGCCTTCTCCGGTTCCCATCAGGATGCCATCACCAAGGGCATCAAGTGGCGGGAAGAACATGACTGCAACTATTGGAATGTTCCCTATCTGCTTATTGATCCCCAGGACATTGGCCGGGAGTATGAAGGAGATGTGATCCGTATTAATAGCCAGTCGGGTAAAGGGGGCATCGCCTATATGCTGGAACAGCATTATGCTCTTGATTTGCCGGCTAAGATGCGGGAAGACTTCGGCTATAAGGTGAAAAACGTATCCGATAACCTGCATAAGGAACTCATGCCTGAAGAAATCAAGGATATCTTCTTCAAGGAATATGTCAATATTGAGAGTCCCATTAAATTCCTCAACTTCCGTTTCCTCAACCATGATGATTTTCAGACAACGGTCACCCTTGAGTTCAAGGGTGAGATTCAAGAACTGTCAGGAGAAGGGGATGGTCGTTTGGATGCCATCAGCAATGCTCTCCAGGCTCGTTTGGGGTTATCTTACACCAACCTGATTTATAAAGAGCATGCTTTGGAATTAGGCTCCAAGTCACAAGCAGTTTCCTATGTGGGAGTCACCGGCCCGGACGGGGTGATTCACTGGGGATGCGGAATTCACACCGATATCTTTACTTCTTCGGTTAAGGCTTTGCTCAGTGCTATTAACACCATGCTCAAGGATTCAAGTATGGTTTAAAGTCAGCTATGGTTCAGGAGCATTAAAAAACTGAGTTCTCAAGGAGGGTGTGTACTTCCTATGAATCGCTGTTTTTTTGTGCTAGAATGATCAGTATGACGCTATGCTGAGGTGAAATGATGATTCGTGAAATCTATCCCCATATCTATTTAAATGAGATACCTTTGCCCCATAACCCTTTAAAAACCTTGAACAGCTATATTGTTCTGGCCGGGGACCGTCCCCTTATTTTGGATACGGGATTTGACCTGGAAGCTTGTAAGTCTGCTTTCATGGAAGGGGTAGAGGAGCTCCAAATCGATCTGAAAAAGACGGATTTGGTATTGAGCCATATGCATGTAGACCACACCGGGCTGGCTGACTTTTTAGCCGAGCAGGGGTGCCAGGTTTATATTGGGAAAAAGGACGGCATTCTGCTCAATAACTATAGAACTTCTCCGGGCCTCATTATGAGTGAATTGAATAAGGTGTTGAATTTAGGCGGGGAAATGAACTCAACGGAAAAAGCGATCTTTGATACTACTCCTAAAAAGCCGTTGGTCTATACTCCACTGAATGAGGGGGACTGCTTGGAGACAGGGCTCTATCAATGGGAGGTTATCAATATCCCCGGACATAGTCCGGGGCACATTGGTCTCTATGAACGAAAGCATAAACTGTTTTTTGGCGGCGATCATATCCTCAATGAGATCACTCCCAATATCACTTTTTTCCATTACAAAATTGATAGTCTTGGCAACTTTATCAGGAGCCTGGAAAAGATCCGCCGGTATGATATTGAACAGGTATTTCCTGCCCACCGCAGCCTTATTGCCAACCACCGGCAGCGGATCGATGAGCTGACCGCCCACCATCAAGAGCGCCTGGTGGAGATTGCTGAGATCCTGGGTGATGGCAAAAAGACAGTGGGTCAGACGGCGGCAAGAATGCACTGGGAGCTGAGATACAACAGCTGGGATGACTTCCCTTTAGCTCAAAAGTGGTTTGCTTCCGGGGAGGCTATGGCTCATCTGGAGCATTTAGTGCATAAAGGAGAAGTTCGGCGGGTGAACCACGATGGGGAAGCCTATTATGAATTAGTAAACTAAAAGATAAAAGCCAAGGTAACATTTCGCCCTCTATTGTAAGCGGGGGAAATGCGCCTTGGCTTTTTTACTTTTTCACTGCTGAAGTTTTTAGTTGAATATTGTATTTTTCAATCTTGCGGTACAAGGTGTTGCGGGACATCTTCAAGGCTTTTGCCGTTTGAAAGATATTGCCGTTATAGCTTTCCAGCAGGTTGATGATGTGTTCCCGTTCTGATTCCCCGATTCGGGGAGTAAGTGGTGTGGATTGAGAGGTCGGATTTTGAGAGGGCAAAATATATTCAGGTAAAAATTCGGGAGTAATTTCTAGGCCTTCGGACAAAATCAACGCTTTTTCAATGACGTTTTTTAACTCCCTGACATTTCCCGGCCAACTGTAGCTGCAAAGGATTTGCAGAGCGGCCGGATGGATTTGTTTGGATGGAACATTGTATTGCCTGGATAGTTCGGATATAAAATATTCCGCCAATAAAGGAATATCGCATTTTCGTTCATGGAGCGGCGGTAGGTTGATCTCAATGACGTTGAGCCGATAATAGAGATCCTGACGGAATTGCCCTAGTCTGACCAGCTCTGCCATATCTTTATTGGTTGCGGCGATAATGCGCACATCCACTTTTTTAGGCTTATTGGAGTTTATCCGCGTGATGGTCCGCTCCTGGAGGAATCTCAGGAGAGTTACCTGCATGTCCAGGGGCATTTCTCCTATTTCGTCCAGAAGCAGAGTTCCTTCATGAGCATGTTCGAATTTTCCGATGGAACCATGGGCACGGGCACCGGTAAAAGCCCCTTCTTCATAGCCAAAAAGTTCACTATGAAGCAAATCCTTGGGCAGTGCTCCGCAATTGATAGCTACAAAATTGCCTTTCCGGCCGCTGCGTTGATGGATGGCTTTAGCCACCACTTCTTTGCCTGTCCCGGTTTCCCCCAACAGCAACACATTGGATGGGAATTTGGCGGTTTTTTGAACGATGCTGTCTACCTTGGACCAAGCGGTGCTTTCACCGATATAGTCAATCCCATGAGGTTTGGAGAGCTTATGGGGAGCAGAAACGGGGCCTTGATTTTTGAAAATAAGCAGGGTATGGACTTCACCGCTAAGAAGCCGAATCTGCCGTTTTCTGAGCAGCCGGCAGCGGAAGGGTTCTCTTTTATGGGGTGTGAAATTTGTTTTAAACTCAATTTCTTCACTGGGTTGTTCGTAATTGTTGGCGAGGAGACGATTCAAATCATGTTTGTCAGCAAGATAGTTCCCTAAAGACTTGCCGATTGTGTCGGAACCGGCCAAAGAGCTTGCGAAAACATGGTTTGCTGTATAGATTGTCCCATCCTGCTCCAGAACAAGAACCGGGCTTGAACAATCATCGATCATTGTTTTGATCCGAGGTCTGAGTTCAAGAGGTTTAGCAGGTTTAGGCCCTGCCATCAGACAATACTCGATGATTTTAGCTGCAGTGATAGTCATGGCAAGGGCTTTATCGTGAAGGCTGCCAAAGGGATTGACCCCATTGAGGACGGCAACCAATGCATTGTCGATCATAATCGGAGAGCTCACGCCGGAATGGTTCTGACTGATAATGCGGTAATGCTCATAGCCGTCGGTTCTCATGGGGATTTTTTCCCTTAAGGCGATGGTGACAGCGCCGTTACCACAAGTCGCTTCATCGGTATAGGCCCCTAAAGTCCGGGGGTAGTTTTTTAACGGGGTAATCAACTCAAAAACAAACCCATCAGAATCGCAGATGCTGATGTTGCAATCCAGCAAAGTATAAAGATAGTTCATGACTGGAGCTGCTAAAGACAGTAATTCTGCATATTGGGTTCTTTTTTTCTGCAACAAGGAGGGGTTGCATTTAGGAAATTCCGTTGACCAGGGATCAAGGCCAAGCTTCCGGCATCGTTCCCATGAGCGGGCCACAGAAGGATGAACTTTGTCTTCCTGGCTCACTCCGCGGACTATAAAGT
The DNA here is from genome assembly GCF_900143285.1 of Desulfitobacterium chlororespirans DSM 11544. Classification (NCBI taxonomy): domain Bacteria; kingdom Bacillati; phylum Bacillota; class Clostridia; order Eubacteriales; family Desulfitobacteriaceae; genus Desulfitobacterium; species Desulfitobacterium chlororespirans. The sequence continues at coordinate 45,172 of NZ_FRDN01000005.1, forward strand.
TCTTCCAAGCCTCAAGAATTTCTTCCTGGGTATAATGCATAGTCACAGCCTCCTCAGAAGAAATCATGGTGAAAGTATCCTTTAAACCTTTATCTTTTTCCTCTCACTTCGAGAAGCAGTCATGAGCAAAAGGGCTGAAAAGCGGTAATTCGAGGTATTAGTAATAACTTTCCCAATCTTATAGCCATCTTACACCACATTAATAATATTTTCAACTCCGAACCTTTTCCTAAAAAAACCCGGCTGCGTAAAGTGGAACAATTTGTTCAAACAAAGTGTGCCGTATTGTGAACAATAGAACAACTGGTTTTAGGGGTTTCTTCTCTGCTTTAAAGGAAAATGAGGTATTAATGAATTGGCATGAGTTTTGCATTGATTATACATTGTCTAAAAATACAGTTTATGAACAGCAAGGGGGAGGGATCAAAACGCGAGCAATTTTTAGTACATCATTTCACGATTTTGCCGGAATTAAACACACGGCTCAACAGGAGGTAACAAAATGTCCGAGACTTTATTATGGGAAAAACAAAATGACGGTATCGCGTATGTAATTATTAATAAACCGGAACGCAGAAATGCTATGGATGCCGATCTGATGGTGAAGATGGTACAAGTTTTGGAGCAACTGGATCAGGATACGGATGTCAGGGTTATCATCCTCAAAGGGCAAGGAGATCACTTCAGCTCGGGGGGCGATTTGAAAGCGGGGGTCGGCGGTGAGCCCACTGTTGAGAATTCCAGAGCAGCCTTACAAAAGTTTATTTTTGCCGTAAGAAAGATCCAAGAGATGGAGAAACCTGTCATTGCTATGGTAAAAGGCTATGCTGTGGGCGGAGGCATGAGCTTAGCCATGGTTTGCGATATTGTTTTTGCGTCGGAGGATGCCAAATTCAGCTCCAATTTCCTCAAAGTAGGAATTACACCGGAAATGGGTGCTATGCTGCTAATGCCCATGATGATGGGTGCTCAAAGAGCAAAGGAATTGTGGTTTACAGGAAGAGTTATTGATGCAGCGGAAGCAAAAGAACTGGGATTTGTTAACAGAGTCTATACTGCGGAAGAAATTGAGAACGCTACCCGGAATTTTGCCGCAGATTTAGCCCAAATGCCTGCTCTTCCGGTTAGAATCACCAAGCGAATTACTAATTCAACCCTGTTTAATTTATTGAACTCAGTGATGGAAGCGGAGCTTCAATCCACTCCTTTTTGCACTCAGACGGAAGAGCATAAATCTTTAATTGAAGAGTTTAAAAACCGGAAAAAATAAGAGCAAGTAATACATGCTGGGAGGAAGCAATATGACCAATGAACAGCTGAGCCGGAAATCTCCGTGGTTTTCATATCTGGGGTTATTATTGGGAACTTTCACCATGATCGAGGCAATGGCCTTTCAAATTCCCGCTTTGCCGGTGCTGACGAAGGAATTTGGAGTCCCGGTAGCCACGGCAGCCTTGATCAGCCTGTGCTATTACCTGACGGCCACCGTGTGCGGCCCCGTCTTTGGCAATATTGCCGATCAGATAGGCCGCAAACGCATTGCCATGATCGGTATGATAATTTTTGCCGTCAGTGAATTTATGGCTGCTTTTGCCACCAACTATCCCTTTTTCTTATTGGCCAGATTGTGCCAGGGAATTGGCGTGGCGGCCGTTCTCCCGGCCGGCCTTTCCTATGCCAGCTATTTATTTCCGCCCAACAAGCGGGGAATAGCGGTGGGTGTGTATACTGCCGTCGGGACCTTTGCTTCGGCGATGGGTGGTTTTTTAGGCGGGATTTTGATCGCAAAATTTGGTTGGCAATCCCTTTATATTATCAGCGGCGTTTTAGCAGTCCTAGGCATCGCACTGGTACAGATAACGGTTCCCGAGACTCCCACTGTGGAGAGAAAGCCCTTTGATTATACCGGCTCGATCTTGCTTTTGCTTACCATCGGAACTTGGTTATCTCTTTCCGTACTGGTTGCCAATTTTGGCTGGGTATCACCCTATACTCTGGGTATGCTGGGGTTAGCCCTTGTTTTTGCCATAAGTTTCTGGAATGTGGAGAAAAGAACCAGTCACCCCTTTATGGACTTATCCATCCTTAAAAACCGCTACTTTGCTGCACCGATCCTGCTCTATTTCTTTATTGCTCTCTGCTCCCAAGGCTCCGTATTTACAAACTCCTACTTTGTTACAGCCAAACCGGGATTAGGCACGGCTTATGTAGGCATTATGACAGGATCGATTTACCTGGCCGGAGCGGTAACGTCCCTGCTCAGCGGCAAATTGATCGATTCTTTTAAAATTAAAACCGTTTTGCTGATAGGAATGGGAACCTTTATCGTCGGTACGCTGCTTTATTCCCAGTACACAGTGGACACGCCCTTTTGGTATATTGTCCTGACTTTGGTTTTTATGTCCGGTTCTTTGTTGTTTATTGCCCCTGCCTGCATGAAAATGTCCATGTCCGCCGTCCCTCCGGAAAAGCTCGGCAGCGGCTCAGGAACTTATATCATGATTCGCGATTTAGGAAGTCCCAGCGGGCAAACGACCATGCTGGCTGCCTTTGGAGCGATTTCAGCCTCATCTCTGGCTACGGAGATAGCTGCTGAAGCTCAGAACTCGGGAGTAAGTCAGGACATGATACCGACCGTGGTGGAAGCGGGGAAAACAGCCGGTAAAGTTATTGACCCGGCCTTAACGGATCATCTGGCCAAGATTGGGGTTAGCTTTCAGGATCTCTATGCTAAGGCCAATTTCGATGGCATGGTCATTGCGATCAACCAGATGAGTACGATCATTATTGCCATAGCGGTAGCAGCTTTTATAGCAGCAGTATTTGTCTTGCCGAATACCAATAGCAGCCCCGGTGACCTTGACCAAAGAAACAAATAAAATACTTTCTAAGCATAAGGGCAATCAGCGGCTTCACCTCATTTGCGAGTATGCGTTTAAGGCTCGGTGAAGCCGGGTTTTCTTCATTGTGAAAGTGTTGGCATGGAACACTTTGACTGAACACTTTGTTTCGTTTTTAGGGAGTGGAAGAAGTTTCCTTATGAGATTTTCCAGTAATATCAGGACAAAGAGGCTATTTTGCTTCCGTCTTCGAGTTGGCATCATTCTTGCTTTATATAGATTCGACGCTACCATGCATGACAGATTGAAAGGAGAAAGAGCAGCATGAAAAAGTCTGAAATTCCAAAGTTTGGGAACCTGCAGGGGTTAAAGGTGATTACATCCGGGTCGGCAATTGCAGGCCCTTTTGCCGGGGCGCTTTTTGCGGAGCAGGGTGCTGAAGTTATTTACCTGGAGAATACGGCTGTTCCCGATATGTTTCGTATGTTTGGAGACGTTTGGTCGAGTGAGCATAGAAACGAGAGAACCATGGCCCTGGATATTCAGTCTCCCGAAGGCCGGGAAATACTGGTTAAACTTGTCCAATGGTGCGATATCCTGATTGAATCCTCCAAAGGAGGTACTTGGACCAAGTGGGGGCTGACGGACGAATTTCTCTGGGGGATCAATCCCAAACTGGTGATCACTCATGTTTCAGGTTTTGGACTGACAGGTGATCCGGACTACATCAAACGAGGATCTTTTGATCCGATCGGTCAGGCCTTCAGCGGTTACATGGCCATTAATGGAGAACCGGAACCGGCCCCGCCTTATGCACCAAAGCCCTTTACCGGGGATTATGTGACGGCCTTGAACACCACCTGGGCCACCCTGGCGGCACTCTACCGGACCCAGCAAACCGGGGTAGGAGAAAGTGTTGATGTGGCTCAGTATGAGTGCCTGGTCCGTATTCAAGGGAATTTTCTCCTGGAAGGAGTTAATTCCGGCAAACAACCGCCCCGTATGGGCAATAAAGATCTGAAATCCGCCCTGGAAAACGTCCAAAAATGCAAGGATGGCAATTACGTCATGCTGGCCTTAGGGGGAGGCGCAGTCTTAAGGAGAGTTGAAAAACTTTGGGGCCTCGACGGTGACCCGGATTTTCAGGAGCCTCATACCGTGATCTTCAAAGAGGATGGCCCCCGCGCTGAGAAATTTGTGGAAGCTGCTGTTGAGTTTTGCCGGACCCATACTGCCGAAGAAGTGGATCGGATCATGAACGAAAATCAAATCCCCTGCAGTATCGTCATGACTTATGACAAAATGCTGGATAATCCTCAGTACAAAGCCAGGGAGACCATCACGGAATGGTATGACGAGATCAGCGGACGCAGGATCAAAGGGGTGGCACCCATTCCCAGGTTCAGGAACAACCCAAGCCAAGTTTTCCGCAGCGGGCATACCTACGGTATGGACAATGAGGATGTGCTGAGTGAGTTTGGCTATAGCGAAAATGAGATCAAAGCTTTCTATGACAAAGGTGTTATTAAGAAAAAATAGCCCTTTATGTGCTAAAACGCTTTAACACAAAGAGAATGAGGTGGGAAGTCATGAACATTATTACCTGTTACAAAATTGTTCCGGAAGAGCAGGATATTGTAGTGGAAAAGGACCGCAGCCTGTCCTTCGCCCGGGCGGAATGGAAAATCGGGCAATATGATCTGAATGCCGTGGAAGCCGGGGTGGCAATTGCCGAGGCTGCAGGCGGCAAGGTTATGGCCCTAAGTATTGGCGGCAAGGAGTTGGACAACTCCAAGCTCAAGAAAGGGGTTCTTGCCAGAGGCCCTGAGGAGCTTTATTTGGTCGTTGACGAGAAATTAGGGAATGCAGATAGTTACACAACGGCCCAAACCTTAGCAGCCGCCATCCGCAAAATGGGTGAAGTTGACTTGATTATCTGTGGTGAAGGGTCTTCGGATTTATATGCCCAACAGGTGGGAGCCCAACTGGGTCAGATGCTCAAGGCAGCGACCATCAATGGGATCAGCAAGCTGACAGTGGCTGGAGAGCGATTGATAGCCGAGCGCACCCTGGAAAACGAGGTTGAAGTGCTGGAGATTCCCTTGCCTGCAGTGATCTCGGTAACCACGGATATTAACCTGCCCCGGATTCCCAGCATGAAGAATATTCTGGCCGCCGGCAAGAAGCCGACCACAGCTTGGGATCTCACGGCCATCGGTATGACTGGAGTTGATATTCCCACTGAGGTGGTAAGCACCCTGGCACCGGAACAAGCGGATCGCAAGAAAGTCCTTTGGGAAGGCGAATCGGAAGAAGTTATACAACAATTGTTTGCGCAAATTCGCAAAGAACTTCTTTAAGGATGGTGAAAGAGATGAGCATTTTGAAAAAAGTTTGGGTACTGGCAGAAAAACAAGCGGGTTTAGGTCAGTTATGCGCGGGCGGACGCCAGCTGGGAGAAGAAGTATCCGTAATTCTCTGGGGAGAAAAAGAAGAGGCTGACCAAGCCATTCGGATGGGTGCGGATAAAGTATATTGGCTGGGGGCCCTCAGACCGGAGAGCCTTAGGGAAGATTATGTGGAGACCATTCTGAAGCTGCTCCAGGAAGAAAAGCCGGATGCCCTGTTTGTTCAGCCGACTAGAAGGGGAAAACTGATTGCCGGCCGTTTGGCAGCGGGGCTGGGAACCTCTGTCCTGGTGGATGCCGTGGAAATCCTGACGGACGGTAATAAGGTTCAAACCCAGCACATGGTCTATGGCGGAGCGGCCTTCCGCACCGAAAGAATTCAGCCCCAGACAGCGATCATTACAATCGGCGCCGGCGTGTTTACCCCTCTTGCAGAAGATTCCGGCCGCCAAGGTACAGTCATCGAGGTGGAATTCGCGGAGCCTGCCATTAGAATCAAGCTCCTGGAGAAAAAGAGCAAAGCAAGTGCAGAGGTCAATCTGAATGCGGCTAAACGGGTGGTGGGTGTAGGCCGTGGTCTTGTTCAGCAGGAAGACCTCGGGATGGTTGAAGAACTGGCCGGCCTGCTGGAAGCTGAAGTGGGCTGTTCCCGTCCTCTTGCCGAGGGAATGAACTGGCTGCCCAAAGAGAGGTATATCGGTGTATCCGGTGCCATGCTCAAACCCGATCTTTATCTGGCTTTGGGTATTTCCGGTCAGGTGCAGCACATGGTGGGAGTCAACCAGGCCAAGGTCATCGTCGCCATCAATAAAGATAAGGCAGCACCGATTTTCAGCCAGGCCGATTACGGAATCGTGGGGGATTTTTATAAGGTTCTTCCTTCCTTAATTGAGAAGTTTAAGGCGGAGCATTAGACAGAGCACTAGACAAAGGCAAATATAAAGAACTTATCGGAGGGAAAGTTAATGGATTTTAGACTGACAGAAGAACAAGAATTGTTGCTAGAAAGCCTCAGAGAAGTCATGGCCAGGGATTGTACGGAAGACTATATGAAAGAATGCTACGAAAAAGGCGAGCATCCCACAAAGTTTGTCCAGGCCCTTATGGATAATGGCTTTGGCATGTTAGGGGTTCCGGAAGAACACGGCGGCACCCCGGTGGATAACCTGACCATGATGCTGGTTGCAGAAGAAATCACCAGGAACGGCGGTCCTCACTTTGTGTTCGGACAGGCATTATCCATCGCCGATATGCTCCACTTTGGTTCCGAGGAGCAAATCGCCGATACCATGGCTGTGGTGCAAAGCGGCGGAGTTGCCTTCGTCCTGGGTTTTACAGAGCCTCAAGCCGGTTCCGACAGCAGTGCCGCCACCACCACCTATACCCGCAGAAATGGCAAGGTCTATATCAACGGCCACAAAACCTTCATGAGCGGAGCGCTGCGGGCACCCTATATGCTTTGCCTGGCCCGCAATTCGGAAGAGGCCGGCCATGCCGACAAACGCAATGCCTTTAGTATGTGGTGGGTGCCTATGAATGCTCCCGGCATTAAGATCGAAAAGCTGGAAAAGATCGGCTGGCATATGCAGGACACTTGTGAAGTTTACCTGGAGGATGTGGAAGTCGAAGAAAAGGATCTCGTCGGTGTGGAAGGCAATGGCTTTATGCAAGTCTTGTACAACTTTGAGATGGAACGCTTGTTGATGGCTGCCTCGGTGCTGGGCATGGCGGAGTGCGCTTTTGAAGATGCCGTCCGTTACGCCAACCAACGGGTGCAGTTTGGCAAGACGATTGGCTCCTTCCAGCTGATTCAGGAAAAAATCACCTTTATGAAGGCTAAAATCGAGAATATGAAAAATATGGTCTACAAATGCGCCTGGGAAGTGGACAACGGGCTGCCCGTGCAAATCTCTTCGGCGATTGCCAAATTATATTGTGCACAAGCAGCCAATGAAGTCATTGACGATGCCCTGCAGATCATGGGCGGAATCGGCTACACCAAAGATGCCCGTATCTCCAGGTTATGGCTGGATGCCCGGGTCTTCAGGATCGGCGGCGGTACGGATGAGATCATGATTCACGCCGCGGGAAGAGCCATTTTAAAACACTATAAATAAACCGCCGGGGGCAGCTTATCACTATTTTCTTAATCCTTTAGGTAAGTATTTATTTCCCCGAATTAAAGGAAAAGAGGTGCCAAAGAATTAGGCGGATGGGGAAAGAAATATATTTCTCTGCAGAACTTATATAGCCTATTTTTTAAAAGGAAGGGATAAGACATGAGTAAACAATCGACTCGTCCATGGCTTGTATTTCTATCTTTGGCCCTGTTGTTTTTTGCCGCATTAGGAATGCTGGGGAATACCAACGGTCTTTATCTGACACCGGTATCCAAAGAAATGGGCTGGAGCAGGACTGATGCCTCCTGGTATCTGACCATTTATATGTTAACCATGGCTCTTACTCAGCCCATAGCCAGCCGACTTCTTTATAAAGTCAATTCAAAGGTATTGCTCTTTATCAGTATGACTCTTGTGTGCGCCGCTACCGGTGCCGCCTCTCAGTTCCAAACCGTCATGGCCTGGAACATCTCCGGTGTTCTCATGGGTTTGGGTTATTCCGTTATTATGTACCTGACTCTTCCCGTCATCATCAGCAACTGGTTCAGCAAAAAAACCGGTATGGTGCTGGGTATCGCCCTGGCCATCGGAACCCTGGGTTCAGCCATAGCCAACCCCGTCGCCGGCATGCTGATTACGGAGTATGGCTGGAGAACCGCCCGCCTCGCCATGTCCATCGCGGCCTGGGTCATTGCTGTCCCCGGTATTCTCTTATTTGTTAATTTCAAACCTGCCGATATCGGTCTGAAACCTTACGGTTATGAAGAAGGCGCCACAGGGCAGGCGAAAGCTGCCGTATCTCTGAAAGGGGTATCTGCCGCCGATTCCCTGAAATCCCCTGCTTTGTATATGGTTATGTTCATAGCTTGTGCGGTGGTGCTGTATTCCTCCATGAACACCCAGATTCCCGGATATGCTAGTTCAATCGGGCTGGCAACTGCTTTTGGGGCTTATGCCATGACCATTCTGAACCTGGCTAATATGGGCGGCAAAATCTTCTGGGGCTGGTTAACGGACCGCAAAGGCTTCCTGCCCTCTATGGTTGCTGCTCTGTCCTGCGGGATTGCAGGGGTCTTCATTATTTTGGCCGGCGGCTCCAATGTCAGCATATTCTATGCCGGTTTGGTTTTCTTCGGCATTTGTTTCTCCTCGCTGACCGTTATGCTGCCCTTGATTGTCAAAGGAATCTTTGGCGAAAAAGATTATGGGAAAATCTATGCCAATGTAACCTTGGTCCAGCAGTTAATGGCCGCCTCAGCTGCAATTATCTATGGCAGAATTTTCGATATCACCCAAAGCTTTGTCTTTGCCTGGCAGATGAATATTGTGACTCTGGCTATTGCTATCCTGATGCTCTTCGGAGCCGTTAAGGTGGGCAAAAAGCTGATTCACACCTAAGCAGGCTGATGCCCATTTCTATGCACCTAAATTGAAATAAAGACCCTAAGCATGATGTAAACCTCAATCATGGTCAGTCTCGATTGAGGTTTACTTTCTAAATAGCCCCTTGAAGCCATTAAGGCACTAGAGAATAATCCCATAGGATACGGAGGGAACGCTTATGTCACAATTTCCATTGTTGAGTTCTCCTGTCAAATTAGGCAGTATGCTTCTGAAAAACCGCATGATGACCACATCTATGTCTCCGGGCCATGACTATACAAATGAAGAAGGGCAGCCGACCCTAAGATTTTATAATTACCTGGAGGAACGAGCTGCCGGCGGGACGGCCTTGATTTGCCAAACCATTTGCTTTTATCCCAGACTTAAGAGTCAGCTGGATCACCTCCATCCCTTGCCCCTGGGCTATGCTGACGAGCATCTTCCCCATCTGAGCAAGATGGCTGAGGTGGTGCATAAGCATGGGGGGCTGCTCGTTGGCCAGCCTTATGCCGTGCATGACTGGAAGCCTGCCCCGGAAGACAAGGAAGAATACTGGGGTCCATCTACTTTATCTGTCTCCAAGCATAGTCCCCAGCCTATGACAAAGGAGCATATCCGGATTTTCAAGGAAAATATCGTCCAGTGCTGTATTACGCTGCAAAAAGCCGGCTGGGACGGGGTAGAGGTTATGGCAGGGGTAGGAGGCATTTTGAACCGCTTCATGTCCCCGGCGACCAATGATCGGACCGATGAATACGGCGGCAGCCTGGAAAACCGCTGCAGATTGACGGTTGAAGTGATGGCAGAGATCAAAAAAGCCTGCGGGGAGGATTATCCCATGATCGTCCGCTGGTCCCCGGTGGATTTTATCAAAGGCAGCTTAACCATGGAAGAGTCTTTACAGATTGTAAAGATTCTGGAAGAAGCGGGTGCCGTTCTGCACAACCTGGCGCCGGGCTGGCATGAAACCTCCGTACCGTTAACCATTAAAGATGTGCCGGAAGGATATTGGTCCTGGATCTCTGAGGAGATCAAAAAGGTAGCCAAGGTACCGGTGGCCACCGCCTATAGAAATACGGATCCTTTTAGTATGGAAGAAATTCTGGCGAAAGATAAGGCCGATGTGATCGCAGGCCTGAGATACAATATTGCCGACCCTGAATTTGCTAAAAAAGTTATGGAAGGCAGACCGGAAGACATTAACAAATGCATCTGCTGCTGCCGCTGTCTGGATGACGTCATCAGTCAGGGCAAGCCTCTGAATTATTGCGGAGTGAATCCCCGCCTGGGAGAAGAACTGGAAACACCTCTGGCCCAAGCGAAGCAGAGCAAGAAGGTCATGGTCATTGGCAGTGGGCCGGGAGGATTGGCGGCAGCTGTTACTGCAGCCCGGAGAGGGCATAAGGTGACGATCTATGAACGGGGACCTCGTTTGGGAGGCTGTTTGGTCATGAGTGCCATCTTCAGCCCTATCTATGACCGCTTAAACACTTATTATAAAACCCTGCTCAGGAAACACCCGGAAGTTAAAGTCAATCTTAATACCGCCGTTACCCCTGCCCTGGTAACCCGTGAAAAACCTGATGCGGTGGTGGTGGCCATCGGGGGGCATCCAATTGACCTGAAAGTACCGGGAGCAGAAGGCGGCAATGTGGTCAAATCTCATGACTTTCTGGAATTGCTCAATGGCAACCCCCCTCAAAAACCGGGAATCATCAACAAGGTTATGTATAACTGTGGTTCTGTTTTTTTGAAATTTTTCTATACCCCGGATTTGGCCCGTACCTTTATGGGCAAATTCCCCTGGCCCCTGGGCAAGAAAATTGCCATCATCGGCGGCGGTCTGCCGGGCTGTGAGCTGGCCAAAGAAATGATGCACTATGGCCGGGAGCTTGTAATCATCGAAGAAAAAAAGAAAATCGGCCATGATGTGGGCGGCAGCGACCGTTTCCATATTGTATCAGCCTTTAAGAAATCTCCCCGGGTAACCATGGAGACCCTGACTAAAGTAAAGGCCATCACCAGAGCAGGAGTCGAAGTCGTTCATGAAGATGGCTCAGAGGCATTCCATCAAGCCAAGACAGTGGCGGTAACGTTGGGCTTCGAGAAGAATATGGAGCTGGCGGAAGCTCTTAAGGGAAGGGTCTCCGAAGTCTATGCCGTAGGGGACTGCAGCAATCCCGCCCGTATGGCTGATGCCACCAAAGCTGGCTATAAAGCGGCCTGTCAAATTTAAGAGAATTCGGTGAAGCAAGGAGGAGAGGTATATGAAGTCAATTCTTAGTGATTTATTAGCGGAACAATCCCTGGTGGATACCTTAGTGTCTGACTTAAGTGAGGAACAGTGGCTGAAGCCCCTGCCCGTAGAAATGTGGAATATTAAAGATGCTATTATTCATATTGCTTTCTTTGATTATGCGGCCAACAAGCTGATGAGGGGGGAAGCAGAAGACCTGGTGAAGCTGGCCGATGCTGAGTCCGGTCAGGATCAATATGTCAGAGCGACAAACTTCCATCATCTGAGCGGAGCTGAAGTATTAAGCTGGTGGCGGGAAGAACGCACACGGATGGCGGCCTCTTTTTATGATAAAAATCCCAAAGACAGAATTCCTTGGGCCCCTGGGCTGCCGATGTCGGCGAAATCCCTGGCATCGGCCCGCTTAATGGAGCTGTGGGCTCACTCTGTGGATATCTATGACGCTTTGGGGCTGGAGCCGGTGGTCCGGGAGCGGATTACCAGTACCCTGTTCTTATCCTGGCAGGCCAGACCCAATGCCTATCGGATCAATGGCCTGGAAATGCCCGAAACTCCTCTTTATCTGGAGCTTACTCTTCCCTCAGGGGAGATCTGGGCTAAAGGAGAGCCAGGCGCAGGAAACAGGATTAAGGGCAGTGCCAAGGACTGGGCGCTCGTGGCTATTCGCCGCCGGAACTGGATGGACACGGATCTGGAAGTGGCGGGGGAAGAAGCCCGGCGCTATGCTTCCCTTGTTCAGACCTATGCGGGATGGGCGGACCCGGCCCCGGCGGCTAAACGGCAAAGGTAAGATCCTGCATTGGAGATGAAGTAGTAAACACTACCTTGTCGGAAGGGAGAATCAATGTATGAATCCGATGACCGTAGGGGACTTTCTGACCCTGAATTCAGCCAGATACCCTGACAAAATTGCCCTTGTCTGCAAGGATAAGCGCTTAACGTATCAGGAACTCAATGGCAGGGTAAACGCCTTGGCTCATGCATTCCTGGATCTCGGCATTGGCAAGGGGGATAAGATCGGCTATCTTTTTCCCAACTCCATGGAAATTGTCGAGTTATTCTTTGCCATTGCTAAGATCGGTGCCATTGCCGTGCCCCTCAATCATCGGCTGGTGGCCAGAGAAATTAAATGTCTGCTGGATTTAGTGGAATGTGATGTTTTCGTCTACAGCCGGTTGTATGATGGGCCGGTAAGTGAGGTAAAGGGCAGCTTCAGGACGGTAAAGCATATTATCCGCCTGGGAGAACCCGCTCCTGGTGAATATTCTTTCGAAAAACTGCTGGAGCATAAAGATACCAGTGAACCGGATATTGCCGTTGACAGTGGGGATTTATTCAGAATTCAGTTCACGGGGGGGACCACGGGGCGTTCCAAAGGAGTGATGCGCACCCACGAGGCTGACCTCTTCCAGACAATTGGGGTTATGACTTCCAATAAAATGGGAGCCAGCCCGGATGAGGTGGTGCTGACCCAGTCCCCTCTGCATCATCAGGGCGGGATAACCTGGATGCTTTGCGTTATGGTTACCGGCGCGCAATTTGTTATTTGCGACGGATTTGATCCGGTAGAAATTCTGAGGCAGATTGAGCAGGAACGGGTAACCTATATGCTGTTGCTGCCGCCGAGCACCTATCTACGCTTAATCGATGCGCCGGTTTTTAGAGATTATGATGTAAGCTCAGTCAAGGTCGTTCACACTTCCGCAGGAGGCACCTCTCCGGCCATTATCCAGAAGATGGCTGAGGCTTTTCCCAACTGTGAAGTGTATTACGGCTGGGGGCAAACCGAGACAGGAGCGGGGACCGTTCACCGGATCACCAGGGAAATGGCCTTGCATCACCCGGAGAAAACCCAAAGCATAGGCAGGCCGATGCCCTTTTTCCAACTGAGAATTGTGGATGAGGCAGGAAAGGATGTTCCTCTGGGTGAGGTGGGGGAAGGGATTGCCAAAGGACCGGCTATTTTCTCAGGCTACTATAAGCAACCGGAATTAACGGACGGGACCGTCACTGATGGCTGGACACGTACCGGGGATATGATGAGGCAGGACGAGGAGGGTCTCTACTATATGGTGGATCGGAAAAAGGACATGATAAAAACCGGGGGGGAGAATGTTTTCGCCCAGGAAGTGGAAGCGGTCATCCGCAAACACCCTGCGGTTTTGGATTGCTCGGTGATTGGGGTGCCTGACCAAACCTTTGGGGAGGCCGTCATGGCTGTCGTCAAACTCAGGTCGGGATACACCGCAACGGCGGCAGACATTCAGGAACACTGTAAAAGGGATTTATCCAGCTATAAAAAGCCGCGCTATGTGGAGTTTCTCGATGAGTTTCCCGTGGATAGTGCCGGCAAGATTCAGAAATTCAGGCTTAGAAAAAAATATCGGGAAATCTACAGCCATCTTATTGAAACCCATGGAAAACAGTTATCCTGATCTGCCGCCGGTTTCCGGAACCAATCCCCAGCCGGGAGGGATTGCTGATCAGAGAGCAATAATAAAGTGAGGTTATGATCATGGTAAGAAGAGCAGAAATTCCTCAGTTTGGTCTGTTATCCGGAGTGAAAGTCGTGCACAATACCGTTTCGATTGCCGGCCCTTTTGCGGCGGAGCTCTATGCCGAATATGGGGCGGATGTCATTTGGATCGAAAATGCCAAGGTTCCCTGTATGAGCCGTGTAGCCACCGGCAACGCCTGGCAGCAGGATCGCCGCAATCAGCGGAATCTTTCTATTGATATATCCCTCCCCGAGGGAAAAGAGATATTTCTGAAGCTGATGGAAGAGACGGATGTTTTTATTTCAGCAGCCAGGGGCGGACAGTACGAAAAAATGGGCCTGGGAGACGAAGTGCTCTGGGAGCGAAATCCCCGCCTGGTGATTGTAAAGATTTCCGGTTTCGGGCAAACCGGGCGGCCGGACTATATGAACCGGCCCAGTTATGATCCCATCGCTCAGGCCTTTGGCGGCTATATGGCTATGAATGGATTTCCAGGGATGCCTTCCATGCCCACTAATCCTTTGACTGCCGATTATATGAGCGCTTTGTTCGCCTTCGGAACTTCCGTAGCGGCAGTCATGAAAAGCAGGGAAACAGGACGGGGGGAAAGCATTGATTTAGCTCAATATGAAGTCCTGATGCGCACTCAGTCCCGCTATCCCATGGATTTTCTGGAACAGGGGATTCCTTTTGTCAAAGAGGGCAGCCATAGTGCTTATTTTGCCGGCTATGGAGCCTATAGTTGTCAGGATGAAAAAGAAGTCTATATGCTTTATTTGGGTGCGGGAGTGCTGAAAAGAGGTCTGCCTTTTATGGGCGTTGAGTTTGGTACGGAAAAAATTCCGTCCAGCACCAATCTGCTCTACCTTTCTTCCCCTGAGGGACAACTTTTAGAGGAAAAGATTAAAGCTTTCTGTCAGTCCCATACAGCAGAAGAGGTCGAGAAAGCCTTTTTAGCCCATGGCGTGCCTTGTTCCAGAATTATGGATTACAATGATTGTCTTAAGGACCCCCAGTATGTGGCCCGGGAAGTGTTTACCGAATGGAAGAAAGTCAATGGGGAGTCTGTAAAAGGAGTCAATATTTTTCCTAAATTTAAAAACCACCCGGCACAGATCTGGAGGGGAGCCCCCAATATCGGCATGGATAACGAAGACATTCTGGGAGAACTGGGATTAACTGAAGAACAGATTAAGGAGTTATACAGGAAAAAGATCTTAGCCCAAAGGGATTATTTAAATAATATCTAGGAGATTATAGATGCCAGACTTTCATGTCGCTTGGCGGCATCACTGATGGATTGAAAAGTATCTGCGGAGAGATACCGGTGACGAAAGTCAGATGCAAAGGGGTGTAAGCAATGTCGGAGGATAAATTCGATGCAATAGTCGTCGGTGGCGGGATCGCCGGAACAGTAGCCGCTTATTTGCTGGCTAAGGAAGGTTTGGAAGTCATCCTTGTGGAACGGGGCAATTATGCAGGGAGCAAGAATATGACAGGAGGGCGGATCTATAGCCATAGCCTGGAGAAGATCATGCCGGATTTTGCCCGGGAAGCTCCTGTCGAACGCCGAATTACCAGAGAAAAGATCAGTTTAATGACCGATGAAAGCAATGTCACTTTGGATTTTTATTCTTCTAAGCTGGGTGTGCAGGGCAGTGACTCTTATGCTGTTTTGAGAGGGGTCTTCGATCAGTGGCTGGCTGAAAAGGCTGAAGAAGCCGGTGTGCAGATTATACCAGGGATCCGGGTCGATGATTTAATGATTCGGGAAGGAAAAGTCTGCGGTGTGGTGGCAGGAGAGGACGAGCTGGAAGCCGATATCACAATTCTCGCCGATGGTGTCAATTCGCTCCTGGCTCAGAAATTGGGATTTCGGGGAGAATTGGCAGCCCACCATGTGGCCGTGGGAGCGAAAGAAATCATCGAATTGCCACCCCAGGTTATTGAAGACCGTTTTAACTGCAATGGCGATGAAGGAACGGCTTGGCTATTTGCCGGGTATCCCTCTGACGGGCGTGTGGGGGGCGGATTCCTGTATACCAATAAATCGAGCATTTCCCTGGGAGTAGTCACGACCTTGAGTGATGTGATCAAAGGGAACAAAACCGTACCGCAGATGTTGGAAGATTTTAAACAACACCCGGCTGTCCAGCCACTTATTAAGGATGGCAAGACGATTGAGTACTCCGGTCATCTCGTGCCTGAAGCCGGATTAGCCATGGTCCCCAGGATTGTGGGCAATGGAGTCTTGGTCGTCGGCGATGCCGCCGGATTCTGCATCAATTTAGGCTATATGGTACGGGGGATGGACTTTGCAGTGGCATCGGCCGAGTGCGCGGCTAAAGCTGTACTCAAGGCCAAAGAAGCGGGGGATTTCAGCGAGGGATACCTTCAGTGCTACCAGGAGTTATTGGATCAGAGCTTCGTTATGCAGGATTTAAAACGATATAAAGATTTCCCCCGCTTCCTGGAGGAAACCCCGAGAATTTTCAATGAATATCCTAAAATGGCTGCTGATCTGCTGGCAGACATGTTTGTGGTCAAGGGAGAACCGGCCCGGCCCCTAAGAAAAACCCTCATGCAGCATGTAAGCAAGATAGGGGTGCTGAACATTGCCAAAGACGGCTGGAAGGGGGTGCGTTCACTATGAGTCAGGTCAATGTCGATCAAAAGCTTGGGGTCAATAAGTTCCATGTGGATGAAGAAAACGCCCATATTGTCATGAAAGAAGGGAATATGGATCGGGCGGAATATCAAAAATTAGTCCTGGCCTGTCCGGCAGGATTATATAAAATTAATGACAGCGGCGAGATTCAGTTTGACTATGCCGGGTGTCTGGAATGCGGCACCTGCCGGGTGCTTTGCGGCAAAACTCTTTTGGATAAATGGGAATTTCCTCTGGGGACCTTAGGTGTGGAGTTTAGATACGGGTGAATTCTATTGGATGAAGAAAGCAATAAATTAAAGAGGCTTAAACGCACAATGTGTTTTCAAGCCTCTTTTTTGCTTCAGCTTCTTACGTCTAAACACGCTGGTAGAAAGCCGGCGTAATCAGATCGGCTATTCGTAAGGCTTCCAGCACCTTAATACGCCCACTGCGCCATTGCTTACATTTAGTAAAGGCAGTGTCTATCTGCTGCTTCGATCTTGCATATAAACTTGTCTCGGCGAGCATAATGACTACTGAAACAGGGACCTGTTCCAGAACTGAACGTTGAGAATTGCATAGACCGAGGAAAGCCGGAATTTTAATTCCGAGAGCCTACATAATTAAAATGAGGTGAGTCAGATTGAAGGATAGCAGGTCAAATAAAAAGCGTGAGCAATTAGAGCCGTTTATTCACGAATCAGAAGGAAAGAAAATGACATCCAATGAAGGAATCACGATTTCTGATGATGAAAACACATTAACGGCCGGCGAGCGCGGGCCAACACTTATTGAAGATTTTCTTTCGCGGGAAAAACTAGCTCACTTTGATCGTGAACGTATTCCTGAACGTGTCGTCCATGCCAGAGGATATGGGGCACATGGAGAGTTCCAGCCCTATGAATCCTTAGCAGATTTAACGATGGCTGATTTTTTGCAGGACCCCAATAAAAAAACGCCCTTGTTCGTCCGCTTCTCCCAAGTCGTTGGCTCCAAAGGCTGTAATGAGACCAATCGGGATGTTCGGGGTTTTTCCATTAAGTTTTATACCGATGAGGGAAATTTCGATTTGATTGCCATTAACATGCCGGTGTTTTTTATTCAAGATGCGATTAAGTTCCCTGACTTAATCCATGCAGTGAAACCCGAGCCGGACACTGAATATCCACAAGGTCAAACAGACCACAACACGTTCTGGGACTTTATGGCCAACAACAAAGAAACTGCCCATATGTCTTTATGGATTGCCTCTAATCGTGCCTTTCCCAAAAGCTTCAGAACCATGGAGGGATATGGGGTCCATACCTTCCGTTTAGTGAATAAGGAGGGAAAATCCTACTTTATTAAATTCCATATCAAACCATTGCTGGGCGTCCATTCATTAATCTGGGATGAAGCGCAGCGTCTTGGTTCGGATGCTGACTTTCACCGCAGAGACTTATGGGAAAATATAGATATTGGCAACTATCCGGAGTATGAGCTGGCTATTCAGGTCATTAAAGAGGAAGATGAATTTGCCTATGATTTTGATCTGTTAGATCCGACGAAATTGTGGCCGGAAGAAGATATTCCTTTACGCAGAATCGGCAAGATAATCCTTAACCGCAATGTGGAAAATGTTTTTGCTGAAACCGAACAAAGTGCCTTTCACCCTGGGAATATTGTGAGAGGGATTGACTTTTCCAATGATCCCCTCCTGCAAGGGCGATTATTCTCCTATACCGATGCCCAGCAGGCAAGGCTTGGCCCAAATCATCAACAACTGCCGATCAATCGTCCCGTCTGTCCATTTGCCAATAATCAGCGTGACGGCGCTTCGCGGCTGGTTATTGATCGGGGAAAAGTGGCTTATCATCGCAATGGGCTGGCCAATAATACACCGTATACGGTACCAGGCACCCAAGGCGGGTTTGTTACCTATCCATCGACTGTAGAAGGGCATAAGGTAAGATCAACAGCTTCTTCCTTTAAGGATCATTACTCCCAGGCAAGAATGTTCTGGAATAGTATGACTGAGGTTGAAAAACGTCAGATTATCGGCGCTTACTGCTTTGAGCTTGGCAAATGCGGACCCTTTGTCCGGCAGGAATGGGTTGATGTGCTCGCTCATATCAGCACGGAACTGGCCAAGAGTGTCTCCAAGGAATTAGGCACAACTGTGCCGGCGGATGTCGAGGAATCTCCTGTGACGAAGTCCTCTCCGGCGCTTAGCCTGCAGAATACGATTTTTGTGCCGGATACATTGCGCGTCGCGGTGTTCCTCGCTCAAGGCTTCGATGGTCCCGGCGTAAGCAAAGTGTTGGAAACTTTGGCTGCTGCCAAATTAAGAGTGGTCATTGTCCACGATACCTTGGGGACCGTCAGTGGAACCGAGGGGATAGCCTATGAAGTCCATGACAGCTTTTTAACGGGTTCCCCACTTGTCTATGACGGGATACTTATCGTGGGAAGCGGCAATATCACCCCATATTTTACATATACAGCACAGAAATTCACAACGGATATATACAACCATTTCAAACCTATCGGCATCATTCAAAAGGGTGATGCTGTACTGGAACCGCTGGGTTTATCGGCTGATGAGGGGATCGTCACGGATTCAGATTCGGAGTTTGCCAGCAGATTTATCAAGGCAATGGCCAAGCAGAGATTCTGGAACCGTCCAAGCTTTCTTTATCCTGCTATGGTTTAATTCAGATGAGACCGTTTCTCGGTATTCCACCGGGGAACGGTCGTTTCTTTCGGACAGATGCCGATAAAGGACAATAAAAGGACCGAGGCCGCCGCCTCGGTTTCTTATCCTATAGAGTACAGGGCAATATGATAATGGTAAGGCTAAAACGCCGGAGAAGTATTACTCCAGAATGGATTCGATAAAAAGGGTCCGTTCCTCGACGAGATTGTATTCTTTTGCTTGAACACGGGAGAGGGTTTGATCGGCTACCAAAACCCTGATGATGGGACGCATCGGCAGACTCTTATTTTGATCAACGACAATACCTGTTTCTCCGGTACTCAGTTTAACGGTACAGCCTGTAGGATACGCGGCAATATGCTTAAGAAAAGTAATCACGAGATTCTTAGGGAAAAACTTTTCAGCACTGCCCATAAGAATTTCGCAGGCCTCATAAGGCGGGATGTGGGTATGTCCTGGACCGTCATTCACTAAATTATCATAGAAATTAGCAATGCCGACAATCTGAGCCCACTGGTGAATGGCGTCTCCCTCGAGCTTACGAGGATAGCCGTTGCCATTGAGACGCTCATGGTGCTGGAAAGCAATATGGGCACTCAACAAATTCAGCTCCCGTTTTGTTCGGAGGATATCGAAACCGTGATTGGTGTGAGTTTGGTAAAGAGCTGCTTCCTTGGGAGTAAAGGGTTCTCGCTTGCTTAAGAGCTTCTTGGGCAATTTCACAGTGCCAATATCATGGAACAAGGCACCGATGGCCAGCCCTTCAAGATTTTCCCGATCCAGGCCCAGGGCCTTACCCAGTACGATGGAGAGAACGCAAACATTGACGGAATGGGCAAAAATCTGATTATCGTAAGTTCTCATATCCGTTAAGCCGATGAAGATATCCTTTTGGAAAAGGATATCCTGAATAATATTGTCAATGTTCTTCTTTACATTAAAACCGTCAAAATCTTTTCCTACTTTCACAGCCTGCACAGCATTATCCAGGGAGGCCATGGCCTCCCGCCGGTGCTCCTCAGAGATAATATCCTCTACGATGATATCCTTGCTTACCTCATCGTCAATATAGAGAATGTTGATGCCAAGGGTTTTTAAACGGTCTATATAGGATTTGGTCAGAGCCATCCCTTTCCCCAGGAGTACACGGCCATCATTGGCATAGATCGTTCGCCCCAGAATATCCCCTTCCTTAAGCCTGTTTATGCTTAACTGACGCATTGAACGCTCTTCCTTTCAAACTTATCTTATAAAAAAATATATAAAAGCAGTATAAAATTAAAGTCGCCATGTGAACTGGCGACAAAGGTGTTTAAAGCTTAAGGCTTCGGTAGCTTGGCGATCATCAGGAGTATATCCAGGAAGACCCATAGCTTTGCGTCCCTGGCTTTCGCCAGGTTTGCTATTGTCGAATCACTAAATTATAGGCTATGCAATTTTAGGTATCCAAGGCATAAGGATTTATCATCCATTCTATTATAAGGGCTAAGTTTTAGCTTCACAACATCTTCTCCCCCAACAGTTGGAGAATTTTTGAGAGGGTAGAGTAGAGCGTTGCCTATGAATCACAGGATATTTGTGTTAGAATAATCAGAATAGTTTATTTTTTAGATATTGAGGTGAAAAGAATGATTCGGGAAGTCTATCCCCAGATTTACTTGAATGAAATACCCTTGCCGAAAAACCCACTGAAGGCATTAAATAGCTATATCATCCCCTCTGAAGGCCGTTCCTTGATTGTGGATACAGGGTTTAACAGGGAAGAGTGCAGGAATGCCCTGATGGAAGGAATTACAGCGTCAGACATTAACCTGAAACGGACAGATTTGGTGCTGACCCATATGCATGTGGACCATTCCGGGTTGGCTGACTATCTGTGGAAACAAGGGTGTAAGGTCTATATCGGAAAGAAAGACGGTATCCTGCTGAATAATTTCAGAACCTCTCCTGAACAGGTGCTGGGGCATCTGAGTGAGGGTCTTAATTTGAACCAGGGAATCGGCATGAAAGAGATTGAGGCCTTCGACATAGCCCCCAAGGAACCCTTTGCATACACCCCATTGCAAGAAGGAGACTGTTTAGAAGTGGGTCCCTATCAGTTTGAAGTGATCGATATTCCAGGCCATAGCCCCGGACATATCGGTTTATACGAAAGAAAGCATAAGCTGTTTTTGGGCGGGGATCATATCCTTAATGAAATTACCCCGAATATTACTTTCTGGCATTACAAAATCGATAGCCTGGGGAATTTCATGGAGAGCCTGAACAAAATTCGCCGGTTTGACATTGACTGGGTGTTTCCGTCTCATCGCAGCCTTATTCAAGACCATCGGCAACGGATTGATGAATTGATCGTTCATCACCAGGAACGACTTGAGGAAATCACCGGAATTCTGCGTGATGGCCAAAAATCAGTCATAGAGACAGCAGCAAGAATGCATTGGGATTTGAGCTATAAGAGCTGGAATGATTTTCCCCTTACTCAGAAGTGGTTTGCCTCAGGTGAGGCCATGGCTCATCTGGAGCATCTGGTGTACAAAGGAGAGGCCCAGCGAGTGAATTCCGAGGGAAAGCATTATTATGAATTGGTTAATCCATGACTTCTGGCAGTGATAAAGTCAGCCCGCCGGGTCCCCAAAGGAAGCGGCGGGCTGCTTGTTGTGCCTGGGCTATGTAATTGGGCAAAGAACGGCTACTCTTCAATCAGAACCTTAATGACATCTTTTCTGGTGATGATTCCGACCATTTTGCCGTTTTCCATGATGGGTAACCGTTTCACATTGTGATTAATCATGAGAGAGGCAGCTTCCTCAATAGCAGCGTCTTTTTCGAGAGTTATAACCTCATGAGTCATTATTTCCGAGGCTTTGAGGGCAACCAATTTCTTTAGATCAGATTCATATTGTTTGACACCTCGGTAATAGATCAGAGCACCCAGGAATCCTACCGCGTCAGGAACCCGAGGATGGGTCTCCTTATGCAGCAGATCGCCTTCGCTGACAATACCGATTAAATTGCCGAAAAGGTCGATGACCGGGACTCCGGAAATATGATGGTCACATAGCAGCTTAGCGATTTCCTTAATTTCCGTATTCGGCGAAATTGTAATAACATTGGTTTGCATAATATCCTGGACCTTCATTGCCAATACCCCCTTGTGATTACCTTGGAACATATTTTGTCTGAATTTAATCCTAGTATACCATGATTTTGACAAGAAGAAATGAGGCAATTTGGAAAAAAAGGAAATGACCTTCCTTGATGTTCAGTATTTTTCAGAGAAGTTGAAAGATTACCGCAAAAGAATAAAAGTGCAAAAAGGTAAAGTTGTCTGTTAGGTCGTATAATAGAATAGAAGATGACCTAAACGAGGATGGAAAGATTTTTGCAGGAGGGAGAATGACATGAGTAGCCATTTAGCTAGCACTACAGAAACTCAGGTCATCAAAATTATAGGAACCGATAAAGAAGTGGTCAACGAGCTGGTTGCCATCGAAAAGGCCCTCACAGTCTTTATTAATGGCAAAGAATTTGCGACCATGGTTTGTACGCCTACTCAGGAGAGAGAATTGGTCATAGGCTTTCTCTGTTCGGAAGGGATCATCGAAGATCCTGATCAGATAAAGAAGATTACCTTGGATAAAAGGGAAGGGCTCGTGTGGGTGGAAACGACAGTGGAGCAAACCCTTAGTGAAGACCTTTTTCTGAAACGTTATCTCACTTCTTGCTGCGGTAAAGGGAAAAGTGCCTTTTATTTTGCTAATGACGCCCGATTGGCTCAGAAAGTAGAGAGCCGGCACACCATTACCGCCCAGGAAGTCAGCCACTATATCAATTTGTTGGAAGACAATTCAGAACTGTTTCATCTTACCGGAGGAGTTCATGGAGGGGCTTTAGCTTCCCAAGGTTCGTTGGATTATTGTGCTGTGGATATCGGCAGACACAATGTCTTGGATAAATTGTATGGACATGCTTTTCTCAATGGAACGGATATTTCCCAAAAAGTAATTGTCTTTAGTGGCCGGATTTCTTCGGAGATCTTGATCAAGGCAGCCAAGATGGGCTGCCCTATCCTCATAGGGGTATCAGCCCCTACCGATCTGGCTCTTAAGCTTGCGGAGGAACTGGGAGTCACTGTGCTCGGATTTGTCCGGGAAAACCGCATGAATGTTTACACTCACTCTGAGCGGATTATAGGCTGTTCATAACTTTTGGTAGATGTTTAGAAGGCTCTAAAAGCGTCGTAATGCTTTTAGAGCCTTAATATTTCTATAAAATACTGAGAACTAAAAATGAAATTCTTCCGGCGGGATGGCTATGACGATAAGCTTCAGTGGCATATCGGGTTTTTTATTATCCCAGTGCATAATTGAGGCATCAAAATATAAAGAATCTCCAGCCTTTAGCTGATAGTCCTCTTTACTTATGTTGAGCGAAGTTTCGCCTTCCAGAACATAGGTTAATTCCACACCTTGGTGGGAATAAACGTTTTTATCCACATCCGTTGAATCCACAACAAAGGCACCCATAAGATTGGTTTTAGAATGATCAATCAGTAAGCGCCAATTCCTGTCTTCAGCAGGAATGTATTGCTGCTCATCTCTCTTAAGATAACTATAAATAATTTCAGTATCCGGATCCAAAAAGAAGGACTCGAGAGGGACACTGAGCGCTTGGGCGATTCTTTTGAGAGTAGCCAGGGAAGGGCTGACGATGTTCCTTTCAATCAAACTGATGTAGCCATTGCTCAAATCCAATTGATCCGCCAATTGGGTGGTTGTAAGGTTGCGCCTTTTGCGTATGGCACGAATGAATTCACCGACCTCAATCAAGAATTACCGCCTCCTTAGAAAATTTCAGGTGGAGTTGTGGCCACGAAAAGTTTAAGTTTTGACTTGGATTTGCGGCTTATCCAGTGAGGAACATTGCCATTAAAGAAAAGAGAATCTCCTTCAGTAAGATAAAATTCCTTTTGAGCTACGTTGAAGTGCATTTCCCCTTCTAAAACATAGATTAATTTAGCTCCGTGGTGAATAATAATCTCTTCTGAGAGATCCGTTACTTCAGCGATATAGGCACCGAGCTGATTTCTTTGACCGACATTATTGATCAAAAAACGAAGAGTCGTTCCCGGATTGATTTGAATGGTTCTCTGAGCTTCAGCAGGAATATGAGTTGAAGTGAATTGGGGGTTTACGAAAAAGGAAGAGATGGGGTATCCTAAAGCAGAGGCTATTTTTTCTAAGGTGATCAGGGAAGGGCTAGCCAGGTTCCTTTCAATTTGACTTAAATGACTTATCGTTAGCTCTGTCTTCTCAGCAACATCTTTTAGACTTAGTTTTTGGTTTTTGCGCATAAAACGGATTGCCGAACCTAAATCAGCCAAAAAGATTCCTCCCCCAATATATAAATTTGTTAGGGACATTATAACTGATTTCGAGAAAATATTGTAGTAGACAAGTAATATAATTGAAGGAAGATAAAGAATATTCACAAAAAGTTCAAAAATACCAAGGGTATTGGTTGAGGAGGAGTATGAAGTATACAGCTATTAGAGAAGGTCAATTTCTTTCCCGTCCCAATCGGTTCATTGCTAGGGTAGAAATCAACGGTAAAGAGGAAATCTGTCATGTTAAAAATACAGGCCGTTGCAGGGAGTTGTTAATACCAGGAGTGACGGTTTTTCTTCAAGAAGCGGATTTTGAACATCGGAAAACAAAATATGACCTGATCGGAGTTCGCAAAGGGAATAGGCTGATTAACATGGACAGTCAGGTGCCGAACAAAGTGTTTCGTGAATGGTTAGAGAAAGGGTATTTTCAGGAGCTTCAGTATATTAAGCAGGAGCAGACCTTTCAGAAGTCGCGCTTTGATTTTTACTTGGAAGCAGGACAGAGAAAAATCTTTGTTGAAGTGAAAGGGGTAACCTTAGAGGAAAAGGGAGTAGCGCTCTTTCCCGATGCCCCCACAGAACGGGGGGTTAAGCACCTGCGCGAATTGAGTCAGGCTGTGGCTGCAGGGTATGAGGCCTATGTGGTGTTCATCATTCAAATGAAAGATATTCACTATTTCACTCCCAACATCAAAACCCACCAGGCCTTTGGGGATGCATTGATTCAGGCTGAAAAGCAGGGAGTAAAAATTCTCGCTCTGGACTGCGAGGTCACAGAGGATTCTATAGTGGCTGGGAATTTTGTGAAAGTCAAATTAGTTGAAGGTTAAGCGAAAAGTCAATACTTAATGCGGGGGCTTAATAGATAGTCAAAAATAGTACAGCCAGCAGATCGGTTAAAGATTTGCTGGCTGTGTTCTTTTATTTCATATGCTTTTCAACAGCTTTAATTACGTTCTCCGCCACGTATTCACAATCGCCGGAGGTCAGGATGGAATAAAGAGGAAGGGTGATTTCATTGGCATATTGGGCATAGGTATTGGGGTAATCCTGAATATCATAGCCCAACTCTTTGTAATAAGTAAACATAGGGATGGGAATATAGTGAACATTAGTGGCTATGCCCATTTCGGCCAGATCTTGAATCACCCGGTCCCGTTGCTCCTCGGTGAACCCTTGGATTCGCATAGGATAGAGATGATAAGAGCTTTCCATGAGATCATTGGCCAATAAGGGCAAGAGTGCCCACTCTTTTGCCGAGAGTATGGAATGATAGATATGGGAGAGCTTCTTCCGCTGGCCGAGAATTTTATCATAGCGTTCCAGTTGAACCAGGCCAATGGCAGCCCCGATATCGGTCATATTGCACTTCAATCCGTCAGTTAAGATATCGTAACGCCATGCTCCCGCTTTCATCTTGGATAGGGCATCCTTGGTTTGTCCATTCAGAGAACTGTACTTGAAGACCTGGGCTAAATTTTCCCGATCACCGTTAAAGGTAATGGCTCCCCCTTCGGCGGTGGTCAAGTTTTTAACAGCATGGAAGGAGAAGACATGGAAATCAAATTGCGTTCCTACGGGAGCTCCCTTGTAGGCAGCGCCAATGGAGTGGGCGGAATCGGATATCAGCAGGATATCCTCCCGATTCTTTTCCCTTAGGATATTTTTGACCACGTCATAATCCATGGGAACACCGCCGATATCCACGGTGAGGATGACCTTGGTCTTGTCGGAGATGGCATCGTACAGCTTTTCCTCATCCATAAAGAAGCTGTCTTTTTTCAGATCGATAAAGGTAGGTTTAATGCCGCGATGGAGGGCGGCATTGGCCGTAGCGACATAAGTATAGGGAGTTGTTAAAATTTCGGCCTCGCCCGAAATATTGAGTACTTTAAGTATAAGATCCAGCCCCTGAGAATTGCTGGCAAGGGCAACAGCATGATCTGCCTGGCAATACTCCTGGAGCTTCTCTTCCAGTAAATGAACCTTCGGGCCGCTGGTGATCCAGCCGGATTTGAGGACCTCCACGACAGCGTTGATTTCCAGGTCGGTTATATCAGGTGGTGAAAAAGGAATCACTCGATTATTCATTGTGTATCAACCTCCAAGACTTACTATACCACACAATTTTCCTGCGGCAAGCACCCTTGATATTTTTTATTTAGAGAGCAACAGTGCTATTCTAAGAGAAAAAGTATTATTATATAGATAAAGTTTATACTTTTAAAGGCTAGTACTCTGTAACGCTTAAAACTCGCATTGCCCGGCGGGTCGTATGGCGATTGACGACAACGCAGTCATACGGAAATTTAACCGCCGGAAATGTGAAGAATTAGGTGTTACAGAGTACTAAGCAATGAACCCGAAAAGGTGGTAGAAGAGCGTATGATTTACTTTGATAATGCGGCAACAACTTGGCCCAAACCGGAATGCGTTTATGAGGCAGTGGATCAATGCTTGCGCAACAAAGGAGCGAATCCCAGCCGCTCCGGTCATTTTATGGCCTTGCTTGCCGGGCAGATTGTCCTCAATGCCCGAGTGCAAATCGCCGAGTTTTTTAATATCTCTGACCCCTTGCAAGTGGTGTTTACTCCCAATGCCACCGAAGCTCTTAATATAGGCCTGAAAGGGCTATTAAAACCGGGAGACCATGTGCTTACCAGCTCTCTTGAACATAATGCTGTAACCCGCCCCCTGGAAAAGCTGCGCAGCCAGGGTGTAGAGGTAACCAAGCTGCCGACCTCTGTGCAGGAGGGATTGTATCCTGAGCAGGTGGCAGCAGCTATTCAGAACAATACCAAGCTCATCGTCCTCAGCCATGCTTCCAATGTGATGGGGTTAATTCAGCCTATTGGTGAGATCGGCAGAATTGCCGGGGAAAAGGGTGTCCTTTTTATGGTGGATTCTGCCCAGACTGCAGGTTCCATGCCCATCGATGTTCAGGCTATGGGCATCGACCTTTTGGTATTTGCCGGGCATAAAGGGTTATTGGGGCCTCAAGGAACAGGCGGCTTATATCTTCGCGAAGATTTGCGTCTCGATACCCTGAAAGAAGGGGGAACAGGAGCGAATTCAGAGGAACCCTTCCAGCCGGAAGAGAGCCCGGAGCGCTATGAGAGCGGAACCCTCAATACACCGGGAATTGCCGGTCTGGGGGCAGGTATAGAATTCATCAAACAGGAAGGAATAGAGAAGATACGGGAAAAGGAACGAAACCTCACCCGCCAATTGATGCTGGGTTTAAGCGCAATACCCGGTGTCATTCTCTATGGTCCTAATCCTTCTATAGAAAGGGCGCCTGTCGTGTCTATTAACATCAAGGGAAGAGAGCCGTCGGAAGTTTCCTATCTCTTGGATAAGCTTTATGGAATCGCGTCAAGACCGGGCTTGCATTGTGCCCCCGATGCCCACAAAACCCTTGATACCTTCAAACAAGGAACAGTTCGTTTAAGCTTAGGGTACTTTAATACCAGCCAGGAGGTGGAGGAGTGTCTGGACGCGGTTGCCGGACTCAGGTCCTTGAACAAGAAATAAAAGTTTTGTCAATATATTCTAAATAGAATTTATAGATAGTGTAGAAAATAATATGAATTTTTGCTAAAATAATGTCATGCGAAGCTATCGGAGAGGCGGAAGATCATAGATTTTTGAAATCCGAATTCGCTAAGGGGGAAAGTTTTTGAATGAATCAGATGGACAAGCGGTCTGACAGTTAGTTGGCTTGAGAGGTATTAAGTCCTTCTCAAAACTTGGACAGCCATCCTGATTGACTCAAAAAAGTGCTCCAGGTAAGCAAAATAGAGGAGGTAGAAAAAGATGCAATCCAATGAAACGACGACTACTCAAGCAAACCCCATTGATTTATCCGATGTTAAAGCAGCGCTTCTGATGGCGGTTGACCTCGGATACGAAGTCATTAAGGAAGTAGCCCAAAAGCCCATCGAAACCGGTGAGGATGTTGCTAAAAAAGCCTGTGAAGAAGGTAAAAAAGTTGTCGAAAAAGGGATAGGAGCAGCAAAGGAACATCCGTTAGCAACCCTTCTGATTGCCTTTGGATTGGGGTTCCTCGTCGTAAAATTGCTGAAGAGGAAATAGTCTATGGAAGCACTAGCAGATATTGTCGTAAAATTCCTGGACTTGCTTGAAGCACAGTTTGCAGATTTCCGGGGAAAATTGTTTAAGATACTGATTGCGGTTGGGCTAATCGTCGTCGCTTTAGTATTGGCGATCACCGCTTTCATCATGTTTGTGTACGGTGTTTTCCTCGGTTTAAGTGTGCTTATGCCGTCTTACCTCGCTGCCTTTGCAGTGGCCCTGGTGGCGATTATCCTGGGAGGGGGGTTGGTTCTTTGCGCAAAGAAAACAATGGCTTAACTGTTGCTGAAGCAAAGCAACAATTTAAACAGTCCGTGGCAAAGTTTCAACCTAAACGGATCATAACCGATAATCTTTGGCAATGTACACTGATCAGCTTCGTGGCAGGAATGGTTTCTGCCGACTCCAGGAAATCGCGAGAGAGTTTGGTTAGCCTTGCTGTCGCGGTAGTAAAAAAAGCTTTGTAATAGTCTCTTAATCATATTTAAAGATATGCTGAAGATAGTGAGTAACATAAGAGGACCACAGCAGCCTAAAGGCTCCTGGTGGTCCTCTTTTCCTATTCTTGAATAGAAGAATGCCAATTGGGGGAGAGCGGGGATGAGCAGATAGTTAAGATCTAAGTAATAAATAGTGGCAGAAAAGGGATTTCATCCGTTTTTCGAAATATATGTATACAGAATACATTATATTCCGACTATTGCCATTATTCTCAACCGGATGATACTATTATAAATATTATAACTAATGGTATAGACATCTTCAAGATAAATAGTGTTGCTTCTTTTGAAGTCATTAAAAATATAGGGGGACATAAAGTGATTCTACTGGAAGGACTACATAAGCACTTTGGGCATTTGCATGTTCTAAAGGGGATTGATCTGCAGGTTAAAACCGGAGAGAAGCTGGTTGTTATTGGTCCCAGCGGATCAGGTAAGAGTACCTTGATTCGCTGTATGAATCTTCTTGAGAAGCCTTCCGCCGGTAAAGTCGTTGTGGATGGGGTTGAGATTACCGCCCATAAAGCGCCTGTTGCCAAGGTTCGGCAATCTGTGGCCATGGTTTTCCAACAGTTTAATTTATATCCCCATAAGACGGTTCTGGAGAATTTAACCCTTGCTCCAATCTTGATTAAAGGAGTCTCTAAAGAAGAGGCGGAAGCGTCGGGGATGGTTATTCTTGAACGTGTAGGGCTAAAAGTCAAGGCTAACTCTTATCCCTCTCAATTGTCAGGAGGGCAGCAACAACGGGTCGCTATCGCCAGGGCCCTGAATATGAAACCGAAGATCATGTTGTTTGATGAACCCACGTCGGCTTTGGACCCGGAAATGATTCAAGAAGTTCTTGATGTGATGGTGGACTTAGCACATGAAGGGATTACCATGGTCGTCGTAACCCACGAGATGGGCTTTGCCCGTCAGGTGGCGGATCGGGTCTTATTCATGGATGAAGGGGAGGTGTTGGAGACCGGTACCCCTGAACACTTCTTCACAGACCCGACTCACGAAAGGACGAAGCTTTTCCTCAGTCGTATTCTGCGTTAATTGTCCCCAAAAATAAATAAAAAGTAGGAGGGAATTTTGTGAAAAAATTAGGTATTTTTTTAGCGAGTTTATTCCTGATCGGAAGCTTACTCGCGGGCTGCGGCTCCAGCCCGGCACAACCTCCGGCTCAGTCCGGCGGAGGAAGTGAATCCAATGTGCCGGCCGATATTCAGGCCATTAAAGATCGTGGCGTCTTAAGTGCAGGGGTCAAGATAGATGTGCCCGGATTCGGGTACAAAGATCCCAAGACCAATGTTATTGATGGGTTCGAGATTGATCTGGTCAAGGCCTTGGCTGAAGAAATTTTTGGTGATCCCAACAAAATTAAGCTGCAAGCCGTGACGGCTAAAACCCGCGGACCTCTTTTGGATAGCGGGGATGTGGATATGGTTGTTGCGACCTTTACCATCACTGAAGATCGGAAAAAAAGCTATAATTTCTCCGACCCCTATTATATAGACAGCGTGGGTCTGTTAGTCAAGAAAGCTCCCGGATATAAGGGCTTAAAAGACCTGGATGGCAAGAACATTGGTGTTGCTCAAAGTGCAACCAGCAAAACAGCCCTTCAAGCTGAAGCAGACAAGTTGGGCATCAAAGTGAAGTTCCAGGAGTTCGCTACCTATCCGGAAATTAAGGCAGCTCTCGATTCCGGCCGGGTAGATGCTTTCTCCGTCGACCGTTCGATTCTTCTGGGTTATATCGATGACTCAACGATGCTCTTGGATGATAAATTCAGCCCTCAAGAGTATGGAGTGGCCAGCAAGTTAGGAAACGACGGCTTAGCCAAACTGGTTAATGATAAGATCGATGAAATGCAGGGTAATGGGGAACTTCAGAAACTAATTGAGAAGTGGGGTCTGTAACAGTGACGGGACCATTTGCCTGGTTTAAGTGGCAAGCACTATTCAGCGACTGGACAATATTTGCCGAGGGATTCCTGACTACAGTCTTGGTTTCTGTGCTGGGATTATGCCTGGCTTTAGCCCTGGGAGTAGTTTTTGGGGTTCTGGGGAGTACCCATCTGAAGCTTTTTCGAGCTATAAATCGTGTATACGTTGAGTTCATTCAAAATACTCCTTTGGTAATCCAGGTCTTCTTTGTCTATAATGGGCTACCTCATATTGGGCTCATGCTTCCTGTCTTTAGTGTAGGAGTATTGGGTGTTGGGGTATATCATGGGGCTTATATCGCTGAGGTTGTGCGGGCCGGTATTCAGGCGATTCATCGAGGGCAGATGGAGGCGGCACTATCCCAAGGGTTCTCATATTGGGGCGCTATGCGGCATGTCATTTTACCCCAAGCCGCTCGGGTCGTATTGCCCCCTCTCACCAATCAAGCGGTGAGCCTAATCAAAAACACCTCCGTATTGGCTATGATTGCCGGTGGTGATCTGATGTATCGTGCCGATTCCTGGTCGGCAGGAAATATTTATTATGGTCCCGCCTATGTCACCGCCGGATTGCTTTACCTGCTGTTGTGCTTCCCCTTAGCCCAGCTGGCTCAGTACCTGGAGCGTAAGATGGAGGTGTCGGCATAATGGCAGAAATTTTTCAACCTTATGTCTTTCGTTTCCTGGCTGAGGGGTTAATGACAACGCTGTATATTGCAGGCATGACGATTGTGCTTAGCTTCGCCATCGGAACGATTCTGGGAATCGCCCGTTATTCGAAGAATCCCATCTTGGCACCTGCAGCCGCAACCTACATTGAAGTTGTCCGTAATATTCCTTTGCTCCTGTTCATTCTGATGTTCCGGTTTATGACGAAGTTGGAACCTGTCAACGCGGGTATTCTGGCTATGACAGTGTTCACCTCAGCGATTATTGCCGAGGTGGTGCGGGGCGGTCTGAACTCCATTGATAAAGGTCAGTGGGAGGCCGCAAAATCTCAGGGGCTTTCCTATGTGCAGATTCTCCGCTATATTATTCTTCCCCAAGCTTTGCGGAAGATGATTCCGCCGCTGGTTTCTCAGTTCATCACGGTCGTCAAAGACACCTCTTATGTCTGGGCAGTGGGAATTGAGGAACTGACTGGAAAAGGTTTGATCATCATGGGTCAGTTTGGCTCGACGCCCCAAGTCTTTACTCTTTTCGGAATGATTGCCCTGACCTATTTTGTCCTGAACTATGCACTATCTGTAATAGCCCGCAATCAGCAGGCTAAGTCGGCAATGCAGAGCTATTAAATGGTTTGGCTCCAGAGAAGCAAAGAGCTTTTTCTGGAGCCTTTTATTGTATGCCCTCCTGCTGAGAAAAGCTTAGTGGACCGGTAAAAAGAGGAGGAACCTCTGACTGGCTACATCTGAAACGAATTGCATATTAATCTCAGTCGGGAAGGCATAGACCTGGAGAGCTTTTTGAAGATAAGGTTTATCGAGACATTCTTCAGGCAGCGGTTCAGCATAGCTTTCTAAAGATTCCAGTTGGTAAACAGTTTCTTTCTTTTCCGGGAAGAGGGCCAGGTAGAAGATCCCACTTTCGACCAGGTCTTGAAAGAAATGAGTTCCAAAAGAAACATCAGGAAGAAAATCTGTTTGCTGATAACCGATCTCGCCGAGGATCGAGATGCGGTTGATTTCAGCAAAAGATACGGGGACCCCCAGGGCGGGCAGCCGGGACCCCCAGCGTCCCGGACCTAACAAAAGGGTGGTGGTGGATTCCTTATCAATCTGCCGGTTGAGCTTGCCGATAGTTCGGGCGATTTCATATTTTTGATTCTGGGTGAGATTGCTGTAGGCTAAAGGCTCCACGAAAATGATCTTATGAACTCTTGCGGAGAAGCTGCCCCCCATAAAATTCCCCACCCCCTTGAAAATTGTATGAGACA
This sequence comes from Desulfitobacterium chlororespirans DSM 11544, assembly GCF_900143285.1. NCBI lineage: Bacteria > Bacillati > Bacillota > Clostridia > Eubacteriales > Desulfitobacteriaceae > Desulfitobacterium > Desulfitobacterium chlororespirans. The sequence continues at coordinate 77,879 of NZ_FRDN01000005.1, forward strand.
GGGGGATTTCTTCCGGAACATGGACTTGATTCTTTGAACCCCGAATCTGCAGGGGCCGGCATTGGAGGAGATTGATGAAATAATCGCCATTGCGCCGGAGGTTGAGGGTGAACTCGATATCCACCGGATGGCGATAGGCTTTCTCCAGGGTTTTCATAAGTTGGGAAAAGGTCTGGGCGATGTGGGTATTGGCGAATAAGGGATTAAAGGTAAAGACCCAAAGCTCCTGGGAAGCTCTGCCCAGGTCCCGCAGCCTTTGCTCAGTTGTCCAATCCCGCTCGGCAAATTGCGTCTGATAAAGCTCAAGGGACTTTTGAATCAAATCCTGAATAGAAACTGTCTCTTGAATATTGGCCTGAATATTGAGCACATCGATTTTGGACTGGGTAAAGGCCTTAAAACTCTCCAAACCGTCATAGGGAACCGAAAGGGGACGGTCCAGGGCAGCGATGCGGGCATAGTCTCCTTCCAGCCGATTCACGGCACGGGTTCCCAATCCCAGAACCAGACGGATCATCCCTGCCTGAGGGTCGATCCGGTTATCCCAGACATAGGTGTTATAGGAGAAGCCTACACCGGCCAGATCCGGGAAAAAATATTCTCCTTTATTGGACCCGGACACTCTCTGGACCAGGAGGGCCATCTGCTCCTCCGTATCGCTGAGATTATGCTTTTCCCGATAAGCGAGAGCTTCTTCACTGAGAGTGCTGGCATAGATTTCGCGAATGGCCTGAGTAAACATATGGTAGCGCTCTTCCAAAGTTCCTTGATTGATGCAGAAAACGCTTTCATATTTCCCGGGAAAAGCATTGCCGAAACCATCTTCAAGCAAGCTGCTGGAGCGGACGATGATGGGGGATTGTCCGAAATATTCCAGCATTCTTAAAAATTTATTGCGGATGAAGTCATTGAATTGTCCTTTGAGGATTTTTTCCTGCAACCGAGCCGCTTTGGCCAAGGCATCTTCCGTGGCTCTCCTTTGCTCCATTTTCAGCTTCCAAAGGTTATTATCGATCAGATAGGAGTAAAAGACGTCGGAACCGATGTAGAAAGAGTCGTGAGGTTCAAGGAGCTTGGACCAGTCATCGGAATCCTGAACCAAAATTTTGCGTGCCAGCAGCATCCCCACGGATTTCCCGCCGATAAAGCCGGAACCGATTAAGCGGGATTTTATGGAGAGGATATCCTGCAGGGAAAAATGTTCATCGATAAGCTGGAGGATCCCTTCATCCCGGCTTAAGAAAATCCGCGCCAAATGCCGGATATGGTTCTTTTCTTCGCTATGAGTTAAGGTCTTAGCGGCCAGGAGCTGCCCGGCCTTCAAAAAAAGACGATCCCAATAATCCAAATCCCGTTCCGGATTATCATCATATTCCCCCAATTGGGCATTGAGAAAAGCCACTTCGGCGCTGCTGGTGACGGGGAGGAACTCATCCCCCTCTTGAATATGGGGAAAGAAGAGGGTGGGCGTATAACGTTTCCACATTTTTATAGGGTGGATATAAGTATGGCCCTCCGCTTCAAAAATGTCGATCAGAACTTGAGTTGTATCTCGGATGACAGCAGTGGTGTGGAAGGAGTTGCGGTTTTTGTAGGTGGCAAAATAGGCAATGGTGTTCAATTCAAAAAGATAAGGGCAGGTCACCTTGAAGAAATTCCCGATCATGGTATCGGTTGCCCAGCGGTCCAAAAGTTCCGATAGGCAGTCAAAGATATAGAAGACATCCCGGCCCTCCAGAGTGATCTTCTCATGAATCTGGGTGCAGAACTCTTCAAAGCCCCTCTCGGCATTCACAGGAAATAGTTCTATATGCTCGTGATGGGTGATCAGAGGAGGATGCTGTGCAAAACGAATATAAATCATTTTACGGTGGGGTCCGGCGTTTTTATGGATAAACCCCTGGACGAAACGCTGATAGACTTCAATATCTTTAACTTGGAAAACTACGTTATCGCCCATCCACAGAAACTGGACCACATCATCTAAAGAAGGAAAGCCGGTACTGATTGTTTGAGGTTGTTCCATTATTCTCCCTCCAAGCCATCGCTGTATAGTGCTATTATACAGCAAAAAGAAGAGAATTAAATTCGTACCGGGTTTTCTATCCCAGGGTAATCATTGCTTTGTCGATCAAGGTTTCTATGTATACAGTGTTCTTGACCTAAATCACTGGACGATTGGAGCGAAGTACCCTATAATATGAGCAAATAAAGTTCATTTAAACAACAGTGATTTAGTTAGTGGTAGTGGATCAGAGGGTAGTTGATTTAAACAGATATTCATAGACAAACTCACGATTTTCGTGACATATAAAAGGCACAGGTCCGATGGACTTAAGCGGTGGAGTGATAGAGAGAGCCTAAGAAAAAACAGAGCTCTCTCTTTTATTTTAAGATTTAACCTATATTCTAGGAATGAATCTAAGTCCATCCTTCATGGCAATTAGTGTGCAAGACTATTTAAAACTTAGATTCCGTCATAATCCACCAATTAAATAAAATGGGCACCGGGTTGATCTCAACCTGGAGTGTTTAAGAGGATAAGAGAGCCCCCATTGATCGAATGAACGGTCAGGCTGTGGGCTCTCTTTTTATTTTACATTTCTTTTGGGAAAGGTGGTGATGCATCCCCATAAATAAGGCACCGAAGCAGGTCAGCAGCGAAGTCTTTCGCTAAGCCTGGATGGGTCATTGAGGAACAGCACTTTCAGAAAATTTAAGGAGGAATTGTGAAATGAAAATGATACGCTCGATTATCCGACCGGAAAAGGCTGAAGTTGTCGCCGAAGCTTTGGCAGACGCAGGCCTGACATCTTTAACCAAAATGCATGTTTTTGGGCGGGGCCGTACCAAAGGCATTCGCATCGGTGATGTGGTTTATGATGAATTTCCGAAAACCTTGCTTCTGATGGTTGTGGCAGATGAGAACTTAGAAAAAGCCATCCAGATCATCCTGGAAAAGTCCAAGACAGGGACCATGGGAGATGGGAAAATCTTTATTACCGAAGTGGAAGAGGCTTATACCATAAGTGCAGGAACCAAAGGCTTATAAGAGGGTCGGACAAAGGCTCATAAGAAAGGGGTTGTCGGCATGAAAGAAATTATCGCCTGTATCCGCAGGCATCAGGTTCCCGCCACCAAAAAAGCCCTTGAAGAAGCGGGTTTCCCGGCCCTGACGATTCAGAGCATCGAAGGGCGGGGGAAACAATATGGCATTGGAGGCTGGGAAGCAGAGGTTGACCCGGAACTGAATAAGGTACTCAGACCTCAGCAGGTCACAGAGTCACGGATCAACTGGATTCCCAAACGGATGCTGACCTTGATCGTGCAGGACCAGGAGGTTGAATCAGCGGTCAAGACCATCACGGAAATCAATAAAACGGGACATTGCGGAGATGGAAAAATCTTTGTATGTCCTTTGCATGAAGTAGTCCGGGTACGGACAGGTGAAGTGGGAAAAGAAGCTGTCCTATAGCGGCAGAAAAGATCGAGACTGGATAGGGGGATGTAAGAAATGAGACAAATCGCGATATATGGTAAAGGCGGAATCGGCAAATCCACGACAACTCAGAATACAGTGGTTGCTCTGGCTGAGATGGGAAGAAAAGTGACCATTGTGGGCTGCGATCCCAAGGCAGACTCTACCCGCCTGATTCTGAATAGTAAAGCCCAAACCACGGTTATGGATCTGGCTCGTGAACGGGGAACGGTAGAGGATCTGGAACTGGAAGATGTGTTGGTGGAAGGGCATCTGGGGGTGCGATGTGCGGAGTCCGGCGGTCCGGAACCAGGTGTGGGCTGTGCCGGCCGGGGGGTTATCACCGCAATTAACTTTCTCGAGGAAAACGGTGCTTACACCGAGGATACGGATTATGTCTTCTATGATGTCCTGGGTGACGTAGTTTGCGGGGGATTTGCCATGCCGATCCGTGAGAACAAGGCCAAGGAAATCTATATTGTCACTTCCGGTGAAATGATGGCTATGTATGCGGCCAACAACATCTCCAAAGGGATTTTAAAGTATGCCAACACGGGGACGGTCCGTCTGGGCGGGCTCATCTGCAACAGCCGTCAAACGGATAAAGAATACGAATTGATATCGGCTCTGGCCAAAGCCCTCAACACGCAAATGATTCACTTTATGCCCCGGGATAATGAAGTACAGCGGGCGGAACTGCGCAAACAAACCGTGATTCAATATAACCCCACTCATTCTCAAGCGGATGAGTACAGGGCGCTGGCCCGTAAGATTGAAGCCAACACCATGATGACCATCCCCACACCAATGGAAATGGAACAGCTGGAAGAGCTGCTGATGGAATATGGGATTATGGAGATGTAACCAATGCAGCAAATTTCGTTAAGGCAGGAAAGAAGGAGGACAGCGTCATGAGCATCAGTGAGATGATCCAGGCCAGAAAAGAGCTGGTCAATCAAGTGTTGGAAGTCTATCCGGAAAAGGCTAAGAAAAACCGCAGGCAGCACCTTGCCGTTAAAGAAGAAGATTGCTCAAGTTGCGCTGTTAAGTCCAATGGGAAAACCGTACCGGGCATCATGACCGCCCGGGGCTGCGCATACGCCGGAGCCAAAGGGGTTGTGTGGGGTCCGGTTAAGGATATCGTGCATATTTCCCACGGGCCGGTGGGGTGCGGGTTTTATTCCTGGGCGAATCGCCGGAATCTGGCGGAAGGTGAAGTCGGCATAGACAATTTCGTACCCTTTCAATTCACCTCGGACTTCCAGGAGAGCGATATCATCTACGGCGGGGACAAAAAGCTGGAGAAAATTATCGAAGAGGTTGTCGAACTCTTCCCTAATGCTAAAGGAGTTTCCGTACTTTCCGAATGCCCCGTGGGGCTGATCGGAGACGATATCGAAAGCGTCGCCCGCCGGATGACGGAGAAAACCCAGCGCCCCGTGGTGCCGGTGCGCTGCGAAGGGTTCAGGGGAATCAGTCAGTCTCTCGGTCATCATATTGCCAATGATGCGATTCGCGATCATATCATCGGCAAGGGGCCGGAGCGGGAAATCGGACCCTACGATATTGGAATTATCGGCGATTACAATATCGGCGGCGATGCCTGGGCCAGCAAAAAAATCCTGGAAGAAATCGGCTTGAATGTTGTGAATATCTGGACCGGTGATTCTACTCTGGAAATGCTTCAGAACGGGCATCTGGTCAAGCTGAACTTGATCCATTGCTACCGGAGTATGAACTATATGGCCAACTATATGGAGGAAACCTACGGAACCCCCTGGCTGGAATTCAATTTCTTTGGACCGACCAAGATTAAGGAATCCCTGCTTAACATTGCCGCCCACTTTGACGACTCCATTAGGGAGAATACCCAAAGAGTCATTGCCAAATATGAAGCCCAGATGCAAAAAGTCATCGATATCTACCGGCCCCGTTTGGCAGGAAAAAAGGTCATGCTCTATGTAGGCGGCCTTCGCCCCCGGCATGTGGTGGGCGCTTATGAAGATTTGGGCATGGAGATTATCGGTACGGGCTATGAGTTTGCCCATAAGGAAGATTACGAACGAACTTACCCTCAATTGAAGGAAGGAACCCTTATTTACGATGATGTATCCGCTTTGGAGCTGGAAGAGTTTGTTAAGGATCTTAAGCCGGATCTGGTGGGCTCGGGAATTAAAGAAAAGTATGTCTTTGAAAAGATGGGCCTTCCTTTCCGCCAGATGCACTCCTGGGATTATTCCGGACCCTATCACGGTTATGATGGATTCCCCATTTTTGCCCGGGATATGGATATGGCGGTGAACAGTCCCACCTGGAAGTCCATTAAAGCTCCTTGGGTGAAATAAAAATCAGGCAGAAAGGATGACGCACATGGAGAGTTGTACGAAAGCCACCAAAGAATGGCTGAATAGTGTTGAATACCGTGAAAAGAATTTTGCCCGTGAAAAGCTGGTCATCAATCCCGCTAAAGCATGCCAACCTCTGGGTGCCTTGCTTTGTGCCTTAGGAATTGAAGGATGTCTGCCCTTTACCCATGGTTCCCAGGGGTGCACCGCTTATTTCCGCAGCACCTTATCCCGGCATTTCCGGGAGCCGGTAGCCTCGGTCTCCGATTCCATGACAGAGGATTCGGCCGTATTTGGCGGTCAGGCAAATTTTATCGAAGGGCTGAAAAATGCCTATACCGTATATAACCCCAAGGTGATTGCCGTTTACACAAGCTGTATGGCGGAAGTCATCGGCGATGATATCAGCTCCTTTTTAGGCAATGCCAAGGACCAGGGGGCGGTCCCCATGGATTTTCCCGTTGCCCTGGCCAATACGCCCAGCTTTAAAATGTCCCATATTGCCGGGTATGACATCATGCTCAAGGGGCTTATTGAATGCTTGGCCGCCCCGAGACAGGAGGATCAGATCAACGATCGGCTTTATGTTGTCCCCGGTTTTGACACCTACCCGGCCAATCTTCGCGAGTATAAGCGGCTTCTGAACATGATGGATGTACCCTATACCCTCCTGCCGGATTACAGCAATGTGGTGGATGCTCCGAATTTGGGCAAGTACGAATTATATCCCGGTGGAACCCCCCTTGTGGAAATGAAGGAAGCTTTAAATGGGTTGGGCTACTTGTTATGTCAGACCTATTCAACTTCAAATACCAAAAAGTATTTGACAGGTGAATCGATTCCGGTGGAAGGGATCCCTATGCCCATCGGCATGACGGGCACGGACCGGTTCATCGAAGCCGCGGCGAAATTAACAGGGAAAGAGGTCTCCGAAGAAATCACCTATGAACGGGGACTGGCGGTGGATGCCATGACCGATGCCCATCAATATATGCATGGCCGGAAATTCGCCCTCTTCGGGGATCCGGATCTCCTGCTGGGTTTAGTCTCCTTCCTGCTGGAAATGGGAGGGGAACCTGTGCATATCGTCTGCTCCAATTCCACCCCTTTGTTTAAAAAGGCCATGGAAAAGCTTCTTGCCTCCAGCCCTTATGGCCAGGGCGCTACCTTATACCCCAACAAAGACCTTTGGCATCTGCGGTCGCTTTTAGTCACCGAACCGGTGGATATGCTCATTGGTGACTCCCATGGCAAGTGGGCAGCCCGTGACGCCGGTATTCCCCTGGTCAGAGTAGGGTTCCCCTTTTATGATCGTGTGAATCTCCACCGCTACCCGATTGTCGGTTATTCAGGAGTAATCAACCTGATTACTATGATCGTCAATACCTTTTTGGAGGAGAAAGACAGGGCTTCCACCGATGCCTATTTCGAGTTACTGCGTTAATTACTTTGCTAAAGAAGGGAGGGAACTCCATGTTTACCAATCTCACCAAGCTGGATCTCAAAGATCAAGAGTGCCCAGCGGAAGCCGGTTCTCCCCAATTGTGCATGAAGGCCCTGCCCGGTGAAGGGGCAGAACGCAGCTGCGCCTATGACGGAGCGCGGGTTGTGCTGATGCCGATTACCGATGTGGCCCACCTCGTGCACGGACCGATTGCCTGTGCAGGGAACTCTTGGGATAACCGGGGAGCCCGCTCCTCCGGTTCCCAGCTTTTCCGTCGGGGGCTGACCACGGATCTGATGGAGAATGATGTAGTTTATGGCGGTGAACGGAAACTCAAGGAGGCGATTCTGGAAATCGCCGCCCATCATCGCCCCCAAGCCATTTTTGTCTATGCCACCTGTGTATCCGCCTTGATTGGGGATGATGTAAACGCAATTTGTGAACAAGCGGAGCAGGAATTGACCATTCCCGTCATTGCCGTCAATTGTCCAGGTTTTTTGGGCGATAAAAACATCGGCAACCGGATTGCCGGGGAAGTTCTCTTCGACCGGGTCATCGGCACCGGGGAAGGACCGGATGAAAAGGTGCCCCTTTCCGTAAATCTTATCGGAGAGTATAACATTGCCGGTGATCTCTGGGGTATCCTGCCGGATTTTAAGAACTTGGGAATCACGGTGCAGGCGGCTATTACGGGGGATGCCAAATTCGGGGACATCGCTTCTGCTCACCGGGCCTGTCTCAATGTGCTGATTTGTTCCAAAAGCCTGACCAATCTGGCCCGCAAGATGGAAGGAAAATACGGCATCCCCTTTATGGAGGGTTCCTTTTATGGAATCCACGACACTTCAGAGACCTTAATCAACATTGCCAAAGCCTTGGGGGACCTCGATTTACTCAAGAGAACAAAAACTTATGTACAAAAGAAGGAAGAGGAAACACGGGAGATTATTGCCGGCTATAAAAAATGCCTGGAGAATAAACAGGCCATCTTGTTTACAGGGGGAGTAAAAACCTGGTCCATGGTCTCCACACTGGCTGAACTAGGGATCAACATTCTGGCGGGAGGGACGCAAAACTCCACTCCCGATGATTTTCAACGGATGAAAGCCCTGATGGATCCTACGGCTCAGATCATTGAAGATACCAGTCCGGCGGGATTTCTTAAAATTATTGCTGAGAAAAAGCCCGATCTTATCGTCGCCGGGGGGAAAACAAAGTACCTGGCTCACAAAACAAGAACCCCTTTTTTAGATATTAATCACGGCCGGAAGCTGCCTTATGCAGGTTATGAGGGGATGGTCACCTTTGCCGGGAGCCTGGCGCGTACGGTGAACAGTCCGGTTTGGGGACTTTTAAAACAGGAATTTCCCCCGCAAGAGGAGGGCTGAGATGATGAAACATCGGCATTATGAAGGAAACCCGCAAAAAAACAGCCCGGCCCTGGGCGCCACCCTGGCTTATCTGGGAATCAACGGACTGCTGGCCCTGCTGCACGGCTCCCAGGGCTGCTCCTCTTTTATCCGCCTGCAGCTGAACCGGCATTTTAAAGAGTCCATCCCTCTTAATTCTACAGCTTTGCTGGAGGACTCAGTCATTTTTGGCGGATGGGAACATTTGAAGAAAGGAATTGCCGTAGCAGCGGATAAATATAACCCTCAAATTATCGGCGTCATGAGCTCAGGTCTTACGGAAACCTATGGGGATAATATGGCCAGCGCTTTGGCCAGCCTGCACTTGGAAAGGCCGGACCTGGAGGATCTGCCGGTGGTGTTGGCCAGTACCCCGGACTATATAGGGTCCATGCAGGACGGGTATCAACGGACTGTAGAGGCCTTGGTGGATGCCCTTGTCGTTCATAATTGCATAAAAGGAGAATCACTGAATCCCGTCTCCTCTGCTGATGCAGAACTAAGTCTAAATCATCATGCAAATCCAGCTTCAGCTTTAAAGACAGATGTTCAGGAAGCCCCTTATCTGGCTTTATTGCCTGGCTGTCATCTGACTCCTGCTGATGTGGATGAACTGAAAGAGATTGTCAGCGATTTCGGCTTCAGGCCCATTACCCTGCCGGATCTCTCAGTTTCTCTGGATGGCCATGCGGAGCTGGAGGCCGCCCCCGTGGTCCAGGGAGGCACCTTTCTGGAGGATTTTCAGCTTCTGCCCAGGTCCAGGGCTTGCTTATCTTTTGGCTTGAGCATGGAGAGAGCAGGGGAAACCCTTAGGCAGGCCTATCACATTCCTCACTATAATTTTCCTTCTTTAAGCGGACTTACGGCTACCGATGGCTTGATATTGACCCTGGCTAAGCTGTCCGGTAAAACCATACCGGAAAAGCAAATCCGGCAAAGGAACCGCTTGCTGGATACCCTGGCCGATTATCATGATCAGCTGGGCAAGCTTAGGGTAGCCATTGCCTTGGAAACGGATCTACTTTATAGCCTAGGGTCCAGTCTGGTGGAGGTGGGAGCGGAGCTGACAGTGGCTTTGGCAGCATCCCAGGCAGGTACGGACCGCTTGTCCCTGCCTGTCCCCATGGAGGTGGGGGACTTGGAAACCCTTGAGGAGCGGGCTGGCCAAAGCAAGCTCATCATCGCCAACTCCAATGGCCGCCAGGCAGCGGGACAGCTTAAGCTGCCCCACTTGAGGGCAGGGCTACCGGTTTTTGACCGGGCAGGCTATCCCCAGACCTGCTGGATCGGCTATGAAGGGACACAACGATTCCTCTTTGCCACGCTCAATGCAGTAAGTTAGGAGTGAACAGTATGCTTGTAGGCTTTGCCAGCAGTGATGGATTGACTATCGATTCCCATTTTGCCTCAGCCCCGGGCTTCGAGATGTATGTATTTACCATGGACAGCCAAGGAGTTTACCAGGATTCCCAGGAGGCTAAAGGTCCGGCAGAATCCGAAGATAAGGTGGATGCCCGAATTCAGATTCTCAAAGAGTGCGCCATTGTCTATTGCACTCAGATTGGCGGCCCGGCGGCGGCCCGCCTCGTTCAGAGCGGTATTCACCCAATCAAAGTACCGGAAGGAACCCCGATCGCCGATGAAGTGAGACGCTTGGATCAGCTGCTGTTTTCCCAAAAGCTGCCGCCGTGGCTGAAAAAGAAGCTGAATCAAGAGGGGAATTAAAGGCCGGAAATAATGAACTAAGCAACCTATAAAAAAACTGAGGGAGGATGGAAATGAGCGTAGTTTTTGAAACCTTTGGCGGTTTCCCTTGGACGCCCATGTATGTGGATACCTTTGATAAGAACAAATGTCTTGGCTGTGGCCGCTGTATTAAGCTCTGTGTGCAGAAAGTTCTGGGAGTCGAAACCTATGAGGATGATGAAGGAACTGAGCGCCAAATTGCCAAGATCGACAATAAGGATCATTGTATTGGCTGCCAATCCTGTGGAAGCATCTGCGTGCGGCGCTGTTACACCTTTAAGAGCAAAAGTTAAGATGCAATCCGTGGTTCCGGCTCAAAAAGAAATTAGAATGATTGGAGGGATTGATATGCATAAAGCATGTACATGTACACAAGGAAATATGAATACTCCCCGCCTGAATCTCGGACATCCCTGTTTTTCCACCAAGGGACATGGCAATACCGGACGCATCCATTTAGCCGTAGCTCCCGGCTGCAATATCTCGTGCAATTATTGTGTACGCAAATTCGATTGTGCAAATGAATCCCGTCCAGGTGTGGCCAGTAAGGTGCAAACCCCTGAAGAAGCCCTGGCAACGGTGCGGAAAGTCAAAACCTCCGGCAAGGGCGATCAATTTGTGGTGGTCGGCATTGCCGGTCCCGGGGAGCCCTTAGCCAATGAGGCGACCTTTACAACTCTGAGAGGAGTAAAACGGGACTTCCCGAATATGATTCTGTGCCTGAGCAGCAATGGTTTGCTCTTGCCGGAAAAAATGGCGGAATTGACGGATATCGGGGTGTCTCACGTTACCATTACTATCAATACTCTGGAGGAGCAGGTTGGTGCCCAAATCTACAGTTATGTACGCTGGAAGGGGAAAACCCTGATCGGTGCCGAAGCAGCCAGAATCTTGCTCCATAATCAGCTGACGGGGTTGGAAATGGCCGTGAAGGCGGGGATGACGGTGAAAATAAATACGGTGCTGATGCCCGGCATCAATGATCATGGCTTAAATGACTTAGCTGTGGAAATCAAGAAAAGGGGAGCTCATCTTCACAATATTATGCCGGTCATTCCCCAAGGGAAATTAGCCCACATCATACCGCCCTCCCGGGAGGAGCTTACCCTCAGTCGCAGCAGTTTAAGCTCCCTCCTGCCCCAGATGACCCATTGTCAACAATGCCGTGCCGATGCCATCGGAGTGTTCTGATGGAGCCTGTAATCAGAGAGGCAGTGCCGGCAGACATCGCTGACATGGTTAGGTTGCTGAAGATCTTATTTTCTCTGGAGGCGGACTTCTCCTATGATGAAATAAAACAGCGCCGGGGGCTGGGGATGATTCTGGAGGATGGTGCCCGGTGCATTATGGTTGCGGAGCAAAATGGGCGGGTGATCGGTATGGTCACAGCGCAGCTGCTGGTATCTACGGCGGAAGGGGGACTATCCGCTTGGGTCGAGGATCTTGTCGTTGAGGAACCTTATCAGGGGCAAGGAACAGGAAGGGCATTGCTGTTATCCCTCCAAGCCTGGGCATCAGCACGAGGAGTTAAGCGCTTGCAACTTTTAGCGGACCGCAGCAATACAAGAGCCTTGGAGTTCTATGAAAAGATGTCCTGGCAGTTTACGGAACTGATCTGTTTACGGACCTATGTTTAAATCTGAATTTTATGGTTGGGAGGTAGATAGGGTGATTAAAGTGGCTTTTTGCAGTGAGGATATGCAACACGTCGATGCTCATTTTGCTCTAAGTTCCAATATTGTCATTTATGGATTCCTGCCTGCTTCATTCCACTGGGTTAAAACGAAAAGCTTTGAATCCCAAACCGGTCAAGAATCCGAAACGATGAATGAAAGACGCCTTGCAGAACGGATCGAAGCGATTCAGGATTGCGATATTTTGTATTGCCGTCAGATCGGGAGCCCAGCGGCGGCAAGGCTCATCAACCACAATATTTTCCCTATGCAGACCAAGGAGAACCTACTGATCGAGGAGGCGGCCTGCCGACTGCAGCAGATGTTTCATAAGAATCCGCCTCATTGGCTGGAAAATAAATTCAAGAAAGGGGGAGCCCAGTCATGAAAGATTCCGTATGGCTTTGCGATACGACTCTGCGGGATGGGGAACAAACGCCGGGCGTTGCTTTCCGATTCAAGGAAAAAGCCCGAATTGCCGCTTGCCTGGCCGAAGCCGGAATTGATGAGATTGAGATCGGTGTTCCCAGTGTGGGAGCCGATGAGATGGAAATCATCAAGGGTTTGGTGGATTTAAGGCTGCCGGTGCGTCTGGCCACCTGGAATCGTACCAGTAAGGAGGATTTGGAAGCCAGCTTCCGAACGGGTGTCGGCGCGGTTTCTATTTGCATTCCGGTTTCCGATCAGCATATAGAGCGCAAGCTCAGGAAAAGCCGGACCTGGGCCATGGATAGCATGGGAGAAGCCATTGAATTGGCTAAGAAGGAAGGGAAATATGTTTGTGTAGGTTTTGAAGATGCCAGCCGTGCCGATGTGGATTTCATGATTAAGATGGCTAAAGTAGCGGAAGGGCTTAGGGTGGACCGGATACGTTTAGCCGATACTTTGGGTATCCTGGATCCCCTTGAGCTGGCGCGGCGTTTTGCCCCTCTGCCTCAAAAAACAGCGCTGCCTTTAGAGTTTCATGCGCACAATGATTTAGGGATGGCTACGGCCAATGCTTTGACAGCCATACGCATTGGCTTCAAAGCTGTCAGTGTCACCGTGGGAGGATTGGGGGAAAGAGCGGGCAATGCCCCCCTGGAAGAAATCTCGGTGGCTATTCATCATATTTTGCAGCGTCCCACCGCTTTTAATATTCAGAAGGTCAATGATATTTCCCTTTTGGTCAGTGACATTACCCAGCGGGAGATTCCCCGCTCTAAGCCAGTTGTGGGGTCCGATGTCTTTACTCATACTTCAGCGGTTCATTTGGACGGAATTCGCAAGGATGTGGAAAATTATCAGCCCTTTCCGCCGGAAAGCATCTCCAGAAAGCACGCCATGGTTTTTGGCAAATACTCAGGAATAAGGGAGCTCGTAAGACTGCTGGAAGAAGAAAGAGTGCCTTACACTCAAGATCAGCTGACAGAGCTTTTGATCCGGGTGAGACTGCACAGCAGCATAAAAAAGATTCCTTTGCAGGCTGAAGATGTCTTAAGTCTGGCGAGAAGTCTCAATCAACTGCGTAATGCTTAGGACAAAATTCGAACAATCAGATTGCTTGGGTTATGATAACCATAAAGTTAAACTGTGGCAAAGGAGAGGAGAGAGTGGCGGAAACCCTTGATATAACTGCAATAGAACTATTGGCTAAGCGATAAAAGTTCAGCTGGGACGAAAAAACCATCTGAACTTTTCTGATTATTTATCAAGAAGTATACAGTGTTCTTCGGAAAAAACACTTGTTATTTTGATTGAATTCCTGTAAATTATAAACATCAAATCAATAAGGCAATGGCGCCGTTACAAGAATCTAAGACAGATTACTTGCAACGGCGCTTTCTTGTTTTAGCTGTTAAAGATCTATAGTTGGGATAAGCGCCAGCCACATGGCGGCCTAAGATGAATGATGTGAGTGCTTTGGTGGCGAAGTCAGGTTTTTTATAAGGAGGGAGGCTGAAAATGCCGGGAAAAAGCCAGGACCATGAAAAGCCTTCTCTTGAACGAACTGCATTGGCCTTAGCGTTAACGGAAACCCGTGAAAAAGAGAATGAGTTGAAAAAGTTGATGCTTTCCCAAAACGTCTATTGTGCAGTGACTGAATTAGGAGGAACGTATTCCGCGTTACAACCCACCGGGAAATTAACCCATTCTGTAATATCGGCAGCAATCAACACAGGTGCCATTCAAAAGGAACCGAAGGCCATACACGCTGTTGTGCATGCGACCTTGGAAGCAAGCAATGGGATCTTTGTTCATACCAACAGCAATGCCAGTTATGCCCTGAAAGTGGGGATTGCCTGTGATCAGGACTGGATCGCCATCGCCATATTTGGTCGTTCATCCATACATGCTCTATCAGAGCATTGCCGAGTGGGTTTAGGGTATATGCATCTATAATTTCATAGTTTTCGGGTGCCAGGTCGAGGACTTGGTAAGTGTGTAAGTGTAAGAGAGAAAACCCAGGTTGAGGAATATTCGGGGGATCTCTCTTCTTTTTTATACAATTAAAAAGCAATTTTTATCCGCTGTGATTATAATCCCAGGCGGAGTCAAAGCTCTATCTAATTATTAAAAGAAACTTCTGGTTTTTTAGGAGGTGATGGCATGAAGATTCATTTAAAGATGTTGCTTAATCTTGGCAACGGTGAATATTAAAAATTTAATTGAAATAGCAAGGAGGAATTCAAATGAAAAGAGCATGGGTATTATTACTAGCAATTATAAGCATGTTGGCTCTGCCTGTTTCGGTTTTGGCGGAAGATGGTGCGGTGGTGGACACAGGGGACACCAGTTTTATTATTTTGTCGGCGGCACTTGTCTTTCTCATGACCCCCGGACTAGCCTTATTCTATGGCGGTATGGTTCGTAAGAAGAATGTTTTAAGTACGGTGATGCATAGTTTTATTCTCATGGGTGTATCTTCCGTACTTTGGGTGTTGATCGGCTTTAGTTTGGCCTTTGGTACAGACCATGCCGGTATTATCGGAAGTTTAGAGTGGATTGGCCTCAGCGGTGTCGGTATGGAACCTAATGGGGATTACTCCTCAACCATCCCCTTCCTCTTATTCATGGCCTTTCAAATGATGTTCACCATCATTACTCCGGCAATTATCTCGGGTTCTGTTGCTGAACGCATGCGGTTCCCGGCCTTTCTGGGATTTATGGTTCTGTGGCTGTTGGTTGTTTATTATCCCTTGGCTCACTCGGTATGGGGTGTCGGTGGTTTCCTGCGTGAAATGGGAGCATTGGACTTTGCTGGCGGAACTGTTGTGCATATCAGCTCAGGGGTTACCGGCTTAGTCGCTGCTTTAATCCTGGGCAAACGCAAAGGGCATGGCAAAGAACCTATGGCTCCTCATCAATTGCCTATGACGGTTTTAGGGGCAGGTCTGCTCTGGTTTGGCTGGTTTGGCTTTAATGCTGGCAGTGCCTTGGGTGCCAATGGGTTAGCGGCCATGGCTCTGGTCACGACCAATACTTCTGCCGCTGCCGGTGCTTTAGCCTGGATGGCTACCGAATGGATTCATCGCGGCAAGCCCACCATTTTGGGTGCAGCCAGTGGTGCTATTGCAGGGCTTGTGGCGATTACCCCAGGAGCAGGGTTCGTCACACCTATGTCATCTTTAATTATTGGTCTCGTTGGCGGTGCCATTTGTTACTTCGGTGTTAGTGTTCTTAAAGCTAAACTTGGCTATGATGATTCCTTGGATGCTTTCGGTTGTCATGGAATCGGCGGAATCTGGGGAGCTTTAGCCACGGGTATTTTCGCCTCGGCTTCTGTGGGGGGAACTGACGGCCTGTTGTATGGAAACGCGGCTCAAGTAGGAATTCAGGCCATCGGTGTTGCCGTAACCATTGTGTTAGCAGTCGTTGCCACATTTGTGATTATGAAGCTGGTCGGGATCTTCACACCTTTGCGTGTTACTGCTGAGGAAGAAGAAACGGGCTTGGATATCTCCCTGCACGGAGAAGAAGCTTACCCAGACTTTATCGGCAGTGGTTATCTTCCTACGATTGTTTCGGCTGCCAAAGCAGTAGGGGTCTCTGCACCCAGCGGTCAACCGGGAAAATAAGAATTGAGCGCTGAGATAGCGTGTATCGAAGATAGATATGCACCTAATTATAAAGGAGGGAATTCTATGAAAAAGATCGAAGCGATTATCAGACCGAGCAAACTGGATGAGGTACAAAGTGCTCTGGATCGTTTTGGTGTAAGCGGGCTGACTGTAACCCATGTCATTGGCTGCGGCAAGCAAAAGGGCCATACCCAGGTTTACAGAGGGGTAGAGTATAAAGTTTTTCTTCTCCCCAAGGTAAAAATTGAAGTTGTAGTTAACGATCAGGCAGTGGATGAAGTGGTCAAAATCATTTCTGATGAAGCCCGCAGCGGCGAAGTGGGAGATGGGAAAATCTTTATTTATCCTGTTGAAGGAGCTATCCGTATCCGCACCGGTGAGATAGGAGAAAGTGTCTTATAGGCTTTTATTTCCCCTCACCCAAAAACACTCCGCTTAGAGGCCGGAAGAGATTGTTCTCGCCGGCCTCCTTTTTGTTGATTCAGTTTAATAAGCTGTCGCGCAGGTGCTTTCAATGAATACAATATTTTATTCACAAAGCAATTGCCAGTTTGTCGATACCGTGTAAAATAAAGCTATGCATAAATTAATAAGGGAAGCAAAGGCGCTTATAAAGACTCTATCTTTATAAGCGCCTTTTGTGTATGGAAAAATATGCAAAGGGAGGCGATTTTTTGAAAGTAAATGAATTAAGCATCGATGCCTCAGTTCTATTGGCCGAATTGAAAGAAGCAAACCAAAACATGGGTAAAGTGATTGAATCCATCCAAGAGGTTGCTAAGCATACCAACCTTCTGTCTTTAAATTCTGCCATAGAAGCGGCCAGAGCAGGAGAAGCAGGGCGAGGATTCCGTGTGGTGGCTGATGAGATTAAGAAGCTGGCTACCCGAAGTTTAGCCTCAACTAAGGAAAGTACTCAAATCGTCGAGAATATCCAGATTAAGGCCAATGAAGTTATGGCAGTGCGGACTGCCGATGTGGCCTATGATACCATAGACAAAATCGATCGCAATCTATTCGAGCGAAATTGTGATGCCCAAGCCTGGGCAAGATTTGATAAGGTCAAGCATTGTTTTCTTGCAGACGATCCTCAGCGGATCGCCGCATGCAATACTTTATTGAAATCCCTTGTCGAGATTTATGAAGTTTACATAGATCTTTATGTATTGGATCCGGAAGGAACCATTGTATCGGCAGGAGTCCATACAGAACTCATTGGCAAGAATTTCGCCGATAAACCTTGGTTTATTGAAGCCAAGGCTGCCAATGCTATTTCTGTAAGCGATCTCTATTTATCCCCTTTGGAAAACCGCTATACAGTAGCCTACACATGCCCGATTGTCAGTGACGAGGGAGAGGTTTTAGGCTATTTCTCCACCCGTTTTAATTGGGATTTTATCTACGATATCATCGACAGTGCCCGGATTGGAAAAAATGGAGAAGTTTATGTCCTAAACAAGGAAGGCTATGTGATAGCCAGCCGCAATCGCCAAGGAATTCTCAAAGATAATCTTAAACATTTGGAGGCTGCCAGACGGGCTATTGACGGAGAGACCTATGGATTTCTCTTTGAGAATAACGGTCAGAAGAGTACGAAGATTTATGGTTATGCCCATACCAGAGGCTATAATGCTTATCAGGGGAAGAATTGGTCAGCCCTAATCTGTGAAACAATCTAAGCCAGTGCGGAAATTTCTGTTCAATGAAGTTTAAACGTGGAGGATTTCAGCAGTTGCTAAGTGAATACTTATTCTATAAAAGGAGGAGATCCTAATGAAGAAAATTGAAGCAATCGTTCGCCCGGGTAAACTGGATGATGTTCAATCGGCATTGGATGACTTTGGCGTCAGTGGATTGACCGTAACTCAGGTGTTAGGATGCGGTAACCAAAAGGGCCATACCCAGGTCTATCGAGGGGTAGAGTATAAGGTATATCTGCTTCCCAAGGTGAAGATCGAAGTAGTCGTTACAGATCAGGATGTTGACCAAGTGGTTTCGATCATTATAGAAGCTGCCCGCACAGGTGAAGTAGGGGACGGAAAAATCTTTATTTACCCAGTGGAGGAAGCGATTCGGATCCGCACGGGTGAGAAAGGTAATGATGTACTGTAGTCTATATTTCCATCAGGAAAGCTGAGCAAAAAAGCGCCCTTATCCCACTTCTGTGGTGAAAAGGGCGCTCTCGGTTATTATGAAGTTATTTCCCCAAGGGTGACTTGTACCGCTTTTGTCTGTCCGTCGCGAATAAAGGTCAGTGTCACTTTATCCCCTACATTGTGCTTATAAATCTCCCCAATCAGTTCAGTGGAGTTTTCAACTTTGACATCATTCACATGAGTAATCACATCGCCTTCCTGAATTCCCGCTTTTCCGGCGGGTCCTTCAGGATTGACTTCATAGATATAGGCCCCCAGGGGTAGATTTTGCTCTTTGGCATAAAGAAGATATTGATCGCTGACCGAGACTGAGAGAGCAGGATGTTTTGCTGCGCCATTTTCAATAAGTTGGGTGATGATGGAAGTGGCTTCAGTGATAGGAATAGCAAAGCCCATACCTTCAAATCCACTTTCAGCATATTTGGCTGAGTTAATGCCGATGATTTCCCCGGAGTAATTGACCAGGGGGCCGCCGCTGTTGCCAGGATTGATAGCGGCATCCGTTTGCAGCATATTGTAGAGGGTGGATTCGCCGGACATCTGGAGAGTACGGTTGGTGGCGGAGATAACGCCTGCTGTTACGGAACGGGCAAACTTGTTTCCTCCCGGATTTCCGATGGCGACGACAAACTCCCCTACTTCAATTTGGGAAGAGTCCCCCAGTTTTACTTCAGTGAGATTGCTGGTATCGGAGATCTGCAGGACGGCTAAATCAGTGCGAGCGTCTGAGCCGATTAGCTTGGCCTCAAGGTTGCGGCCATCACTGAGGCTGACCGTGATTTTTTGAGCCTTTTCAATCACATGATAGTTGGTTACGATATAACCATTCTGTGCATCAATGATAAATCCGGAACCAGTTCCTGCTTCCACCAGCTCGGAGCTCTGGGTATTATCTCTGGAGCCTAAGCCAAATCCGTACCTATAGGCATTGGAAACGGTTTGGTAATTCGAGACGCCCACTACTGCTGGGCCTACGTCTTTGGCTACTTGAACCACAGGAGAATTGGATTCATCCGTTTGGGTATTGGCGAGAAGGGTCACGGGGCTGGCGGTGCCTGGGGAATTTAGATTGGCTTGCGCCTCGATAGCGCTAAGGGTCTGCGGATAGACATATTGGAGAAGCGATACTGATGAGACTCCGCCGAGAAGAGCACTGATAATACATAAAGCTGCTAAAGGAAGTAGCCGGTTTTTTTTCTCATTCATAAATTGAACCCCCTTGTGTATAAAATCGCTGAACAAAGATTTCTCTTAATGACCTAAGTATAAGACATTACTCTGAGTCAAACCTGATCAGAAACTGAAAAGAAGCTGAATATTTTATGATGATTTTATGAACATGCTATAATTAAAAATGCTATCATAAAAAAGATCCAATAATAGTATAACAGGTTAATCATTAATGTAAAAACGGCTGAACACGTTCCAATGAACCGTGTCAGCCGTTGTGTTCTCCACTTATTTCAATCTACGATTGATTTCCGATGGCCTTATTTAAATCCTTGATAAGGCTGGGGACATCGATCCCATGGGCCATAGCGCCTTGTTCAACATTTTCAAAACGGGCTGCCATGCAGCCAAAGCAATGCATGCCGTATTTTTGGAAGACTTCTACCGACTGTGGGTATTTTTCTACAACATCAGTAATTTTTTCAGCACCAGTAAGCATAGTTTTCTCTCCTTTTAACGCATATTAGGTTTACCCTTAATATTGTACCTTATTAATAAAATATAACCCAATATTTTTTTGTAATTTTTGACTGAGGTCAGTTCTTTTTAAGTTATTCGTGATAGTATGAGATGGCTTATTATTTTAAATTGGTGCGGATAAACTAGGGATAAGGAAAGAGAGGGTTTTTGCCTATGGACCGATTAGTACTCATTATACTGGCAGTTGGTCTGATTTCAATTGGGACAACTGTTCTTCTGGGAAAAATGGCATCAAGAATAAGATTTCTGAAATATTTGCCAGGGGCTTTATGCCTGTGCTTATCCATTTACTATTATTACTTGGCAAGGTTTGTTCGGGCTGGCGAGGGGTTTGAAGATTTGGGGAAATTTATACTGGCCGTATTTCTTTTTGCCGCCGCTTTTTTTGGTATTATTACCGCTTTAATCATGGAGTATCGGGACCGTAGTAAAGGGGACAGATGATTTTCGTGATTTTCGACGAAATTTCTGTTGCAAAACTTTACCGATAGGTATATTATAATAAAGTGCTTGCGCCACTAGCTCAGCTGGTAGAGCATCCGACTCTTAATCGGCAGGTCCACGGTTCGAATCCGTGGTGGCGCACCATAAATTTTATAAATCAAATGTTTTCTAGGGTTCCGCAACACTCTTTGTTGGCTGGTCCGAGAGAAAACTCACAGCTTGGCTGTGTCACGGAGGGATAAAAGCCTGGGAGAGACTGATGAACAGTATCTCTCAGGCTTTTTAATTTGGAAAAAACTTAAAGTGGAGGAAGATGTTCTATGAATAAACATTGGTATAAAGTCTTTGTTGCTGCTTTCTTGGAAGTGTTCTGGGTGATTGGCTTAGCCCATTCCTATGATGCGTGGACATGGGCCGGTACGGTAATTGCCCTGATTGTGAGCAATTATTTAATGATTACGGCAGGGCAGGTGCTCCCTGCCGGGACAGTCTACGCTGTTTTTGTAGGATTGGGCACAGCCGGTACGGTCATTTCAGAAATTTTCTTTTTTGAAGAGCCCTTTCAATGGGCAAAAGTCCTGCTGATTTTAATTCTATTAACAGGAGTATTGGGTTTAAAAGCGGTCACAGCGGATCAGAGCAAAGAAGGAGTTGATGCGTAATAGCTTGGTTCACTTTATGTTTAGCAGGTTTGCTTGAAGCATTTGGGGTGGCTATGATCAATCAATTGCAGATAAGCCGCACTTGGAAAACTGTCGGTCTCTTGATTATGGGATTTGGAGCGAGTCTTGCTTTATTGGGCTATTCGTTGCGATTCCTGCCGATGGGGACAGCATATGCCGTTTGGACTGGTATCGGTGTGGTAGGCGGTACCCTGATTGGCATGATTCGTTATCATGAATCAAAGGATTGGCGAAGAGTAGTGTTTATAACCATGATTTTAGGTTCGGTTATCGGCTTAAAGCTTATCTCGTAAATGGCCAAGGGGCGAGTTTTTCCTTGTCACATGGTATAATAAAGGAAATAACAGGCGACTGTTATTAAAATGTTTTTTTGAATGGAGGAAAAAATGACTAGGAAATTGCCGACTTTTTTATCTGAAAACGAGCATGGGTTATGGATGACGGAAGATGAACGGGAAAACCTGAAGATTGATTATCGGATTAAAGAGATCATAGTTGAAGCCCAATCAACCATTCAGCATGTGATGATTCTCGACTCCTACAGTTTCGGGCGCATGTTGGTATTGGATGGAGTCGTGCAAACGACTTCTCTGGATGGTCATATCTACAATGAAACGATTTCCCATGTACCCTTAAGCATTCATCCCAACCCGAAGAAGGTATTGATTATTGGCGGCGGAGATTGTGGCGTGGCCAAAGAAGTGTGCAAATATTCCAGTGTTGAGCAAATTGATGTGGTAGAAATCGATTCCATGGTGGTGGAGGTTTGTCTGAAACATCTGCCTGAGGTCTCCGGAGGGTTAGCGGATCCCCGGGTAAACTTCATTTTTGATGATGGTGTAAAATATGTCCAAAACGCTTCGACCAAGTATGATATTGTCATTGTAGATTCCTCGGATCCCATAGGGCCCGCGGAAGTCTTGATTGAAATGAGCTTTTACCGGAGTATATTCAATGCTCTGGAGGACGACGGCCTGATGGCTTGCCAAAGCCAGTCTCCGATTTTTCATGGAGAAGTTATGGAACAGATCTTCGAACGGGTTCATGATATTTTTCCAAAGACGAAGATGTTTACAGCTGTAGTGCCTACCTATCCCGGTGGATTGTGGAGCTTTACCTTAGGGTCAAAGGGGTATGTTATACCGAATGCTGTTCAGATGAAAGAGCTTGATGCCTTGTATGTCAATGAGGAAATTATAGTAAGCTGTTTTTCTCTTCCTGAGTTTATGAATAAACAGCTGAGCAAGTATAGATAAAGTTATTAGAGAGCTTTGAAGGGAAAAAGCAAATAAGATAAAGAGAAGATAAAGAAGGTTCAATGGGGGCAGCGCATGCTGCCCCTGTTTGTGTGTACACATGCATGGCGATTAAATTCAAAAATTACAATTAGGCTATGCAGCGACTACCTATTGGTTTAAGAATTGGGATTGGCCACTGTAAACAGTACAATTTAGTTTACAGCTGGCTAATGCCGCATGTTAACTGGGTTTTGGCGGATACATGTAAACTTTTCTTTACAGGTAGGTTTCTGATTGGAAATGCCTGATGTTTTCGGAGTAGAAAAGAAGCCTGAATTTACGGCCTTTTGACTGGCTGCTTTTTTGACAGGTGCTTGGCATGGAATTTGCTTTATGGTAGAGGGCACCGGGTTAACATTATGGAAAAGGGAGAGAAATTCACGAAATAATGATATCCATCGTAACAGCGACAGACCCGGCAGCTTTATAAGGAGGCAACATATGAGTGAACAAAAGTGGGGAAATCCAAACGCTTTAGGTGATTTAACCATTGGATTATTGATCTTGGCCCAAGCGTTTCTGCTTTTCGGAAAGGTAGATCCTTTAACGAAGATCGCTGTGGTCCCTTGGCTCTCGACGGGTTTTGCCATATTGCTGATCGTGGTGGTAGTTCAGCTCAGAAATGGCGATTTTGTTGGGGCAACCGCCAGCGGCTTGCTGGGAGCAGTTCTGCTGGGGCATAATTTTGTAAAAGGAATTATCGATCTGGTATTTTTGGTGAATGGAAAGACACCTTCTCAAGAAATAATAACGGGAGGATATACGGTTGATGGGATGGCTTTCCTGTGTTCCGGGATCATATTGCTTTCCATGGGTTACTTGTTGGGGCATGAAACCAAATGGGGTGCATTTTCAGTATGGGCAGCAGCGCT
Source organism: Desulfitobacterium chlororespirans DSM 11544 (assembly GCF_900143285.1). Taxonomy (NCBI): domain Bacteria; kingdom Bacillati; phylum Bacillota; class Clostridia; order Eubacteriales; family Desulfitobacteriaceae; genus Desulfitobacterium; species Desulfitobacterium chlororespirans. The sequence continues at coordinate 101,198 of NZ_FRDN01000005.1, forward strand.
GGGGTTTCTGTCTTTGGCGGCCACAAATCTTGGACTAGGGCCGATGTTTGGAAAAATAGGTGTCTGGGGATTGATGATTATGGCAGTTTGGTTGATTTATTCAGGGATTGCCAATTTGATCAATGGTGCAATGCAGAAAATCGTTTTACCGCTTGGAGAGCCTTTATTTATGCATAGAAAATGAGAACACTAATCCTTTGAAAAAGAGCCTAATTAATGGGCTCTTTTTTTACAGGGAAATGTTTGAATGAGTTATTTGAATGAGCTTAAATGTATTCAAAAGTATAAAAGAATAAAGATAAATTTCACAAAAAATGATATGATGAGAAAAATGAAGAAAAATAAAAAATATCTATATTTTAGGGATTTTAAGATAGAATAAAAAATATTCCGGTTTGGGGGGCATGTTCATGAAGGTCGATTCTGAATTGGCACGGTTGATTATTGAGCAGATGGATGGAGTCGCTATTACAGATAAGGAAGGCAGATATATCTATGTCAATGACAAATGGGTAAAAAGAATGAATAAGCAGCCGGAAGAAGTGCTTGGAAAATATGTTAAAGAAATATATCCCCAGACCAAAATCGATCTGGTTTTAAAAACCCGCAGACCGATTATCGGGGAGATATTCTATAATAATGAAATAGAAAAAGATCCGGTAGGAATCATCAACTATTTGCCGGTCTTTAAGGATAATGAACTGTTTGCAGGATTGATATTTGCCATTTTTGAAGATATGAAAGTCGCTTTGGAATTCAAGAAAAAAGTAGAGCATTTGTCCCGGGAATTGGAATACTTTAAGGAAGAACTGCGGAAAATCCGGGGTTCCCGTTATACGGTGGACAATATTATCGGAAACAGCAAAGCCGTTTTACATTTGAAAGAGCAAATCTACCAGGCCGCCCGCTCAACATCAACAGTACTGATTGAAGGAGAGACGGGGACTGGTAAGGAGCTGGTAGCGCATGCCATTCATGATTCCGGCCAGCGCAATGTTTATAATTTTATTAAGATTAACTGTGCCGCCATTCCGGAGGACTTGCTGGAATCGGAGTTTTTCGGTTATGAAGAAGGTGCTTTCACAGGGGCTAAAAAAGGCGGGCGCAAAGGTAAATTTGAGATGGCCCATAACGGAAGCTTGTTTCTGGATGAAGTCAATCAGATGCCGTTGGTTTTACAACCGAAATTGTTGAGAGTCTTACAGGAGAAAGAAATCGAGCGTATTGGCGGTCACGGCAGTATACCTGTGAATGTAAGAGTAATTGCCGCCAGCAATGTTTCGTTGGAGAGGCTTGTTCAAGAAAAAAAGTTCCGGAGCGATTTGTTTTATCGTCTTAATGTGGTCAGGATCAGCATACCGCCGCTGCGGGAAAGGAAGGAAGATATCCCGTTGCTGGCCCAGGAATTGCTGAAACGGTTGAATTTTCAATTGGGGCTGAATGTAAAGGAAATTTCGTCTGAAGTCATGGAACTTTTAGTGAGCTACAACTGGCCCGGCAATATACGGGAATTACAGAATGTGTTGGAAAGAGCCATGAATATTGCCTGGGGAGAAGTATTGGAGATCAGCCATTTTAGCTGGTTTAGGGATCATCAAGGAGGGGCGTCGAGAAACCTGCGTAAAGATGTCGTGGTGGGGGAATCTTTGCGGGAGAAAAAAACTCAAACGGAGAAAGAAGCGGTTGAAGAAGCACTGAAGATATGCCAGGGCAACAAGGCTCAGGCGGCCCGCCTCCTGAATATTTCACGCACGAGTTTTTATAAGAAACTTAAAAAATACAGTTTGTTCTGAATCGATTGAGCTTAGAAACCTGCGGGCAGCTTTTATGTGTAAACAAAAAGTAACAGTCAACTTTGGCTTACAAATGGCCCGAAAAAGGGGTTTCCGGGCCGGAGAGTCCGGATTTCCCCGTGATGATGTGTAAACTTTTGGCAGCATAGAGCTTTTAATCATATCAATTTAAAAAGAGAAAACCTGTTGTTATTAGCCCGAAAAGGTGCTTGAAACAAGAGGTTTTCTCTTTTTTATATATTAATTGCGAGTTGGCACGGTTTTTGCTCAATAAGACATTGCCAAGGTTTAAATTTTACAGAAAGGAAGTACAAGAATTGGAAAAGTTAATTATCACTGTAGCCACCACCGGTGCGGTAACATCACGGGAGGAAACGCCACATATTCCCTATTCGCCACAGGAAATTGCCGATGAGGTCTATGCTTCATGGAAAGCGGGAGCGAGCATTGCCCACATCCATGTGCGGGATAGTCAGGGTGGAACGACCATGGATTTGGATGTTTACCGGGAAACGGTCAAGCTGATCAAAGAAAGGTGCGATATCATCATCAATCTCACCACAGCCGGTGGACCTTTCTCGGAGGACGTCAGGATTAAACCGGTGGAATTAAAGCCGGAGCTGGCCTCCTTTGACGCAGGTTCCTTGAATTTAGGGCCAATCGTGTTTGCTAACTCACCGTCATTTCTGGAGAAGCTGGCGGCGGCCATGCAGAAAAGCGGAGTGAAACCCGAGATCGAGGTTTTTGAATCCGGCATGATCGACAATGCCCTGAGGATAGCTAAGAAGGGGCTAATCAAGGAACCTCTCCACTTTCAATTTGTTCTGGGAGTTCCCGGCGGCATGGCCGGCACACCGAAAAATTTGCTCCACCTTGTGGAAAGCATTCCAGCCGGTTCTACCTGGTCTGTGGTAGGGATTGGCAGATCCCATTTACCCCTTTCCTGTATGGCTATTCATATGGGAGGCCATGTACGGGTAGGGATGGAGGACAATGTCTACTTGAAAAAAGGCGTTCTGGCTAAATCCAATGCAGAATTTGTGGAGCGGATTGTTCGTCTGGCTGAGGAGTTTGAACGCCCTGTCGCCACAGTGAGTGAGGCCAGAAGAATTTTGGGGTTGAACTAAGAAAACAGCAAAAGGAGATTAGCATGGAATTTATCGACTTAAGTATTGCCATTGAACATCAGGTACCCAGTGACCCGCCGCCGATCCGGCAGACCATTGAGTATATGGATCATACCCAGGGTGCCAAAGAGATGCTGGCTTTTTTTCCTTCAATTACGGAGGCTGATTTGCCGGATGGACTGGGATGGGCAGTGGAGGATATCAAATTGTGCAGTCACAGCGGGACCCACATGGATGCGCCTTGGCACTATTATCCGACCATGAATGGAGGAGAGCGTTCCCGGACTATTGATCAGATGCCTCTGGAATGGTGTTTTTCCGACGGTATTATGCTTGATTTTCGGGATAAACCCGATGGCTATCTGATAACAGTCCAGGATTTGGAGGAGGCTTTTGCCCAAATCGACTATACCCTTAAGCATTTGGATATTGTGCTGATTCAGACCGGCGCTATTCAATATTGGGGACAGCCTCAATATTTGGCAAAAGGATGCGGCCTGGGCCGGGAAGCAACCCTCTGGCTGCTGGAACGCGGTGTCAAGGTAACCGGAACAGATGCCTGGAGCTGGGACAGGCCGCTATCCGTAATCGGACAAGAATTTGCCGTAACCGGAAACACCAAAATCATCTGGGAAGGGCATTTCGCCGGCCGGGAAAAAGAATATTATCACATGGAAAAAATGAACAATCTGGATAAGCTGCCGCCTAAAGGGTTTAAAGTAATTTGCTTTCCTATCAAAATCAAGGATGCCGGTGGCGGTTGGGTCAGACCGGTAGCATTGTTGCCTTAACAGAATCAAGAGCGGGAAGCGGTATCCCAGCCCTGATGTGTTGTGTTGCCGGAGATGATTGGGATACGTTTTCCGCAGGTGGAAAGGAAGTGAAGCCGGACCAGGAAAGAAGAATAGAAAATATTAAAACCCCAAAACAAATTGAATGATAAAAGGAGATGGAGAAATTGAGCAACTCAGCTACGGTAAGCACAAAAGTAAGGATTCATACATCGGTTGGCGCATTCTTCAGTAACATGATAGAGTTTTACGATTTGATGATTTTATCCATGGCTTTAGCTTTGATCGTAAAAGAATTTGACCTCACTTTATCTGAAGCCGGAATGTTAGGCACGGCCACCTTAATCGGCTGCGGACTCAGTGCCTTTATTATCGGCTGGTGCTCTGAAAACTTCGGACGCAAGCCAACATTATTATACTCCGTGCTCATTTTCAGCCTATTGACCGCATGTATTGGGTTTGCGAGCGGATATTTACAGATATTGGTTCTGCGGCTTTTGGCAGGTATCACCCTTGGCGGTATTTTTACTCTGGTAGGGACACTGATGAATGAGACATGGCCTGCCCACTTAAGAGGCAGAGCGACCACGATTGTCTGGATTTCATCTTCATGCGGAGTCATACTTGCCTCATTTTTGGTAGCGAATGTAATGCCTAAGTATGGATGGAGATCCTTATTCATCTTTGCTCTTACCGGGATTATTGTAGCAATATACATTGCCATTTTTATTCCTGAAACAGAAGCATGGAAAGCTATGAAAGCTCAGAAGAAAGACAAGATTGCGTTGTCTGTTGGTTTAAAAGAGATCTTTTCCGGCAAATTGCGTAAGAACACTTTATTGGGAACCGGAGCTTCATTTTTAGCGGGATTGTCTTTTTGGGGATTCATGTATTGGCTGCCTACGTTTTTGATTGCCGAACGGGGCCTGGCTCCGGCTGCGGTCGGCGGATACATTGCTTTTCAGTCCATTGGCCAGATTATCGGAGTTCCATTGTCCGGTGTTATAGCCGATGCCATTGGCAGAAAGAAAACACTTATTTTGATTTTTATCCTGGGCGGAATTCTGATTCCTCTATATGTATCAAGCCACAACTTGCAGGTTCTATTCTGGGGAGGGCCTTTTATAGCCGCAATTTTTTCCTACCCAGGGCTGATGGCCACGTATTATCCCGAATTCTATCCAACTCACATACGGAGCTTGGGCGTCGGCTTCTTGTTCAATATCGGGCGGGCCTTATCAGCGATTGGGCCCTACACCTTGGGAGCCCTGGCTGTAGCATATAGTTTGCAAACAAGTATTGTGGTCTGCGGCATCCTCTATGTGTTAGGAGCAGTATTAGTTTTCTTTTTGCCTGAAACATTCAGGAAAAAGGATCTAACGGACAATAATTCACCGGCTCTGTCAACTAAATAAAGGTTTAAAACCATAAAACTACATTCCAGATAGATGGTCGGGTCTCCTTTTCCAAGATAAAGGCCGGATTATTTATAGCACAATTTGGGATTGGAAAAGGAGATCTGTTTTTATCGAAATTGAATTTGACAGGAGGAACTCACAATGCAGGAAGTCGTCATCGTAGCGGGGGCCAGAACCCCCATTGGTAAAGGCGTTAAAGGAACCTTAAAAGATACCCGGCCGGAGTTACTGGGTTCTACAGTGATCAAGGCAGTTTTGGATAGAGCCCCTGGCCTTAGCCCAGGGGAAATTGAGGATGTCATTTTCGGCTGCGCTTTCCCGGAGGGGGAGCAGGGCCTGAATATTGGCCGGATGATCGCTTTAGCAGCCGGACTTCCGGTGACGGTACCCGGGTTTACCCTCAACCGTTTCTGCTCCTCCGGCCTTCAGGCGGTCGCCTTGGCATCCTGGCAGATCATGGCGGGGGCCGCGGAGGTTGTTATTGCCGGTGGTGTGGAGTCCATGAGCATGGTTCCCATTGGAGGCATCAAGCCTTCCCCTGATCCGGAGCTGTTGCTGAAAATGCCGGCCGCCTATATTTCCATGGGTGAAACCGCGGAAAATGTTGCTGCGCGTTATGGGATAAGCCGGGAGGAACAGGATGCCTTTGCTGTGGTCAGTCACCAGAAAGCAGCCAAGGCCAGGGCTGAAGGAAAGTTCAGGGCAGAGATCGTTCCGGTCCCGGTGATTCGCCCCGGGGCGGCAGAGGATGGGGCCAAGGAAGAGAAGATTCTTTTTGCTGAAGATGAGGGAATCCGTCCCCAGACAACCATGGAGGATTTAGCCCGGCTTAAAACCCCTTTCCGGGCCGACGGTACCGTCACGGCCGGCAACTCATCCCAGATCAGTGACGGAGCGGCTGCCGTCATCCTGATGTCCGCCGCCAAAGCCCGGCAGCTGAACCTGAAGCCATTAGCCATTTTCCGCTCCTTTGCCGTAGGCGGTGTTCACCCGGACGAGATGGGAATCGGCCCGGTGGTGGCTATTCCCAAAGCCCTGCAAAAAGCCGGCTTGACTTTGGGCCAGATTGATACCATTGAACTGAATGAGGCTTTTGCTTCCCAGGCATTGTATTGCATCCGCAAATTAGGGCTGGATTCGGCTAAGGTCAATCCCAACGGAGGAGCTATTGCCATGGGTCATCCCCTGGGCTGTACGGGAGCTAAGCTGACAGTGAGTCTGATCCATGAATTGGAGCGTACCGGAGGTAAATACGGAATGGTCAGCATGTGCGTAGGCGGCGGAATGGGTGCGGCTGCCGTATTTGAGAAAGTATAAGGAAGTTATAGCAGGATAAAGAGAAAAACGGGAGGCAGAGTACCCCCGGTTCTGTGCTCTGAGGAGGAAAAACAATGGGATATGCCAATTTTGCTGAAATACTTGCGGCATTGCAAACCATGACTCAAAAAAGAAAGGTAGCCGTTGTTGCCGCCCAGGACGCCCATACTCTGGAAGCGGTGTTGGCCGCAGCGGAAAACAATCTGGTCGTTCCGATCCTGTTGGGAAAGGAAAACGAAATCAGGAAAATGATCGGGGACCTGGGTAAAAATTCTCCTGAGCCGGTCATCATGGACATTGAGGATCCCCTGGAGTGCGCCCAAAAGGCAGTTGAGCTGGTCCAGAGAGGCGAAGCCCACTGCATTATGAAAGGGAAGATCGAGACCGGGAGCCTGATGAAGCTCCTGGTGAATAAGGAAAGCCAACTGACCACCGGCCGGCTGATGTCCCTGGTGGCGTTTATGGAGATCCCCCATTATCACAAGCTGATCGCTGTTTCCGATGTGGGATTGCTGATGTATCCAACTTTGGAGCAGAAAAAAATGCTGCTGGAAAATGCCGTGAACGCCTTGCATGCTCTGGGTGTGGCCAAGCCCAAGGTGGCGGTGCTGGCGGCCGTGGAAAAAGTCAATCCCCAGATGCCGGAAACACTGGACGCCGAGAGTCTGAAGAAAATGAACGAGGCAGGTCTTATTTCCGGTTGTACGGTGGAAGGTCCGATTTCTTATGATTTGGCGATTAATTCTGAAGCGGCGGAAATCAAGGGCTATCTAAGCCCTGTGGCCGGAGATGCCGATTTGTTGATTGTACCAGACATTGTTGCCGGCAATATTTTGGCCAAAGCCTTGGTTTATTCCGGCAGGGCGAAGACGGCGGGCATCGTGGTCGGGGCCAAAGTGCCCATTGTCCTCACTTCGCGGTCTGCCGCCGCAGAAGATAAATATATGTCCTTAGCCTTGGCTGCCCTGGTGGGCAGCCGCTAAGAAGGAGGTGCGACATGTCCAAGCAGAACACGTTTATTCTGGCAATCAATCCCGGTTCAACCTCCACGAAGGTAGCTGTGTTTGAAAATGAGACGAAGATCTTCAGCCGCACGATTGTGCACGCGGCTGAAGATCTGCAGGACTTTCCGGAAATCCCCGACCAGCTGGGTTATCGGAAAACCATGATTCTGCAGGCTCTGAGAGAAGGGGGAATAGCTCTGGAGCAAATTACTGCCTTTGTCGGCCGGGGCGGGGGGTTGAATCCTTGTCAGGGCGGCACCTATCTGGTTCAGGGTCTGCTGCTGGAGCATGCCCGGACCTGCCATACCGCCAGGCACCCGGCTGCCCTGGGAGCGGTGCTGGCTCATGAATTGGCCGGCGAATACGGTAAAAAAGCCTATATCGTCGATCCCCCGGATGTGGATGAATTTGAGCCCGTAGCCCGGATCACCGGATTGAAAACAGTTTGCCGGCAAAGCCGCTTTCATGCCCTGAACCAAAAAGAAGTAGGCAGACGGGCCGCGGCGGATCTGGGTAAAGCCTATGAGGAGATCAACCTCGTTATTGTTCATATGGGCGGCGGAATCTCCGTTACCGCCCACAAGCAAGGGAAAGCAGTGGACAGCACGGACACCATCAACGGTGACGGTCCTATGGCCCCCACCCGTGCCGGCCAGCTGCCGGCAGCGGATTTGGCTGCCCTTTGTTACTCTGGCCGGTATACAGAGCGGGAGATCGGGCAGTTGATTGTTAAAAACGGCGGCTTGGTGGATCATCTGGGAACCAGCGATGTTTTGGAAGTGAAAGAACGCATTCAGCAGGAAGATGCCCGGGCCGCCCTGATTTACGAAGCGCTGGCCTACCAAATTGGCAAAGCTGTGGGCGCCTATGCCGCGGTGCTCCATGGGGAAGTGGCAGCGGTTGTGCTGACCGGAGGGATCGCCAGGGATCAGGATCTGGTGGGCAGGATCAGCGAGATGGTCCGCTATATTGGGCCGGTCATGGTTTATCCCGGTGAATTTGAGATGGAGGCCCTGGCCAATGGTGTGCTCAGAGTTCTGGCCGGCCAGGAACAGGCAAAGGAATATGACGGTATACCTCCCTGGAACGGGTTTAAGGTACAGGAGGAAAGTCTGTAAAAAGCACCGGAAGGGAAGTCTTAATTAAAAAGTAAACAGGCAAAGGAAGGTGTCCTCAACATGCTGGATATGGAACTCACGCCGGAGCAGCAGCAATTAAAAAAAGATGTCCGGCACTTTGTGGCAAAGCACATTACCCCGGTTGCCAAACATTATGATGAAACCGGTGATTTTCCCCTCCCGGTGGTTGAAGAAGCGGCTAAAGCCGGACTATTAAAAACTGTGGTTCCCCGACAATACGGTGGTCCGGGCCTTGATGCCTTATCCATGGCCATTATCATGGAAGAACTGAGCCGGGGCTGTGCCGGGATGGCCACTACCATTGGCGGCAACGGTTTGTCCAGCTACCCGGTTTTGCTGGCGGCTCATGAGGAATTGAAGCGCCAATGGTTCCAATACCTTTTAGACGGGAAACTGGTAGGCTTTGCTTTAACTGAACCGGCCGCCGGCTCCGATGCCGGAGCAGTCCGGACAACGGCGGTCCCCGAAGGCGGAGAATATGTGCTGAACGGTTCCAAATGCTTTATTACAACCGGGCAATATGCGGCGGCCTTCACCGTCTTTGCCTCCACCAACCCTGCGGCGGGAGTCAAGGGGCTCAGTGCTTTTCTGGTGGAAGGAGATTGCCCGGGACTCTCCCCGGGCAAGCATGAAAACAAAATGGGGATCAGGGCTTCCAATACCGTAGAACTCTCTTTCCATAATGTCCGGATTCCCCGGAACCATCTGATCGGCCAGGAAGGGGAGGGCTTTCAGCTGGCCATGAAAACTCTGGATTCCGGCAGGACCAATGTGGCGGCCATGGCTGTAGGACTGGCTCAGGCAGCCCTGGAAGCCGGCCTGGATTTCGTGAAGAGCCAGACCAGGGGCGGCAGGCCTTTGGCCGCCTCTCAGTATATTCAGTTCAAAATCGCCGATCTCAGCACAGCGGTTGAGGCGGCCAGAAACATGGTTTATAAGGCCTGCTATCTGAAAGATTCAGGAAAACCCTTCAGCAAAGAAGCGGCCATGGCCAAAACTTTTTGTACGGATACGGCCATGCAGGTGACCTCCGAAGCAGTGGATCTGTTGGGCATATACGGTTACCTGAAAGAGTCTCCGGTTGAAAAGCTGCTGCGGGACGTCAAAGTGATGCAGATTTATGAAGGAACCAATCAAATTCAACGGATCGTGACGGCCAACCAGATCCTGCGTTCTTAAGCAAAAGAGGAAGAGAGGACGATACAATGGATTTTCAATTATCTGAAGAACAGCTTCTCATCCGGCAGAGTATCCGGGAATATGCGGCTGAAAACGCTCAAAACCGCAACAGTGAAGAAGTGGTAAGGAATCTGGCTGAGTTGGATTTTCTCGGCATTTTTTATCCCGAACAATATGGCGGAGCCGGCGCAGATTTTATGAGCTTCGTCCTGTGTCTGGAAGAAATGGCCCAAACTTCGGCTTCAGCCGCCCTGATCTATGCCAGCCATTGCTGCCTGGGAGCGCATCCTCTTGCTCAATGGGGAACAGAAGAGCAGAAACAGCAGTACCTGACAAAGCTTTGCCAGGGAAAACGAATCGGAAGCTGGGCTTATGGGGAGGGCAGCCTCGGCAGCGATTGGCTGACGATCAATACGACCGCTGAAAAAAATGAGGGCGGTTATTTGCTGAACGGGCGCAAAACCTATGTGGTCAACGCTAAAGAGGAGAATTTGTTCATTGTCTTTGCCAAAACGGCAGGGGAGCAAATGAGTGCCTTTATTGTGGAAGGTGAAAGCGCGGGCTTCTCTTTGGGCCCCGCTCACCCCAAGATGGGTTTGGAAGGCGTCACGATGGCGGATCTGATTCTGAAGGATGTCCGGGTACCCGCAGCCAGTCTGCTGGGCCGGCCCGGGCAGGGAATGGAGATTTACCGGGAGACTTTGTCTTTGCAGCAGATCGCCTTGGCCGCTCTGGCCCTGGGGATCGCCCGCAGCGCCCTGGCCAGGAGTATCAGCTACGGTAAGGAGCGGATTCAGTTTGGCCGGCCGATTATCCGCTTTGAAGCGTTACAGGTCATGGTGGCTAAAATGGCGGCCAATATTGCCGCCGCCGGTTTGCAGGTATATCAGGCCGCCGGATTGCCCACCCGGCAAGGAGATTTGGCACTGGAAGCCGGAATTGCCCGCTATTTGGCCCAGCTGGCCGGTGAGCAGGCCTGTCTGGAGGCGGTCCAGATTCATGGCGGATATGGCTACAGCGCGGAGCTTGGGGTGGAGCAATTGTACAGGGATATGAAAGGGATTACCCTGCTGGACCTGCCGGAAAAGCCTCTGCTCCTGACCATCGCCCAAAAGATTACAGCCTGAGTGATTAAACATCAGGGAGTGGCTCAAGCCGGGGCGAGGAGCCTCAGGGAGAAATAAAAAATTGCCTGCAGGGAGTGAAACATGGTGAAAATATTGGTTTGTTATAAATGGGTTTTGGATGAGGGGGATATCGTGGTTGATGAGAAGGACCGGAGTCTGGATCTGACCCGGGCCAAAGGAAAAATCAGCGAATATGACCGCAATGCCCTGGAATTGGGGGCCGCTTTGCAGGGGAGTACCGGCTGCCGCTTAGTGGCGGCCACGGTGGGAAAGGGCGTAAAGGAATCCGTCAGTGACGTACTGTCCCGGGGACCGGAAGAAGTCTTTTATCTGGACTCTCCCGATCTGGCTTCCTTGGACAGCTTCCTGACCGCTCAGCTGCTGGCGGCTCTGATTCAAAAAATCGGCGATATCGATCTGGTGATTTGCGGAGAGGGTTCCAGCGATTTTTATTCCCAGCAGGTGGGTCCCCGTTTGGCAGCCTTATTGGGCTATGGGTCCTTAAGCTACGCTGCCGGCGTTCAGCTGCAGGGTTCGGAGATCATGGTTGAAAGAAAGCTGGACCGCGATCTGGAAACTGTCAAGACCCAACTGCCGGCGGTGGTTACGGTTTTGCCTGAAATCAATAAACCCCGCATCCCCGGCCTTAAACACATTCTGGCTGCCAAGAAAAAGCCCTCCACAGCAGTGACCTTGGCGGAAATAGGCTGGGCAGGCAAAGAGCTTGCCAGCCCCGTTGAGGTAACCGGCACCCGGGCTGTTGTGATGGAGCGCAAACAGATTAAGGTGAACGAAGGCGGGCTGACCCTTCAGGAAACGGCAGCCAAGCTGATTAAGCAATTGCAGACGGACAGAGTTTTGAGCTAAGGAGGGGGAATTGGGATGAATAAGATATGGATTATTGCCGAAAACCCGGAAACAGCCTATGAACTGACCGGAAAGGCCAGAGCCCTGGGAGAACATCTGACGGTTTATCTGGTCGGCGACCAGGAAGCAGCCCAGCAAGCGATCCGCTGCGGGGCCGATCTGGTGAAGCGAATGGAAATCCCGGCAACCACGGTATGGGAACACTATGTCAATGTGCTGGTTCCGGAGGCTGAGATTGCCCGGCCGGAGCTTATTCTCGTGGAAGCCGGCAGCCGGGGCAAGGATTTGGCTGCCCAGCTGGCCGCCCGTTTGGGCTGCCCTTGTGTCACTGATTGCAAAAAACTGGAGAGTGTGGCGGGAAGGCTGCTCTTACAACGCATTGTTTACGGCGGGCTGGCCAGTCAGGACCTGGAGTGTGCGGATTATCCCCTGGTTGTCACCATTGCCCCTCATACCTTTGAGCGACCTGAGCCTGCCCCGCGGGAAGGAAAGATTGTCAACCTGCCTTTGGCTCAGAAGGACAGCCGGGTTCAAGTGATGGAACGGAAGGCTAAAGGAGCTTCCCAGGTCAATCTGGCCGAAGCGAAAGTCGTGATCGGGGTAGGCCGGGGGCTGACCGATCAATCAGGCCTGGCTTGGTTTGAAGAAACGGCCCGGCTGCTGGGCGGGGAGCTCGGCTGCACCCGGCCCCTTGCCGAAGATCTGGGCTGGCTTTCGGAAGAACGGTATATCGGAATCTCCGGCCGGCAGATTAAACCGGACTTATACCTCTGCGCCGGGATCTCCGGACAGGTCCAGCATGTTTTCGGGATCAGGGAGGCGAAAACCATTGTGTCTATTGACAAGAATGAAAACGCCCCCATTTTTAAAGTCTCGGATTATTACGTTGTGGGGAATTTGGAGGAAGTGCTGCCGGCCTTCCTGACGGAACTTAAAAATCATCAGAGTTAATACAGGAGTGGAAAATATGTCGGAACAATTTGACGCAATCATTGTGGGGGCAGGGGTGGCCGGCTGCACCGCTGCCTATGTTCTGGCCCGGGCGGGGCTGGAAGTGCTGCTGATCGAAAGAGGAAACAAGGCCGGCAGCAAAAACATGACGGGAGGGCGGCTATACAGCCATAGCCTGGAAAAGATCATGCCCGGCTTTGCCAGGGAAGCTCCGGTGGAACGCCAGGTGGTTAAAGAAAAGGTAAGCTTCCTGACAGCGGCAAGCGCGGTAACCCTGGATTACCATTCCCGGCGGCTGGGTGAACAGGGGCAGGATTCCTATACCCTTTTGCGCAGTGAATTCGATCAGTGGCTGGGGCAAAAGGCGGAAGAAGCAGGAGCCGTTATGGCGGAGGGAGTCAGAGTTGATGACCTGATGATTCGGGAAGGCCGGGTCTGCGGTGTAATCGCCGGCGCAGATGAAATCGAAGCCCGTGTGGTTATTTTGGCGGATGGCGTCAATTCCCTGCTGGCTCAAAAAGCAGGGTTAAAAAAGGAGCTTGAGCCCGGGGAGGTGGCTGTAGGAGCCAAAGAAGTGATCGGACTTCCCACCCAGGTCATCGAAGACCGGTTTAACCTGAAGGAAGGTGAAGGAGCATCCTGGCTGTTTGCCGGGGATTGCACCGCCGGGAGGATTGGCGGCGGTTTCATCTATACCAACCGGGACTCCCTTTCTTTAGGAATCGTCTGCAGCCTGGGGGATATCGCCAAGGGAGAAAAAACGATCTGCCAAATGCTGGAGGACTTTAAACAGCATCCGGCTGTCCAGCCTCTGATCAAAGGCGGAAAGCTCCTGGAATATTCGGGGCATCTGGTTCCGGAGGCCGGGTATGGCATGATTCCCCGTCTCTGTGGGGACGGAGTGCTGGTGATCGGTGATGCGGCCGGTTTCGTGATCAATATTGGCTATATGGTCAGGGGCATGGATTTAGCCATCGCCTCCGCTGAAGCGGCTGGCCAGGCGGTTATTGCCGCTCAGGAAAAGGGGGACTTCAGCGCTCAAAGCTTAAGCAGGTATCGGCAGTTGCTGGATGAGAGCTTTGTAATGCGGGATTTGCAGATGTACCGGAAGTTTCCGCACTTTATGGAAAATCAGCGGATTTTTCAGGATTACCCGCAGCTGGCGGACGATATTCTGGCGGAGCTGTTCAGGGTGAGCGGCGATCCTGTTAAACCACTGAGAGCGAAGATCACGGACAATCTGAAAAAAGTTGGTTTCAGGAATGTGCTGAAGGATGTCTGGAGAGGAGTGAAGGCCTTATGAAATCTGTGAGTATTGAAGAAAAACTGGGCGTCAACAAATTCATTCTTGATGAAGGGAATCCTCATATCATAACCGGCAAGGATACGGTGGAGGAGGCCGAGGCGCAAAAGCTGATCAAAGCCTGCCCGGCCGGCCTATACGGGCTTAACTCTGACAACAGCCTGCGTTTTGATTATGCCGGCTGCCTGGAGTGCGGAACCTGCCGGGTTTTAGGCAAGAAGGGCCTGATCAGGGAGTGGAATTATCCCCAGGGTTCCTACGGCGTTGCCTACCGGTACGGCTGAAACCTGAACGAAGAGAACGAGGAGAAAAACCATGAAAGTAAATAAAGTGAAAACAGCTGCGGAAGCAATCCGGGAGATCAGGGATAACTGCAGCATCATGATCGGCGGCTTTATGGGCTGCGGAAGTCCCAAAGGCCTGGTGGAGGAAGTGGTGAAGAGCGGAGCGCAAAACCTGCTGGTGATCAGCAATGATACGGATTTCGAAGGGGTGGGGGTAGGCAAGCTGGTAGCCTCCGGACAAATAAAGAAGCTGATTGCATCCCATATTGGCACCAATCCTCAAACCGGCCGCAAGATGACCGCCGGAGAACTGGAGGTGGAGCTGAACCCCCAGGGAACTCTGGCGGAGCGCATCCGGGCCGGAGGAGCCGGGTTGGGCGGAGTCTTAACGCCCACCGGACTGGGAACGGTGATTGAACAAGGTAAACCCAAGGTCAGTGTGGAAGATAAAACCTATCTGCTGGAAACGCCGCTTAAAGCTGACGTCGCCTTGATCAAGGCCTATAAGGGAGATACCTGGGGCAATCTGATCTTCCGGGGGTCCGCCAGGAATTTCAATCCGGTCATGGCTACGGCGGCGGATTATGTGATCGCCGAAGTGGAAGAGTGTGTGGAAGCGGGCGCAATCCATCCGGAAGAAGTCATGCTGCCGGGGATTTTTATTGATGCGGTGGTCGTGCAGGGAGGAGCAGAAGAATGATGCCAAAAGAATTCATTGCCCGCCGGGTGGCCAGAGAATTTAAAAATAACGATATTATCAATCTGGGCATCGGTCTGCCCACCTTAGCGGTCAACTATATTCCGCCGGAGGTCACGGTGCTGGTGCAGGCAGAACACGGGTTTATCGGGATGGGGGCCAAGCCTCAAGCCGGGCAGGAAGACTGGAACCTAGTGGATGCCGGCGGCCGGCCCACCACGATCATACCCGGCGGCGCTTTTTTTGACAGTTCCGTTTCCTTTGCCATGATCCGGGGCGGGCATATCGATAAAACCGTCCTAGGTGCTTTGCAGGTGGACCGGCAGGGCAATCTGGCCAACTGGATGATTCCCGGCAAGTTGGTGCCGGGGATGGGCGGAGCCATGGATTTGGTGGTTGGCGCCAAGAAGGTCATCATTGCTATGGAACACACCGCCAAAGACGGTCAGCCCAAAATTCTCAATACCTGCACCTTGCCTTTGACAGCCTGCCAGGAGGTGGATCTCATCATCACCAATATGGCGGTCATCGAAGTGACTAAAGAAGGATTGCTCCTGAAGGAAACAGCACCGGGGTTATCTGTGGAGGATGTTCAGCGGGCCACCGAAGCGGAGCTTATCATCAGCCCCGAGCTGAAAGTTATGGAAATCTGAGGTAGGGGAATTCATTAATTTAGATTTTTATCTGTTGAATGGAAAGGATAACAGTATGAAGAGAGAAGTGGTTATTGTCAGCGCAGTACGCACACCGATTGGGTCCTTAAACGGCGCGTTAAGCCAGATGGCTGCCGTGGATTTGGGTGCCCTGGTCATCAGGGAGGCGGTCCAGCGGGCCGGCATCAAGCCGGAGCAGGTGGAGGAAGTGATCATGGGTAATGTGCTGTCTGCAGCTCTTGGCCAGAACCCGGCCCGTCAGGCCTCTATCAAGGCCGGGGTTTCCAAGGAAGCCTCGTCCATGACTATCAATAAAGTCTGTGGCTCCGGGCTGAAGGCTGTGGTTTGTGCCGCTCAGGCCATCCTGGCCGGTGATGCCGGCATTATTGTGGCCGGGGGGATGGAGAGCATGAGCCAGGCGGCTTATGCCCTGCCCAAAGCCCGGTCCGGCTACCGCATGGGCAACGGCATTTTGGTGGACACTATGGTTCATGACGGTTTGACCGATGCCTTTGACCAGGTCCACATGGGTATCACTGCGGAGAATATCGCCGAGCAGTCCGCTATATCCCGCACCATGCAGGATGAATTTTCGGTCAGGAGCCAGAACCGGGCGGAAGCAGCGATCAAAGGGGGCAGATTTGCAGAAGAAATCGTGTCCGTGGCGATTCCCCAGCGCAAAGGCGATCCGATCGTCGTAAGCCAGGATGAATTCCCGCGTTTTGGCGCCAGTCTGGAAACGCTCGCAAGTTTAAAGCCGGCCTTCAAGCAGAACGGAACCGTTACCGCGGGCAATGCTTCAGGCATCAACGACGGCGCGGCGGCATTGGTGCTCATGTCGAAGGAGAAAGCACAAGAGCTTGGCGTGACGCCATTAGCGAAAATAATTGCCTGGGCTTCGGCCGGCGTGGAACCCTCCATTATGGGAACAGGTCCCATTCCAGCCAGCAAGAAAGCGCTGGTCAAGGCCGGCTTAAGCGTTGAGGACCTCGACTTGATCGAAGCCAATGAGGCTTTTGCCTCTCAGGCGCTGGAAGTTTCCCGGCAATTGGGACTGGACCCCGAAAAGACTAATAGTAATGGCGGAGCCATCGCTCTGGGGCACCCGATCGGAGCGTCCGGAGCCAGAATCCTGGTAACCCTTCTACATGAGATGAAGCGCCGTCAGGCCCGACGGGGCTTGGCTACCCTCTGTATCGGCGGCGGGCAGGGGATCGCCGTGGTGGTTGAAAGGTAGAAAGGATGTTGATTCTATGCCAGATGCTGATGGGGATACCTTATTAGCGAGCCATGTCAGTGTCCTGAAAAATCTGAGCGACATGCTGATGTATGACGTCGGCGTATGTGTAAGTAATTTGGATGAAGTTCTTTTTTACAAGCCGGCGCTTACCCTTGATCTAAAAGTAAAACCCGGGGATCGGATCAGATCCGGAAGCGCTTTATTCAGAGCGGTACACGAGAAACGCCGGGTCGTTATACAGATGGATAGTTCTTTATACGGAGTCCCCTATGTGGGCGTGGGAAATCCCATCTTGGATGCCAAGCAAACCGTAATCGGAGCAATCACCATTTCAGAATCAACGGAACGCTATGAAATAATGAAGAAAGCATCGGCACAAATCGGAATTAATATCAGCAGTATTGCCAGCAGTTCGGAAGAAATATCCGCCCAAACCGAAGAAATTGCTTCCACCAGCAGAGTGCTTACCGAAACCTTCAATGGTTTTAAGCAAAACGTAAAAAATACCGATCAGGTGTTGGGTTTAATCAAATCAATCGCCCAGCAAAGCAACCTGCTGGGATTAAATGCAGCCATTGAAGCAGCCCGGGTAGGCGACCAGGGGAGAGGGTTTGGCATTGTCGCCACCGAGATCCGCAAACTGTCAGGCATGACGTCAGATTCCATCGGTAATGTTGAAAAAATCATCCGAACGGTTCAGGAGGACAACACGTTGGTACTTAAAGAGGTTGTGCAAATCGCCAATATGATTGATCAGATTGCGACCGCAATTTCCCAGATTGCCGAGTCAACGCAGCAATTGAGTGTAATGTCCGAAGAATTCAACCATTTGGCCCGGGAACTGAGCGAGATCTGAGAGATTAAGTAAACTTTAAAGTTATGGAGATGACCACGCAAGGGTGCGATTATCTGCCGAGACAGTTTCCGCATTCCCGGCCAAAATGGCAGATAAGTTGGTTCAGATGGGGAAAGTCTAGCCGAATATAGGATGTTAAGTAAAATTAAAAAGTGGAGACATACAATAAGGAAAGACCTTATCCTGCTGCAAAAGAAGGATAAGGTCCCTTTCGTGATTCAGACTGATAAAACTCCTTCCACAAGGCTTTTGCTCAGCCTTTGGACAGCGTTTTCGATCTTTGCGGATTCTAAACCTGAGTAATTGATGATGATCTTATGGGTTTTATGGTCGGGTGTGCCGTGGTAATACTGAGAGACGCAGGAAATACGAACTCCGGACTTTTTGGCGGCATCAATCAACCGGACGTCATCCACCTCCGTGTCCACCTCCATCAAAAAGTGCAACCCTGAGTCCTCTTCCTGAATGGTGATATAGGGGCTTAGCATACTTTGACGGAGGGTCTTCAGGATGGCATCCCGCTGCTTGCGATAATAGGTCCGCATGCGGTTAATATGCTTTTCAAAATACCCTTCAGAAATAAATCTTGCTAAGGTGAACTGTTCGAAGGTAGAGACAGTGCAGGAGTAAAAGCCTAACTGGCTATAAAAACGGTTCACCAGAGGCTTGGGAAGAACCATGTAGCTGATTCGGAAGGTAGGGGCAAGGCTCTTGGAAAAGGTATTGATGTAAATGACCTTCTCCATGACGTCGATGCTTTGCAGGGTAGGAATGGGCTTGCCGAAGAGACGGAACTCGCAGTCATAGTCATCTTCAATGATATAGCGTTCTTTCTCCTGGGCTGCCCAGCTTAACAATTCATAGCGCCGGCTGACCGGCATGACGACTCCGGTGGGGAAGTGATGAGAGGGGGTAATGTGAAGAATATGGGCTCCACAGTCTTTTAAGGACTCCGGGATGACCCCCAAGTCATCCATGGGGATATGACAGCACTTCACATCATTGCTTTCATAGATTTTAGAGAGCCGGGTATAGCCGGGATCCTCCACGGCGTAGGTGAGGTTTCTGCCCAGGAGCTGAATAATAACGCTGTAAAGGTACTGGGTTCCGGCCCCGACGATAATCTGCTCCGGCTCTACCGACAGGCCCCGGAACTGATAAAGATGTTCGGCAATGGCTTGCCTGAGCTTCATGACCCCGCCCACAGACGTGTCGGAAAGCAGGGAAGCCTGGCTTTCCGTATCCATCACATCCCGCAGCAGTTTGGCCCAGATTGAAAAAGGAAAAGAGTCCGGAGCTACGGAATTTTTGACGAAGTCGGCATAATAGGCCGGTTCTTTTTTGGGTTGGAGACCGTCCCGCGATGTTTCCAGAGAAGGCTGGAGGGTTTGCTTTTCCAGGTTAGCCACGAAGTAGCCACGCTTGGGCTGGGTATAAATATAGCCCTCGGCGGCAAGCTGAGCGTAGGCGTTTTCCACAGTGATCACACTGACCCCCAGATTCTTGGCAAAAACCCGTTTGGAGGGGAGTTTTTCATCAGCCTTTAATTTTTTTTGCAGAATATCGGTTTTGATGCAGTGATAGAGGTATTCATACATGCTTTCTGACCCTATGGTTTCAAAGGAATAGGTGAGCATAATTGGCCCCTCTCTTTAAAATTGGTTATATAAATTAATTTCTGATTGAACATTTTAATATATCCAGTTTTGAGTATACTCAATACTATCTTAGATGTAAAGTGAGGGTTTTCAATGGATCGTAAACGATATGAATTGAACAAAGAGCTTGCTCAGATGTTAAAGGGCGGCGTGATTATGGATGTGACCACCCCGGAGCAGGCTAAGATTGCAGAAGCGGCCGGCGCCTGTGCGGTGATGGCTCTGGAGAGGATTCCGGCGGATATCCGGGCGGTCGGCGGGGTTTCCCGCATGAGCGATCCGAAAATGATCAAAGGAATCATGGCAGCTGTCTCGATTCCCGTGATGGCGAAATGCCGCATTGGTCATTTTGTGGAGGCCCAGATTTTGGAGGCTGTGGAAATCGATTATATTGACGAGAGTGAAGTGCTTTCCCCGGCTGATGATGTTTACCACATTGATAAGACCAGATTCAAGGTGCCTTTTGTCTGTGGAGCGAAGGATTTAGGAGAGGCTTTGCGCCGCATCAACGAAGGAGCGGCCATGATTCGCACCAAAGGGGAACCGGGTACCGGAGATATCGTTCAAGCGGTGCGCCATATGCGGATGATCAACCGTCAAATCAACCGCATTGTCGGTATGCGGGAAGACGAGCTCTTCCAAGAAGCGAAAGAACTGCAGGTTCCTTATGATTTAGTGCTTTATGTTCATGAGCATAAACGCCTGCCGGTGGTCAATTTCGCCGCCGGTGGTGTGGCAACTCCCGGGGATGCGGCCCTGATGATGCAGCTGGGGGCTGAAGGAGTCTTTGTCGGCTCCGGCATCTTTAAATCCGGAGATCCGGAAAAAAGAGCCCAAGCCATCGTCAAAGCAGTAACCAATTATCAGGATCCCAAGGTCCTGGCAGAGCTCTCCGAAGATCTGGGTGAAGCTATGGTGGGGATTAATGAGCAGGAAATTGAACTGCTGATGGCAGAGCGGGGCAAGTAAGATGAGGGTAGGCGTACTGGCTGTCCAAGGGGCCTTTATCGAGCATGAGAAGATTCTTGAGAGTCTTGGGGTAGAGTGCCTTGAGCTGCGCAATGGCAAGGATGCCTGCCAGGATGTTGAGGGGCTGATTCTCCCCGGCGGGGAGAGCACCACCCAGGGCAAGCTGCTCAGGGAACTGGATATGTTTGAACCCCTGCGGGAAAAAATCGCGGCGGGCCTTCCCGTTATGGCTACCTGTGCCGGTCTCATTCTCCTGGCGGAGAAGCTTTCCAATGATCCGGCCCGTTACTTTGCCACCTTACCGGTAACGGTCAAGCGCAATGCCTACGGCAGACAATTGGGCAGCTTTTACACCGAGGAGCAGTTCGGGGATTTGGGCAAGGTCCCGATGACCTTTATTCGTGCCCCCTATATTGAGTCCGTAGGGGAGGGCGTGGAGATCCTTGCTAAAGTTAATGGGGATATCGTTGGGGTCCGTTATCGGAATCAAATCGGACTTTCCTTTCACCCGGAATTGAACGAGGACAGGAGAATTCATCAGCTGTTTTTGGACAGCATCAGCGGTGGGAAAAGCTTTCCCTGTACGCAAAAAGCCGTTTAAGAAAGAAGCTGTTTAAAGGTTTTCTTAATATCTCCAGACGATTTGGCACTCCTTTGCGGGAGTGTCATTTTTATATGCAAGACGCAGCGATTCAGAGCGATAATGGGTGGGGCAGACTTTTTCTGTACATACTAAGTCTATGGAGGGGGGCAATGAAGACTTGTTTGGAGCGCTTTATCAGCCCTGCTTTTTGTGCCATAATAACTAAACGATAGAAAGTTTTTACATACTGTGAAAATCAAGGAGCGTTGATCATGCCTACACTACTGACTTTAGAACAGATTCAAGAAGCACAACAAGCTATTCAGCCCTATATTCATCGGACACTTCTGGATCATTCAAGCAATCTAAGCGCCCTGGCCGGGACGGAGATCTACCTTAAGTTGGAAAATATGCAGAAGACCGGTTCCTTTAAAGTTCGGGGCGCTATGAATAAGGCCTTGAAGCTTTCCGAAAAGGAGAAGAAAAAAGGAATCCTGGCTGCTTCTGCCGGCAATCATGCCCAAGGGGTAGCCATGGCGGCGGCCCGTATCGGTATTCCCGCAACGATTGTTATGCCGGAAAATGCCCCCTTAGCCAAAGTGTCTGCTACGGAAGGGTACGGGGCTCAGGTCATTCTGTCCGGAGCGGTTTTTGATGATGCTTATCAGAAGGCAGTAGAGATCCAAAAGGAAACAGGAGCCACGTTTATTCATGCTTTTGATGATCTGGAGGTTATGGCGGGGCAGGGAACCATCGGCTTGGAAGTTTTTGAAGAGCTGCCTGAAGTGGATACAGTTCTTGTCCCCATCGGGGGAGGAGGGCTGATCGCAGGGATTGCGGTGGCTTTGAAATCTCTCAAGCCCTCCGTGCGCCTGATCGGTGTCCAGGCGGCCGGAGCGGCAAGCATGGCTCATGCTCTGAGTATGGGCAGGCCCGAGCCATTAGGGCAGGCCAGCACTTTGGCAGATGGCATTGCTGTGAAAAGGGCAGGGGACCTAACCTTCGCAGCGGTCCGCCATTATGTGGATGAGATGGTGACAGTTGAAGAAGAAGAGATAAGTCAAGCTATTCTCCTGTTGATGGAACGCACCAAGACCCTTGCCGAAGGAGCCGGGGCCGTTGCCGTAGCGGCCGCGCTTCAGGGGAAGCTGGATCTTAAGGATCAGAAAACGGTTCTCATCCTGAGCGGGGGTAATATTGATGTGAATTTTCTGGCCCAGATCATCGAGCGGGGGCTTAGGCGTTCCGGTCGTACCATGGCCTGTCAGCTTCTTTTGCCGGATCAACCCGGCAACTTGGAAAAGGTGATCGAGCTTATAGCTCAGGAAAGGGCCAATATCATCAACATCGAACACTCACGCTATGATTTATCTGTTCCTCTGCGCTCAGCCCGTGTTCATATGCTGCTGGAAACCCAAAGCTTTGAACATCAAAAGCGCATTATCCAGCGTTTAGAAGGTGCCGGATATCCCTTGACCGTTAACTGACAGCAAATTGATGCTTTTGCTGTCAGGGAGGATACGGTAGAATAGCCGTAGGACTTAATTAAAGGAGTACCGGAACTATGTGCGGACGTTTGGTTCTTATTAATCCTATGGATATTCTGGCGCGTTTCCAAGTCCCTGCAGCCAATCTGATCCCGCGCTATAATATGGCGCCTTCACAGGATATTCCGGTCATCATTAACGATGGCTCGAATCATTTGGTGATGTACAGATGGGGGCTTATACCCTACTGGGCTGAAGATATAAGCATAGGCAATACATTGATCAACGCCCGAGGGGAAACTGTGGATGAGAAGCCAAGCTTTAAATACAGTTTGCCGCGGAGGCGTTGTCTGGTTGTGGCGGATGGTTTTTATGAGTGGAAGAGAGAGGGACGCCGTAAGTACCCTTATCGGATTACCTTGAAAAACAATGAGCTCTTTGGCTTAGCCGGTCTATGGGATACATGGAAATCCCCGGACGGGGAAATGCTCCATTCCTGTACGATCATTACCACCACGGCTAATGAGCTGATCCAGCCTTTGCATGATCGGATGCCTGTGATTCTGTCCAGAGAAGCTGAATCTATCTGGTTAGATCCTAATGTGACGGACAGCCGGCTCTTAAAAAGTCTTCTTACCCCTTATCCGGCTGACCAGATGTCTCTTTACGAGGTGACAAGCCGGGTTAACTCCCCAAAATTCGATGATCCGGAGTGTTTGGTTGCAGCTCTGCCCAGATTGTTCTAGGTAATAAATAGCAGGGCTAATTATTTTAAGAAGCGCAATTATTTAGGAAAGCAATGGAGGAGAAATCATGATCAGTTTTAAAAACGACTATAGCGAAGGTGCCCATCCGCAAATTCTGGAGGCCTTGTTGACATCGAATTATGTTCAGGAAAGTGGATATGGCGAAGACAGCTATTCCCAAGCGGCTGCAGAGATTCTCCGTAAAAAACTGGGGAACAATGCAGTGGATATTCACTTTCTGGCTGGAGGCACACAAACCAATCTGATCGCGATTGCCGCTTTTTTAAGGCCTCATGAGGCTGCTATCGCGGCCCATACCGGTCATATTTTTGTCCATGAGACGGGAGCCATCGAGGCCACCGGTCATAAGGTTCTGACAGCCGAGGTGAAGGATGGCAAGTTAACCCCTGCTCACGTCGAGGCAATCCTGAATGTTCATAACGATGAACATATGGTGAAGCCTAAGCTGGTTTATATCTCCAACGCCACGGAAGTAGGAACGATTTACACTAAAAAGGAGCTCCGGCTCCTCAGTGAATTTTGCCGGGAGAAGAAGCTCTATCTCTTTATGGATGGAGCAAGACTCGGTTCAGCTTTGTGCGCTGCCGGAAATGATCTGACTTTATCCGAATTGCCCGATTTACTGGATGCCTTTTATATCGGCGGGACAAAAAACGGGGCACTGCTGGGCGAAGCCTTGGTGCTGTGCAATGAGGAATTAAAACAGGATTTTCGCTACCATATGAAGCAAAAAGGAGCTCTTCTGGCCAAAGGAAGAGTCCTGGGGATTCAATTCCTGGAGCTTTTCCGGGATAATTTATACTTTGACTTGGCGGCCCACGCCAATAGTATGGCGTATAAGCTGCGGGATGGTTTAAAAGAAGCAGGGGTTAGTTTTCTTTCGGAGTCGCCTTCCAATCAAATTTTCCCCATTTTCGCCAACGAAGTGGTGCAAGAGTTGAAAGAGAGCTGTCATTTTGAAATTTGGGGCAAAGTAGATGAGAGCCACACTGCAATTCGTTTGGTGGCATCCTGGGCGACAGGAGAAGAAGCGGTGGCTGCCTTTGTCAAGGATATTCGTCGGATCCTTCAACCCTAATAGCTTGGCTGGAAAGTGAGTGCGCTATGGAAAAACTGCAGGATATTGATGGTATTATTTTCGATTTGGACGGAACCTTATGGGATGCCACTGAGCCGGTGCGGGTGTCCTGGAACAAGGCCTTAAAAGAATATGGCCGTGAGCAGAGGCTGTCCACAGTTGAACTGTCCATCGACCAAATCAAAGGAGTGATGGGACTTCAGATTCCCGAGATCGGGAGGAAGCTCTTCCCTTCTTTTTCAGAAGAGACTCGGAATAAAATCATGGAGCGGGGCGGTGAGATCGAATGCGAGTATTTGAAGAAGCAGGGGGGGATTTTGTATCCTCATGTGGAGAAGACGTTGGCGACTCTTGCCCAAAGGCATAAGCTTTTTATTGTCAGCAATTGCCAGGTGGGTTATATTGAGACCTTCTTCTTCGCTCATCAACTGGAGAAGTATTTTACGGATTATGAAAATCCGGGCCGAACAGGTCTGACTAAGGGTGAAAACATTCAGCTGATCATGAGGCGCAATCATCTGAAAAATCCGGTTTACGTGGGGGATACCCTGGGAGATGCCAAGGCGGCTCAAGTGGCTGGGGTTCCCTTTATCTATGCAAGCTATGGCTTTGGCTGTGTGGAAAATTATACTGAAGCCATGGATAGCTTTGAACAATTGCTGGGAATTTTAAGCTGATTATTATCGTTATAATTTTTAATAAACTTTTTTCATTTTCCCTCTTTACATTGACGTTGCGTTAAGGTGTATTCTTAATTTCGTCAGGAGGTGATCACATGGAATACACAGTGCAGAAATTGGCCCATTTAGCAGGAATCAGCTCGCGAACCCTCAGATACTATGATGAGATCGGGATTCTTAAGCCGGCCAGAATCTCTTCCTCAGGGTATCGAATCTATGGACAACAAGAAGTTGACCGCTTGCAGCAAATTTTATTCTATAGGGAGTTGGGGATGGGCTTGGAGGGTATTAAAGATATGGTAACCTCTCCTGATTTTGATGGAGCAAAGGCACTGCGGGAACATCGTGAGAAGCTTCTGGAAAAAAGAGAGCAATTGGAGCAGCTCATTGCCAATGTTGAAAAAACCATTGCTCAAAAAGAAGGGAGAATCACTATGTCCGACAAAGAAAAGTTTGAAGGATTTAAACGCAAGATGATTAAGGAGAATGAAGCCAAATACGGTGAGGAAATCCGGGAAAAATACGGTGAAGAGACCGTCGAGGAATCCAACCGGAAGCTTATGAACATGACCCAGGAACAGTATGATGAGTTCACCAAGCTTGGGGAAGAGGTACTGGCCACCCTTAGTGAAGCCTTCAAAACCGGGGATCCTGCCGGGGAGCTGGCTCAAAAAACTGCCGATCTTCACCGCCAATGGCTCACCTACTCCTGGCCCAGCTACTCTAAGGAGGCTCATGCCGGACTGGCTCAGATGTATGTGGATGATCCGAGATTTACGGCCTATTATGATGAGAAACAGCCGGGAGCCGCGGAATTCCTTAGGGATGCAGTCTTCATCTATACCGGGATGAAGAAGTAAAGGAGAGGAATACACTATATAAGAAATGCTAAAGGCACTCGTTTAGAGTGCCTTTGCTAATTTTCTTTGTATGGTTTCTATAGTTCGGGCATGCCGCCCGATTATTGCGTCAAAGGATTGATTATCTTCCTGAATTTCACCTAGGGTAGAGGATATAGATTTAACCGCTGATTCGATGGTGCTTGATCGGGTATCTAAACAGTGAGTATTTCCTGATGTTCCTGTTGGTTTTGCTCATAATGACTTTGTTGAACTTCAGCGATGATTTGGATATCTTTCCGGGTGCTTTCCAATAAGAGCGTATTATTAGCCACCTGAGTCTGCAGGGCTGAGATATCACCTTTCATGGAGCCGACATTTTTTGTAAGGCCGAGATGTCGCCTTTCATGGAGCCGACATCTTGTTGCAGGGCCGAGATGTTGTCTTTCATAGAGCTGACATCTTGTTGCAAGGAACCGACGTCTTTTTGCAGAATTGAGATATCGCTCTTCATGGAGCTGACATCCTTCTGCAGTAAATCAATATTTTCACTCATCGCTGTCTGGCCATGAAGTATCTTATTAAGGATTTCGCGCATCTCCTGATCCACTCGATCACCACCTTACCAATAATATAACATATTTTGGATGATATTCAATAGGAAAATGTCACAAAAGTAGACAAAAATACACCTCCGGAAATACACTGAATTGACATCGGGGTAGAGCGACTTTATAATATAAAAGGAAGTCTGCAACAGACTCATTCCAATGAAAGGTAAGGTATCTGCAGAAAATGCGCAAATAATTCACTTAACAAGGAAAATATGCTTTGAGAAAAGTCGTGGCAACGGCTTTGCAACCTATGCATTTTTGACTGTGAGTGGATAGTGATTATTCTCTGTGGATAGCTTTTCATACGACTGCACCTTACTATATATTCTGAAGTGCCTTATGACCGAAAAGGGGCTTAAGACATGGGTAGAAGTATGGTTTATTGCGTTGTAATCTGAAATGACACTATCCTCTCCGGTAACACTAGGAGGGGTTTTTTATTTTATTAGTTGAATGCAGCAATGTAAAAAAATACTTTGGAGACCGGCTGATCCTTGATATTAAGAAATTAAGCTTTTACTCTGAAGATAGAATCGGAATCGTGGGTATCAATGGAGTGGGTAAAACCACCTTGCTCAACCTTCTCAGCCAGAAGCTAGCACCTGATGAAGGATGGGTGAAAGTCTATGGCCAATCCTCGACGATTTCTCAGCTGGAGCCGCCTGAGCATGAAGAGATCAGTCAGGAAATGGCGTCGAAATTTAACATCCCCATAACCTACAGCGAGAGTATGAGCGGTGGGGAAAAGACCCGCTTTAAGCTGGCCGCTTGCCTAGGTCAAAACAGTGCCATGATCTTTGCTGATGAACCCACCAGCAATATGGATCTGGAGGGAATCGAACTGATTGAGCACTATTTTGCGAAGTATTCCGGCGGATTATTCCTGATTTCTCATGATCGTACTCTCCTTGACAGTTTATGCACTAAGATTCTGGAACTGGAAGATGGGCGGCTTAAGATTTACCCGGGCAATTACAGCAGCTATAGTGAGCAAAAGGCCAGGGAAAGAGAAAGAGCCCAGTTTGAATATGAGCAATACGTTTCCGAAAAAAAGCGGCTGGAGAAAGTCGTGATTGAGAGCGCTGAAAAATCAAAATCGGTGCGTAAAACTCCCCGGAGAATGGGAAATTCCGAGGCCAGGCTCCATAAGATGGGGAATCAAAAAGCCAAGGCTAATCTTGACCGGGCCAAAAAAAGTGTGGAGACGAGAATTGAGCAGCTGGAAGTTAAGGAAAAACCTAAGCAAACCGCGAAGATCAAGTTGGATATCGCTGATGCCCAGAAGCTGCATAGTAAGGTTATTATGGAAGGGAAGGGGCTCAACAAAGCCTTTGCCGGTAAAGTCATCTTCGAAAATGCGGAATTCTGTATTGAGAATGAGGTCAAGGTGGCTTTGATTGGGCCTAATGGCTGCGGAAAGAGTACCCTGCTTAAAATGATCATCAACCGGGAAGATTCCATAAAGGTTGCTCCCAGTGCCAGAATCGGCTACTTTAGTCAGGATTTAAAGATACTGGAGGAGGAGGCCAGTATATTAACCAATGTAATGGAAGAAAGCCTCTATGAGGAGAGCTTTGCAAGGCAATTGCTGGCCCGGCTGCTTTTTAAAGGGGATGCAGTCTATAAGAAAGTGAACGTGCTGAGCGGAGGCGAGCGGGTAAAGGCCTCCTTTGCCAAGATTCTCTGTCAGGACTTTAACCTATTAATCCTTGATGAACCGACTAATTATCTTGATATCCATTCTCTGGAGGTCATCGAGGATGCCCTGCAAAACTATGAACGCTCCCTGTTGTTTGTTTCCCACGATCGCCGCTTCATTAGCTCTGTGGCCAATAAGATTATGACTATTGAGAATCACAAGATCAAAATTTTCAAAGGGAGTTATGAAGAATACCTGGTCCAGCAAAACAAAAATATCGACAGGACAAAAGAGGAGATCGAGAAAGAAATTTTTGTCCTGCAGAATCGTTTGACGGAAGTAGTCGGTAGAATTTCCATGCCAGGAAAAAAGGATAATGTTGAAGATCTTGATAAAGAATATTATGCTATTTTAACTGAAGTAAAGCGGCTCAAAAAGATGTTGGAGCTATAGAAGTTATTTAAGTTAGGGCAAAGGCGGGTTTTGCCCTAACTTTTCTAAATTTCTTAATTATTTTTCTTAACAATTTTAATAAAATTATTTAAAATATGAGTAGGTAGTCATGGAGAGAGGAGGTTCGAAACGTAGCATATGGCAGCCGTGATGAAAAATTGAGGTGACAAAGATGGATTATAAGGTTCCTCATCAATGTCCGATCTGTAAGCATGAGATGCACGTGACCAAATTGTTTTGTACCCATTGTTCTACCACTCTCGAAGGAGAATTTCACACCTGTAAATTTTGCAAGTTACCTGATGATCAGCTTCTCTTTGTGGAAACTTTTCTTAAATGCCGGGGAAATATCAAAGAAGTTGAAAAGGAATTAGGAATCTCATACCCGACTGTACGAAGCCGTCTCGACAGTGTAATACAGTCCTTGAGCAATGAAAGGAAAGAGTGACGCGGCCAGTCATTCAGCCCATCGCTTGACAGACCCCGAGTTATCGGGGTCTGTTTATTTTTGCACTATCCGAAAGTATAAACGTGCGCACGATACTTTCTAAGCATAAGGGGAACCAACGACTTCGCCTCACTGGGAATAGGGGGGAGGGGGTTTGTTGACAAAAGGTAGTGTGGCAGCTATGCTTATTTAGTAATTTACTAAATTACTAAATAAGCATAGCCCGATATAGGGTAGACATGGTCAAACATTATTTTGGTGATGGAGGTTTTTAATCATGAACATACCAACCAGTTTAAAGCACAAACCGGTGATCATATCTGACAACTATGAAAACGTGGATGGCCGGTATGCCTATCAGTCTGATGCCAAAGGCCTTTCTTTAGGATTAGCTCAGTGGAATGATCGGGGTAAAGTAGATATTTCCGCTAAAGTATGGAGATATACCGGAGAAAAGTGGTCCAGACAATCGGAAGAACTGCCGCTTCATCGGGTTCTTGATTTAGCGATTCTGGTTTGCCGGACCAAGCTTCATTTCAGAGAAGCTTATCGTTATGATAATTTCTATGACCCGGAAAAACCGGTTATTGACAGAATTGGCCTGCAGGGTGATGCTATGACGGTGGCTGTCTGTACTGATAATGAGAAAATTAATGAAGATATCAAGTTGTTTAATCAAGCGCTCTGTAATGATGATGAGCTCTTAGGAGAGCGTTTGCGGACTCTTTCAGCAATTCTTAAGGAGATGGGGTATTAAGTCATGGATAGAAAAAAGGAACTCAAAGAGCAATATAAGCAGATGAGACCTGATATGGGGATCGTAGGGATTCGCTCCGGGAAAGAGGCATGGTATTATATCGAGGGAACCCGAAATCTGCGGGCGACCCTTAATGGCATCCGGTTTAAGCTGGAGACAGGCTTCTTTCCTTGTCGGGAGCTGATGAAGAAATGGCAGGAACAAGGGGAAGAGAATTTTACCTTTGAAGTTCTTGAACAGCTTGAATATGATAAGGATGAGACCAAGAGCGATTACACCGATGACCTTGCCCTCTTATTGATGGAGTGGGAAGAAAAATTATTGGACCAAGGGTTCACGGTAGCCAAGCGGTAAACTATACATGAATAAGGAAAATAGGTTTACAATAAGATTAAGAATAGCTTGGCTATATCAGATAGCAATCGCGCTAAAGGCCAGGCTTTCAAAATAGTGTGAAAAGGTAAGAGGTAACATGGGCAAAAGAACGATAGCAATATTCGTAATCATTATTGCCGCTTTGGTTTTAGGATTTCTCTTTTTATCCCATAGGTTGAATCCCCAGGAGGGTAACTTTCCCATACCAGGTCAACAAGATCAGCAGGGGAACAATAATCCGGCTGAGCCCCAAGAAAAGCCCCCTGAGATTGACCCCCTGCAGGAACGGATCCAAGCTATGACCTTAGAAGAGAAAGTCGGGCAGCTGGTGATGGTGGGAGTGGACGGATATGAAATAAACGCTAATGCTCAGCAGTTGATTCAAAATTATCATGTGGGCGGATTTGTTCTCTTAAAGAAAAATGTCAGGGACAGCGGGCAGATGTTAAAACTAATCAACACCTTGAAAGGGACCAATGGAGTCAATAAAATTCCCTTATTCTTGGCCCTTGATGAAGAGGGGGGCAGGATATCCAGGATGCCTGCTGAATTCAAGAAGATGCCTTCCAGTCAGCAGGTCGGAGCCCAGAATAGTGGTACATTAGGGAAGAAGATGGGAGAAATCCTGGGCCGGGAAGTCAAGGAATTTGGGATGAATGTGAATTTCGCTCCGGTTCTCGATATTTTCAGCAACCCCAAGAATAAGGTGATCGGTGATCGGGCTTTTGGCAGCAACCCTGAGCTTGTCAGCAAAGTGGGCATACAAGCTATGGGGGGAATCCAGGAGCAGGGTATTATCTCTGTGGTTAAACATTTTCCCGGCCATGGGGATACTGCGGTGGATTCCCATGTGGGATTGCCCCGAGTTGATTATGACCTGGAACGATTAAGGAATTTTGAGCTGAGGCCATTTGCAGAAGCCATTGCCAATGATGTGGATGCTATTATGCTGGCTCACATCTTGCTGCCGAAGCTTGACCCGGATTATCCGGCATCCTTTTCAGAAGTTCTTATCCGTGATATCCTGCGTAAAGAGATGAACTATAACGGGGTCGTGATTACGGATGATCTGACCATGGGGGCTATTGTGGAGAATTATAATATCGGTGAAGCCGCGGTGAAATCCATCCTGGCCGGCAGCGATATTGTCCTGGTCTGCCATGATTTCGCTAAAGAAGAGGCTGTACTCAAGGCCCTCCTTAATGCTGCCCAGGCAGGTGAAATTCCGGCAGACCGGATCGATGAAAGTGTCTATCGTGTCTTAAAGCTGAAAGAGAAGTATGCTCTGACCGACCGGCAGAAAGAGTCGGTGGATGTGCAAGGTATCAATGCTGAAATTGAGCAGCTTTATAAGGATTATCCCGCTTTAAAAGGATAGTGTAGAACAATTCTTAAGCTCATAAAGGCCATAAAACCATAAGAGTTATAAGAACCATAAAGGGAGCAAGCCTTGCACATAGCCAAGGCTTGCTCCCTTTATGGTTTTCATAGACTACAGCTCCAGCACAGAGTCAGCGGGGGACATAGCCTGTGACGGTCCAGATACCTGTCTCATCCTGACGGATTAAGCGCTCCAGATAGACGGTTTTTACCGGACCTTCGGAGACCTGGACGACGGCTTTTTTGCCATCATTATCAGTCAGCTGAAGGGCATTGTAGTCCAGAGGGGGTTCACCGGTGATTCCTTCCGGGGAGATCTTCAGGGCGACGAAGGTAAAGGCCACTTGGGTGGGATCAAGCTGCCAAGGGCTGCTTCCGGCATCCACTTGCTGCTGGCTGTTTTTTACAACTTCCCTGTCAACTTCCACAGGAATCACACCCTCTTGGGGAAGGGGTCCGACTTGTGGTGTAAAGTCAAGGCTTGTGGAGAGCTGCTTTGCCAATTCTTCTACCCGTTCTCCTTGAACGAGGATTTCCAGATCAGCTTGCTGCCAGCGCAAGCTGTTGGGTAAGATTTCGAGAGGGCCATCCCCGGCTTTTCCCAGGGTGGCAAGGAGATCGGGGATGAAGGGTGTCGTGGTTTTTGTTTGCATGATGATGGTATCGCCAAAGTCAAAGACCAGACGATTTGCTGAAGCAAACATCCGTTGGGGAGTTTCAGCAAGCTGGACAGGAGTGATGCCGCTGACTGCGAGGGCTTCTGCCAAGGATGCCATAACTTTATCCGGGTTATTGTCAATCACCTTATAATCTTGGGGTGGATTATAAGCAAAGATGTCAGTGGACAGGGAGATGTTGGTTTCGAGACTGATATAAGTGTAGGTGGTTTGCAGAGATTTTTGCATGGCGGTTTGCAGCTGTATAGGTAGATGGGTTTCCTGGTCAATCCATAAGGAATAAGGGAGACCGCCGGGAGGTTGGATTTCAATACGGGTGGCAGCGCGTCCGGCGATAGTGTCGTCGCCAATAATTTGGTGGGGATAACGTAAAGCCTTGGCGGCTTCTTTTTGAAGATCAAAATCGTGGGGATCCAGGTAAACGGGGAGGAGGGAGACTTCTTTGGCAGCAGGGTTTGTGCTCCAACGACTTTCCCCGTTGTTCACGGTAAGAAGTCCGTCTTGTGTTTTTGTAGCATAGTTTTCACCGTCAGACCAGATTTCTGTGCGGATCAGAACCTGACGCTCACCGGCTGCATTGGTACTGACCTTTTCCAGGACGCCATGATAGTTTTGCAGCTGCTTCACGGACTCCTCCATGGCCATGACGATAGTTTGCTTGGAGCCGGACCAGGGAGAGAAGAGGAGCAGGAAGACGAGGATGCTGGCGGCAAAGCCTGCCCAGGGGAAGATTTTTTTTGGCATTTTGAGAGAATTCCCGTCCTTTCTTAAAGTGTTTTTGGTAGTGGAGG
Organism: Desulfitobacterium chlororespirans DSM 11544; assembly: GCF_900143285.1. Classification (NCBI taxonomy): domain Bacteria; kingdom Bacillati; phylum Bacillota; class Clostridia; order Eubacteriales; family Desulfitobacteriaceae; genus Desulfitobacterium; species Desulfitobacterium chlororespirans. The sequence goes on from NZ_FRDN01000005.1 coordinate 134,139, forward strand.
GAGCATTGGCAGTAGGGGGCGTTGCTGCCATCGGTTCAATTTTTTGCCAGAGGCTTGCCATGAATTCCTGGCTGGGTTCGGAAGCAAAAGTTTTAACCTTTTTGGCGAGTGAATGGAGCCCCTGTTCATCTTCTGTGGTATCATAGTCCTCAGGAGAACCGTTTTCATTTAAAGTGTCGATATAATGGTCGAGAAGCTCTTCGGGTGTGGGATGGCCTTTAGGATGATCGGTGTTCATCACAAGTCCCCTCCTTTCTGTTGATAAAGGTGGATGTAGGAGCGTAGGGTCTGTAAAGCTCTATACTGCAGTCCGCGAATGGAGCTTTCACTGCGTCCCATAAGGGTGGCGGTTTCCTTGCGGGAATAACCCTGAATAATGCGGTACTCCAAAATCTGACGATAATCAGAGGGGAGCTGATTCATCAGTTCCTGTATGGTGGCTCGACTCAGCCATTCTTCCTCGGGGGAAGGATGCTCAGGCTCCGGAAGATGTTCAAGATGGCTTTGGGCTACTAATTTGTGGCGATAACGATCGGTCATAAGATTCCGGGCAACTTGCTTGAGATAGGGATAAGGCGGGAGAGCGTCTGGAGCTTGTTTAAGACAGCGTAAGTAGGTTTCCTGAGTAATGTCTTCTGTTTCTTCTTTATTTTGTAGTTGGGAGTAAATAAAGCGATACAGCTTGGTTACGGTCTCTTGATACCAGGTCTCCATAGTGGAGGCCGGGGGGCCAATTTTGGATTCCACATGTTCACCTCCTCAATAACTTAAACGAGACGGGAAAGGAAAAGGTCACGTTTTGCTAAACTTTTTTTATCTTTCCCGCGTCTGTATAGTAGAGAGAGAAAAAACCTTCTCAGATGAAGTGCACTTCAAAAGGAGTCAGGTATGTTTGATCAGAAAGAGCTAACAAGGGAGATTGAGAGCTATCTCATCGCGAATCAAGAAACTATTTATAGGCTTGCCTACAGTTATGTTAAACATCCGGAGGACGCTTTGGATGTAGTCCAGGAGTCGATCATAAAAGCTATTTCCTCAGTGAACACCTTAAGGGACTCTCAAGGCATGAAGTCCTGGGTGTATCGCATTGTCATCAATACAGCTCTCGATTTCCTGCGTAAGCAAAAACGCTTGGTTGTAGTGGATTCTGAAACAATCAGTACATATATCGATGAACCTGCTGCCGGATATGAGGAAGGATCCGATCTGGATTTAGCTTCCGCTCTGGAGAAATTACCTCCTGCTGAGCGCGGCCGCATCATTCTTCGGTATTATGAGGATCTCAAAATTGAGGAAGTAGCTTTGGTTTTACAGGAAAATGTGAACACCACAAAGTCCCGTCTCTATGCTACCCTCAAAAAACTTCGCGTGCAAATGGAAGAACCTATGGAGGAGATCAAACATGGATGATAAGCAGCTTTCTCAACTAAAGGATGAGTATCATAAAATGCCGATCCCCAAGGAGCTGGAACAGGTTGTTCAGAAAGCTATCGAGGATGGTAAGAAAAAACAGCAAAGGAGTCGATTGATGATGGGTCGCAAGATTGTCGCAACAGCCGCCGCCGCCGTTGTGGTTTTTATAGGAGGAATTAATGTAAGTCCCACCATGGCCAGTGTGATAGCCGATGTGCCGGGAATGAAAAATATAGTCGAAGTGCTTACTTTTCGGGATTATCAGTATGATGATGGGTGGCACCAAGCCAATATCGAAGTCCCCGCTATCAGCGGGTTGGAGGAAAGCGGACTGGGCCAGGCTTTAAATCAGAAGTATTTAGAGGAAAACAAAAAGCTCTATGAGGACTTTATGGCTGATGTCGAAGAAATGAAGGCTCTGGGCGATGGACATTTGGGAGTTGACAGCGGTTATGAAATCAAGACGGATAATGAGCGGTTATTAGCCATCGGGCGTTATGTGGTCAACACTGTGGGGTCCTCTTCCACTGTATTTAAGTATGACACCATTGACAAGGTGGATCAGGTTTTGATTACCCTGCCCAGCTTATTTAAAGATGACAGCTATGTTCAAGTAATCAGTGACTATATCGTGAATGAGATGAAGGCGAAGATGAAAGCCGACTCCAATTTAATGTACTGGGTTGTTACGGATGAGAATAAGGGCGAAGAAAACTATTTTGAACCCTTTACCCAGATTAACCCGGAGCAAAGCTTCTATATTAACTCCGATTACAAACTGGTGATTTCTTTCGATAAGTATGAAGTGGGCCCTGGGGTTATGGGAATGCAGGAGTTCATCATCCCCACTGAGGTCATAGCTGATCTGCTGGTCAGTGATGAATATGTTAAACCCTGATCAGGATAAGTCAAGATCAGGGTAAGTCAAACTCCTGTTAGAACGATGACTAGGTAAAAAATATAGGAAACCCGGACAATTGAGTTTTGCCGGGTTTCTCTTTTTGTTCTGGTGGAGAGATGTGTAGTATACTTATAAGGAATACGCGATGGGCCTGCATTGTTTAAGGACCACAACGTGGAGGGTTGATATGATACATTTGGAGAATGTATGTAAGGAATTTGATACAGGTTTCTCATTGCAGAATATAACCCTTAAGGTGAGCCGCGGTGAAAAAATTCTTATCTTTGGTCCTAACGGAGCAGGGAAGACCACTTTTCTTAAAATTCTGGCCTGCCTGATCACCCCGTCTTCGGGAACAATCAAGATCATGGGGTACCCACCAGCCATGCGTACAAAACTATTGGGCAGTATCGGCTTTGCCCCCCAATCAGGTCATTTATATGAATCTTTAACCATAAAGCAGAATCTCGAATTTTATGGGAAAATGTACAGTATTGATCAGTCGGAATTGGCAGAAAGAATCCATGAGCTGCTGGTTCAATTTAATCTGAGCATGAAGCTGGACAGTAAAGTCTCACAGTTATCGAAAGGGATGAGACAACGGCTGCTGATCATCAAGGCTTTGCTCCATAAACCACAGCTCTTGCTCCTTGATGAACCCTACTCAGGGCTGGATTTGGAATCCTCTGAATATCTATCCCATTTTTTAGATTCAGTGGAGGATAAGACCATGGTGACAGCTACCCATGATTTCAATGCTGAGATTGAGAAAGGACAAAGGATTATCATTTTTAACCAAGGTGCTATAGTATTTGATGAGCCTTGGCAAGACAATGTAGCGACCTTTAAAGACTTCTATCGGTGGAAGGTGGGGCAATGATTAGACAAGCTTTAGCATTAGCGTATAAAGATTTTCAGATTGAAGCAGGGAAGAAGAAGCTGTTTACTTCCCTGGTTTTTCTATCCTTCACCTTGATCTTTCTTGCCAGTCTTGTTTCGGCCAAGATCCCCAGCTCTAAACCGGAGATGGCTGCCCTGACTCTATGGCTGATTCTTGTCTATCTGCTCTTTCAAACTCTCAACAGATCCCTTGCTATGGAGGATGAAGCAGGATGTTGGGACGCTCTGTTCCTATGTCCGGTTTCGCCCCGAGTCATTTTTTTAGGAAAATTTATGTATAACTTGCTTTTAGTCATCAGTGTAGAGCTCATCACCTTTCCTTTCATCATTCTGTTTTTTAACCTCCCCATGGCCATGATCCAGATCTTAGTGCCGGCACTTTTGGCCTCGGTAGGCTTTGTGGCCATTGGGTTATTGGTCTCTTTATTTTCCCTTAAAAGTCAGGGGCGGGAGTTATTGGCTAATATAGTCTCACTTCCCTTATTCCTGCCGGCCCTGTTCATCGGTCTCAGCATGACGGTGGATATAGCCAAGGGGATGAGTCTGCCCGATGTTTGGCGTCAAGTTCTCTTTCTGTTCTTGTATGATGTTTTCTTTTTAGCCGTTTCCTACCTGGGCTTTGATACCAACTATATGGATTGAGGATGCTCATCGGCAGTCCATGGCTCCTTCGTGAGTAATAAAATAATGGAGGTTATGATTGTTAACGAAAAACAGCTTGAACAAACAAGAATTGAGCTTGCCAAGAACCTTGAGATATCTGGATTTGAGATAAATTTCGAAGTGATGAGTTGAGGCGTGGTCATGTGTATTTTAATCAATACAACATGACCACGTTCTTACAGGCGATAGGATGATTTATTTGGCTTTCGTCAAGGCATCGTTTACAGCCTCTTTGATGGCAGCGGAGGATACCGATGCTCCGGAAACCCCGTCAACCTCTGTGGATTGGGCTTCGATGATTTTCCCGGGGAGCTGTTCGACGGCCAGTGACCCAATGCCCTCGGTTTCGCCGTGGGAAGTCACTTTGATATCCGTAATCTTGCCGCCCGTTATGGCCACTGCAACGGCAATCTCCCCATGGATTCCGTTGGGACTTATCCCTTCATAGCTACCATCTTTATAGCCGCTTGCCGTACCGCTTTCGGCACTGCATCCCACCAGGGGTATCAGACAAGCAACGCTCAAAATCACTGCTCCAATCTTACGTGTAGTCCATTGTTTCATGATGAAGTTAACTCCCTCTAATTCTATTATTCTAATAGTTAGCCGCACAATTGCGATGGCCTTATCCGCTGTAAAAAATACCGTTTGCCTATCGTCAATCAGCTTTCATAAATGGACCCGGTGACGGCATGCAAGGCTGCCAGACGGGCGAAGCAGGTGGTTCTTCCATGGGCTAATCCGCCGTAATATTCGGGGTAGCTGTTGGCAAAGAAACCGCCGCTGTCATTGCCTGTGATATATAAGCCTTCGATAGGATCGCCTTTTTCATCGATGGCTTGCAGATTCGTATTGATTTTGATTCCGTTAAACGTGCATAACAACCAGCTGCCTACGGCAATGCCGTAGAAGGGGGCTTTGTCTACAGGCAGAACTTTCGCCGGATTTTTGCCGAAATCCGCATCGAACCCGTTTGCCGCGTTTTGGTTATAACGCTTAACCGTCTCCGCAAAAACACCGGCGGGAATGCCCAGCTGGCTTGCCAAATCCTCCAGAGTATCTGCTTTTTTCAATTTGCCGCTTTTTAAAGCCGCCGCCATAAAAGCGCCGTCAAATTCTTCTTTGCTTTTGGCGGGAAATACTCCGGGCAGTACTTCAGAGTTGCGTGCCCCTTTAGCTGCCACGACCCGCGAGCAGATTGTGGTATGAAAGGCCTGGACATCATCCCAATAGTTGGAGTCAAAGATCTGGAACCAGAATTTCCCGGGCTGGCTGACGCCGCCATAAATCTGAAAATCATAAGGGCCGTCTTCATTCATAAAACGCTCCCCCCGGGTATTGACTTTCAGCCAGGGCTGGCTTCCCGGCCACCAGATATCATTCAAGCCGCTGGTAAACGGTTCGCCAACATGATGATCCAGATCAATGGCTGCCCGGTTAAAGGCATTCCCGCACTGATTGCGGTCAATTGCGGCACCGGCCCAGAGCGCCATCTTGATGCCGTCCCCATTGTGTCCGTCGCCCCCCAGATTATTGGCGACAAAATCTTTGCCACGAAAACGCAAGGCATCCATCATCGCTGTATTGCCTGAATAGCCCCCGGTGGAGAGAATAACTCCTTTGGCTGTATTGATTTGGATATAAGCCTTGTCGCTTTTGCGCTGCACAATAATTCCGGTCACTTTGCCGCCGCTGTCCTGAACCAATTGCTGGGCGGTATGCTCGAAAAGTTTTTTTACTCCCATTTCCTCGGCATATTCTGCCCAGGCGGGATTGGCCAATTGGGACCCCATCTGATTGGGGCCCAGTTCGATAAATTCGCCTTTATACACTGTATGTGTCACAGGAAGCACTGTGTAGACATTGCTCTTGTATGTGTCTGTTTCCAGGAACATATGAATCCCTTTGGCTTCCATCTTATCAACAAACCAATCCATGGTTCTGCCGGAATGATCCGCCCATAGCTTAACCAAGCGCTGATCGACTTCATAGCTGGCATAGCGGCAGATATCGTTGACAATCCTGTTCTTTTCTTCTTCGCTATAGGATACGCCGAATTTTTCCTTGGCCACTTTGGAGTTCAGAGCGGCAATTTCACCGGCCCAGGTAATGGTTCCGGCATTTTGTTCAACCCAGGCGACTTTTGCACCCAGATCGGCGGCACTGACAGCTGCTATACAGCCGCCGTTTCCAGCACCAATGACCACTACATCCACATCGATCGTTTCGGTAATGCCGGTAATGGGGGCCGGTTTTTTGAAATACTCTTCATCATACCATTTGGTGCTCTTGCCGGGGGCTGCAGTGTTTGCATTGTCAGTGGCGGGGGCAGCGGGAGTATTAGCCGTGCCTGCACTGGAGCAGCCTCCAAGAATACCGGTCATAGCAACACCTGCGGCCGTAAACGTTGCTCCTTTGAGAAAATCCCTTCTCGTAAAACTCATGGATTAAGCGCCTCCTTATACTATTTGTTTCATAACCTTCTGGAAATAAGTTACCATAGACAGAGGGGCAATGGTTTTTGGAATAATCAATAAGGTTATAGATAAAAAATATAATAATTTCTTTCACAAGCGGATTTAATTGACAATGCAGGCCGCCTGGCTTATTATTAATTTCACAAATACCTCTAAAATAATTTGGATAAGGTGAGGCCAGTGGATTTATTTGATTTGAGGTGCTTTTTAAGTGTTGCCAAACATTTAAATCTTTCCCTTGCTGCGAAAGAAATGTTTATCTCACAACCCTCTATGAGTGTTAAAATCAATGGGATTGAAGAAGACTTCGGAGTTAAATTGTTCAACCGGACCCGCCATAAAGTGGAGCTAACACCTGCAGGAGAATCTGCCCAAAAAGACTTTGCCTATATTCTGGAGTATTATGAGAAGGCAAAAGTTCAAGCTAAAAAAATCAGCGAATCCCAAAATAATCATTTATGTATCGGTTACCATGGCCCTACTGAATGGGCTAATATCCATGAATTGGTTCAGGAGTTTCACAAAAAATTTCCCCATATTGAAATCGATGTGGTCGTGGCAACCTGGGGGGCTTTAACTCATGATTTAGTCAATGGCAGGCTGGATGTTATGTTTAACGAACAATCGGAAATTGACGATATCACCATGCTGGACAGCGTATATTTATTCCGGGATTATGTGGCCATAGCTGTTTCGAAGTCCAGCCCTTTAGCCCAACTTAAAAAAATAAAACCGGAAGCACTTAAAAACGAGAAGATTATTATGAGCAATAATAAATATGCCGTTAAAAGCTTAAAAGTAGTTATTGAACGCCTGAGTGATGCTGGGTTTGACATGGAGAATGCCAGACTGGTCGATCATTATGACACAACGATTGCCATGGCCTCTGCCGGTATGGGAATCGCGCCTATTCCAAGGTCGTTTAAAATTGCCGGCCATCAGTCCGTAGCTTATGTGGATATCGACAGTGACAAAGTTTATGAGGATTTTGTCCTGGCATGGCGCAACAACAATGAAAAACCTGCTGTCCATTTGTTTAAAGACTTCTGCAAGCAGCATGAGTGGCATGTACATTGAAATGTTATAAATACTGATATGATCGGGTAAGGACCTATCGCAAAACGTTTATGGTCAACGTGTTGCGATAGGTCCTTTTGAAAAGTGAGCCTATCCCAGGGCTCTGCCTGTGGTAGGGCAATTATATCCGGAGGCTTATTACATAGTGTCAATAGGGTGTTTTTTTAGCTTTTGGTACAGTGTTGTGCGGTTTATTCCTAAGAAGCGGGCGGCCTTGCTCACATTATGCCCCGTTCTGAACATAGCGTCACGTATAGCCATGGCTTCCATTTCATCAAGGCTTTTTAGCCCAAACGTTTCATTGACGTCATAGGATTGAGTAAGAATCTCCGGAGGAAGATCTTCTGCTCTAATTATATCATTTTCAGCCAAAGTTAAAGCTGTGCCGATACAGTTATGCAATTCACGAATGTTACCGGGCCACTCATAGGAGATGAGGGCCTTTTCGACGTCCGGTTCCAGGGCTGGTATGGGCAGATTATACTCCTGACATTGTTTGCGGATAAAATAATGGGCCAAGACCAGGATATCATTTCGCCGTTCCTTTAAAGAAGGAATTAATAATTTCAGGCTGGAGAGCCGATAATACAGGTCTTCCCGGAACAGATTTTTAGCAATCAAATCAGGGATATCCTTATTGGTGGCAGCGATGACCCGGAAATTGGTGGGAACATACTGGCTGCCCCCTATGCGCATGACCTGTTTGTTCTCAAGTGCCCTCAGCAGAATCGGTTGAAAACCCAGCGGCATATCACCGATTTCATCTAAAAACAAAGTGCCCCCGTCGGCCAGTTCCAGTTTGCCTGCCCGCCCTTTGCGGTCAGCTCCGGTAAAACTACCTCCCTCATACCCGAAAAATTCACTTTCAACCAGCCCTCTGGGCAGGGAAGCACAGTTAATGCTGATGAAAGGGCCCTGAGAGCGGCTGGCATTATGAATAGCCTGGGCAAACAACTCTTTGCCCGTTCCGCTTCGTCCGAACAAGATAATGTTACGGGAAGTTGAAGCAAATTTCTGAGCAAGCTGCTTGGTTCTGGCCAGCTCAGGGCTTTCGCCGACAATATCTGAAAAAGTATAAAGGGCGGAGAGGTGTTCTGAATTATTGGGTTTAGAGGGTTTGAGCTGCTTAAACCGTATGATCATTTCCTCATCGTTAACAGGCACCACTCGTATCAGGCAATCTTTTGGGTTTCCGGTGTTCAATAGTTGGATTGGAAAATCAGGTGTTGGCCTGCTGCTTTTAAGTGCTCCGATCAGACTCGGTTCGTTTCCGGTTAAGGTTAGAAGGGTTGTTCCTTTAAGCTGCTTGAGAGTAGCCTGCAACAGTTTTTCGGCACCTGTGTTAAGATGCAGGAATTCGCCTTTTTTGTTCACTGCTGCTAAACTGTCATCTGTCAAGGAACGGATGATATCAAATGGTGTATGGCTCTGTGTTTGGGTTGAAGATGTTTTGGAATTATGATCCAATCCTCTCAGGGAATTTTCGATCTTCTGTGCTAAAGAAAACTGAAAGGCGATCATTCCGCTGAGCATTTCCCGGCTGGTCAAGTAAAGATCATTGTCACGGTTATAGGTAAAGGTTAAGACACCGGCCAGGCTTCCGCTCTCATAATGAATCGGCACGGAGACCGATGCGCTTACATCCTGAATAGTCCAATTGAAATTTTCCGGCGCGACCAGAAAGGTGGGTCTATCATGGTAAATGCACAGAGAATGGCTGCTTGTTCCGATGGATTCCTCAGAGAGGTCCAAACCGGAAACGACTGAACTGAATGTTTTGCCTCCGTTAACCGGCAATAAAGTGATCCCTTTATCATCAAATAAAAAAGCGCTGAAGTCTGAATGGCGGGTTACAAAAGATAAATCTTTGAGCAACACCTCTTTGGCAACGCTTAATAATGTTCCGCTGTTCTTCAGGACACGTTTCCATGTTGAGGGCTTGACTCTTTTGGTCAAAAGATCAACATCCTGGGTAATGCCATAGTTGCGGGAGCGGAGCCAGGACATCGCTATTTCATGCCGTACACAGCCGCATTCCCTGGGGTCTTCGCCATAAGTGAGAAAACGGTTCAAGGCACATTCAATCTGCCCCCGCATCGGATACATAGAATCCAATATGGAGGTAAGGTTTTCTATTTGATTTTCACCAATAGCTCTGCCCACAGTGCTCATGGAACCCTCTCCTTTACCATGTGCTTGTTCTCTCTATCTCTTATTTTAGCATTTTTCAGAGCGCTTTCAATGTAAAGTGTCGTAAATATCAACAAGATTTCCGTGAAAAACTCAGCCAATGTTTAATTATTCAACAGGGGTTGAGTTTTGGGCGCTTTATCAACTTTATTTAAGGCAGAGAGAGGGCTGCTTGGATTTCAAATAATACAGAAACCCTTTGGTTAAGCCGGGAGAGGATGTTCAATTTTATTTGGCATGCAATTTGCATTATTAAATAGCGATACTGGTTCACGGGAATTTTATGGGAGCATAGTCGGGTTAGCGCTATAAACATGTACCCCTCGGTTGCCCTATAAAATTCCTAGTGTCTTGTTTCGCGTGCCTGTGTTAAGGAGCTATTGGAAAGGTTTAACGTTGCTTATGATGCATTGAAAGAGGAGGGAAATCATTGAAACGACTTATGCTGAATCGAAGGGATTTTCTTAAATCAACAGCTATAACCGGAGCTGCGGCAGCATTCGGCGGGCCCTTATTGGTCACGGCCTTATCGAAAGACTCTGCCAAGGCGGCGGAAACCGCTGCGACAAAGATTGTCAAGACCAATTGCCGGGCTTGTATTGCGAACTGTGGGGTTCTGGCCCATGTCAAAGATGGCCGTGTCATCAAGCTCGAAGGCAATCCGGAGTATCCCATGAGCTATGGGAAAATGTGCGCCAAAGGGCTGGCCGGTATACAGGCCCTTTATCACCCTAATCGCAATAAACATCCTATGCTGCGCGTGGGTGCCCGTGGCGAAAACAAGTGGAAGCGCATTTCCTGGGATGAGGCTCTGGACATTATTGCCAAGCAACTGATGGAAGCCCGTGAAAAATACGGGGCGGAAAGCTTGGTTTGTTCCACGGGTGGCGGCGGCAACCCGGAGTTTTGGAGCATCACACGGTTTTGCAGTGCTTTCGATTCTCCCAACTGGTTTGAACCCGGTTGTGCCCAGTGTTATTTGCCGCGCACATTAACGGCTGCCGTGATGTATGGCGGTCCTGATACCAGTATCGCTGATTCCAATTGCCTGGAGATTTACGATCTTGAAGAGACAACGATTAAGACTCTGGTCATGTGGGGAACAGCTCCTGCGAACTCTTGCCCGGCCGGTGGCGGAAATGCCGTCAATGAACTGCGTGCCCGCGGAGTCCGTACGGTGGTCATCGATCCGCGCCTAACCCCCGATGCCGCCAAAGCGGATATCTGGCTGCCGATCCGGCCGGGAAGCGATGTCGCCCTTATGCTGGCCTGGACCCGCTATATTATGGAGAAGAAACTCTACGATCTGGATTTCATCATGAAATGGACGAATTTGCCTTATCTCGTGAATGTCAAAACAAAGATGCTGGTGCGTGCCGGTGAAGCGGCTGTCCCAGGAGGTCCCGAGACCTTTATGGTTTGGGATACCAAAACCAATTCAGCCCAGCCTCTGGCTTACCCCTGGAACGACAGTCTTATGCCTGCACTGGAGGGGACTTACACCGTGAATGGGGAAGAGTGCAAGACAGGATTCCAGCTGCTGAAAGAGCGGTGTGAACCTTTCACTCTTCAGAAGGCGGCGGAGACATGTTGGCTCGATGCCGATAAAATCGAAGAAGCGATCAAGCTTTATGCCCTTAACTCCCCGGGAGGGATAAGCCTGGGTGTTGCTACCGACCAAAATCCCAATTCAGTGCAGGCGGCTATGGGGATTACTGTCCTTAACACTCTGATGGGCAATGTGGAAAAACCGGGGGCGCTGATGCAGCGCTTTAAATCCAGCGGTATTGCACCGATTTTTACCTACATCGTTCCGCCGGCCATCAAATTGATTTCAGAAGAGCAATTTAAAAAACGTCTGGGTACGATTGAGCACAAGGGACTTCTCCAGTGGACAGCCGCTCAGCCCACCGCTATTCTGGAGGCAATTCTGACCGGCAAACCCTATAAGCCGCGGGTGTGGATCGAACGCTCCGGCAATAAAATGGGGGCGGTGGCCAACGCAGCCAAATGGAAAGATGCCATTGACCAAATGGACTTTATTGTCCATATGTTCATGTATCCCACATCATTTTCTGCTTATGCCGATATTCTGATTCCGGCTACGGAATGGCTGGAGACCAATATGCCGGTTGAATCGCTCAATATGGTCTTTGCCCGCCAAGCTGTCACTCATTTGTGGGAGACAATGGATGAAACCCTGTTCTGGTCTAAATTGGCCAAACGCTGTGCGGATCTGGGCCATGAAAATTGCCAGAGAGCGTTTGATCCTGAATTTATGGGTGGAGATTTACCTTATTGGAATTCGATGGAGGAACTTCTCAATATATTCACGACCTCCGCAGTGAACATGACCTGGCAGGAGTTTGCGGAAAAGGCTCCTTTTGAGTATATGCCTAAACAGGATTGGAAAGAGTACCACGTTTATCAAAAGCTTGATCCGGCGACGGGTAAGCCAGGGGGCTTTCCTACCCCCTCCAAAAAAATCGAACTCTATGCTGAAGGTTTTATTACTTTAGGAAGAACCGGAGCTCCCTTTGCACCTTATCCCTTGCCACCGGCTTCGGTAGACTACGATCCCCTGCCTTATTATATGGAACCGGCGGAGAGCCCCCTTCAAGGCAGTGAACTGGCCAAGGAATTCCCCTTGGTTATGACCAATGGAAGGTTGCCTTACTTCCATCACAACACCTTAAAAAACATCCCTTGGTTAAGGGAGATTTATCCTGTTCCTGAGCTTTGGATTCACCCGGAGGCCGCAGAAAAATATGGCGTTGGGCATGGGGACTGGGTTTGGGTCGAGTCCAAGCGGGGTAAAACAAAAGGAAAAGCCAACGTGACGGAAGGGATTAATCCCGGTGTGGTGTATATGGAGCGTTTCTGGTTTCCGGAAACATTAGATAGTGAAACCCACGGCTGGCAGGAAATGAATGTCAACCTGCTCAGCAAGGAGGATGCTCCTTTCAATGATGTAGTCGGTACTTACACACTGCGGGGCTATCTCGTAAAGGTTTCCAAAGCGGATGGCCCGCCGCCGGGGGTTTGGCTGAAACCGGAGGATTTCAAGCCCTGGCTGCCTCAGCCATCTGAACCCACCAAAGATGTGGAGGTGTAATCATGCAAAAAACATTGGTTGTCGACTTGGATCGTTGTATTGGCTGTAAATCCTGCGAAGTGGCGTGCAAGCAGGAAAATGGTGTGACCCTGGGATCTTATTGGAATAAGGTAAAACAGATTGGCCCGCGGGGGAAGTACCCGGATCTCCAGATGCATTTTCTCCCGGTGATGTGCCAGCAGTGCTCCAGTCCGGAATGCGTCAAAGTCTGTCCCACGGGAGCATCTTATATAAATGAAGAGAATATTGTCCTGGTCGATAAAGAAAAATGCATCGGCTGCCGTTACTGCATCATGGCCTGCCCCTACGAGGCCCGCACTTTCAATGAAGAACAAAAGGTTGTAGAGAAATGCACTCTTTGCGTTCATCTATTGGCAATTGGTGAGAAACCTGCCTGCGTCAAGAATTGTGTGGGCAGCGCCCGGTTTTTCGGCGACCTGGACGATCCGGACAGCGACGTAACGAAGGCGCTCAAAAAAGCCGGCAGCGACAGTGTGCATAGTATGCCGGATGTGGGGAACCATCCTACCTCCCGCTATATCATGCACCGCAAGACGGCTATATGGAAGGAGAGCTAATATGAGTATCGAATGGTCATTGGTTTTTTTCACAGTTTTTGTGGGCTTGGGCTGCGGAATCTTTGTCTGTTCCGTCATCTTAACCGAATGGGGCGGTATGGCAAAGCAAGTGAGGACGAAGAGTTCGCTGGCAGCACTGGCAGCTTTGGCAATTGGCGGCTTTTCCAGCGTCCTGCATCTGGGTCACCCGGAAAGAATCTTTGGCGCCCTGGGTCATCCAACTTCCGGAATCTTTATGGAGTCGACGATGTTAGGGTTGGTGGCTTTGGACATTATTGTTTATCTGGTGGCTATGCGGAGAAATGCTTCTGACCGTACCCTCAGGATTATTTCCACGGTAGGGATAATTCCCGCGGTTATTCTGGCCTTTGCCGTTGGCTACACCTATGTATTATCAGCCCGGCCTGCATGGAATACCCTTATTTTACCGCTCATTTATCTGGCCTCGGCAGGTTTAATGGGGTGTTACAGCCTCAGCCTGCTGATTGCGTTTACGAACAATATCAGCTCGGCACCTGGGACAACGTCAGCAGAAATTGCAGCGGCAAAGGGGGCTCCATCGGCAGCAGGGACGATAAAATGGGCAACACTCATTGCTGTGGCATTTCAGGCTGTGCTGCTCATACTCTATTTGATCCATCTGGCGGTTGCGCCTTATCCGGATATTACCCGCTCTGCCACCCGGGTTTTGACCGGTGATCTGGCAGTTTTATTCTGGGGAGGATTGGTGCTCCTGGGTTTATTGGTTCCTGCCGCCCTGGTATCGCCATTCAACAAAAAGAAGGCGAAACAGATACCTCCCGTTGCGTCTTTAGCATTCGGCCTTGTCTGTGTTTTGGTTTCCAGTGCGCTCTTCCGGGGGTTGATGTTTTCTCTTGGCAGCAGCATCAAGCAGTTCTTGTAATTTTAAATTAAACAATCGGCATGGGGGAATGGGGAAGAACCTCTCGATTGTCTCTGTTCCCCCTCAATCTACGCTGGAAATGAGGAGATGCAAATGGAGAAACTGTCGGAATACCCGGACCTGATGGTGGGCCGGGAACATATGTATCGATTTTTAGGGCGTCTCTACAGAGTGGAAGTGGATGGGGATTTACTGAACCACATGCAGGGGATGTCATTTCCCGGAGAGAGCAGCGATGTTGAACTCAGTAAAGGATATCGAATGCTTGAAGAGTATCTTCGCAAGCCCTGGGGAGATCCTGTGACAGATTTGGCTGTGGACTTTGCCAGGGTTTTTCTGGGCGCCGGTATAAGCAACGCTTACGCAGCCTATCCTTATGAATCGGTTTACACAAGCCCGGAGAGGCTGGTCATGCAGGATGCCCGGGATCAAGTTGTGGCGTTATATCGGAGCAAAGGGCTTGATATCTCTGCTGCCCTGGATTTTCCGGAGGATCATATCTCTCTTGAGCTTGAATTTATGGCTCACCTGTGCCTGGAGGTGCAAAAAGCTCTTGCTGTACAGGATCTGTCAGCGGTGTCCGCCTGCCTGAAAGAACAGTTGGATTTTCTCTTGCAGCACCTTTTGAACTGGGTTCCCGCTTTTTGTGCTGATGTGGAGAAGCATGCGGAAACATCTTTTTACAAAGGGACCGCTCAGATTACAGAGGGCTATTTACGCCTGGAGCATATCCTCCTTGAAGATTTGGTTGCGGAAATTGATGCCGGGGGCCTTAGGGTGGATTAGTGCAGTGATGAGTGAGGAGGTTAAAATGAGTGAACAAAACGATAAAGATGAACGGAACGGGGAGAACTATGGCGTTAGCTCCTCGCGGCGTGCTTTTCTTAAATATACCGGAGGAGTTTTGGCAGCGATGCTCGGGCTTGGAGCGACGGGCAAAACGCTGAAAAGAGAAGACCTGCTCCGGCCTCCGGGGGGACAGGACGAGACTGATTTTATTTCCAGATGCATTAAATGCGACCGCTGCCGAAGTGTCTGCCCTACTTCTGTGATCGGTTTGGCGAACTTGTCGGACAGCATGTTGGACGCCCGCACCCCGGTAATGAAATTCCATCTTGGTTACTGTGATTTTTGTAACAAATGCGTGGAAGTCTGTCCTACTCAAGCTTTGAAGTCTTTTGACATGAAGACTGTAAAAATAGGACTTGCGGAAGTAAAAAAAGATATCTGCATAGCCTGGGACTCGGTTGGCTGCACCATATGCCAGGAAGAATGCCCCTACGATGCCATCCTACTGGATGGGCAGCGCCGCCCTATAGTTGAGTCTGAAAAATGCAACGGATGCGGTCTATGCGTGAAAGTCTGTCCGGCCCTGGTAATGCGATCGTATGGGGGAGGCAAAGTACGCGGTATAGAAGTTGAAGTCATTGCCAGGAAAGGGGGAGAGCTCTTTGGAAGGAAATAGGACAAGAACCCTGAGAATGACGACGATGGCAGTGGTTGTGCTCCTTATTGTTATTGGCGGGGTTTGGGGTGCCGGTACAGGCACATTATCTTCCTTTGGGGTGAAGAGCATCTCAGCCATTTGCCCGCTGGGCTTCCTGGAAACGACCCTGGCCAGCCGGACGTTTATGCCCCATCTATTCATCTCCTTCCTGGTTATCGCCGGGATCACAGTGCTCTTGGGCAAGGTCTTCTGCGGCTGGATCTGTCCTGTTCCTCTGGTGCGCTACGGGTTGACGAATAGAGCAAAGGAAAGTCAGGAGGCGGAAACGGACAACGACAGGGAAAGTTCAGCGCCGGCGATTTTTAAAAAGAAAGAAACTGCAGATGGGTTCTGCACTCAAGCCGGCCTCGCCCTTGATCAGAATTCTGTCACAGGATTATCTGTGCTTGGAGCATCCCTGGCCAGTTCTGCTGTCTTTGGCTTTCCTGTATTCTGTCTCATCTGTCCCATCGGGCTGATCTTTGCGACTTTATTTGCCCTCATGCGCCTTTTCCAATTTAATGAACCAACCTTTGATCTGCTTATTTTTCCTATTGTGATCATAGTTGAACTTGTGTTTCTGAAAAAATGGTGCAGCAAATGGTGTCCGGTAGGGGCTTTGCTCGGTATCTTCAGCCGCTTCAACCGCAGGCTTATACCCACGGTGGACAGCTCCCTTTGCTTGGAAGAAACGAATCAGGTCCATTGCCACCAATGCCAGAGTGTGTGCAGCTTTAATCTGGATCCTAAGCAGCTCCCCGGTACAAGTGATATCAGTGAGTGTACCAAGTGCAAGGAATGCGCGGATCGCTGCCCGGTCCAGGCAATTACATTCCCGTGGAAAAAATCGGTGGGAAGAATCGGACAAATCAACTCTTATAAAAATGACAAGGAGGATATTGAACATGGCAAAAATCAATGAAGTTAAAGCAATGGTGGAGGCGGGAAAAACAAAACTGATTCCCGGTCTGGTGCAGGAAGCGCTGGATGAACGGAAGAGATCAACAAAATGAGCAAAGAAATGTTCTGACTTAGCTTGTTCTGGTTTGCATATTCCTTTGGTAACAATAAAGCTTCTTTTTGATGCATGCGAAAAGAGGCTTTTTGTTAAAATAATCTCCGCCGGTGGGCGGAGGGTGGAGGGCTCTTATGTCTATCATTGATTCTCTTCAGGAAGTGCTCCCTTTAATTCGCTGTATAATTCATGAAGATATTGCTTTAGCCATGACAGATAAGACAAAGTTTATTGCCTATTATCCCGCACAGGATTTTGATTTAAAGATCAAGGTTGGCGATCAAATACCACCGGGAGACCCTGTGCTGGAAACGATTAATACAGGGAGAGAGTTTTCCGGCATCATGCCGAAAGAATTTTTTGGGATCACGATCAAAGGCGGGTGCTTTCCGATCCGGGATGAAAGGGGGCAGATTATCGGCGCGGTGACGATGGCCAGAAACCTTGAACATCAAGCCCGGATCGACGAAGCGTCCCAAACCATTCTCACGTCCCTGCAGCAAACAAATTCAAGCCTGGAGGAAATTGCCGCAAGTTCACAAAAGCTGGCAGCTTCAATAGAAAATATTACAAGGCTGGGCGAAGTAAACTACCAAAAAATAATGGAAACGGATACGATTGTTTCCTCGATTAAGACTATCTCCAGCCAATCCAATCTCCTGGCACTCAATGCAGCGATTGAGGCGGCCAGGGCGGGGGTGTCGGGCAGGGGTTTTTCCGTTGTCGCCGAGGAGATGAGAAAACTGGCCCAGGTCAGCGGTGAATCCTCACAAAAGGTGTCCAATACTTTACTGGAGATAAAAATGGCAGAAGATGAAATAAGCAAGCAAATTCATGAAATAAGTTTGGCAAGTCAGATTCAGGCAGCGGCTACAGAAGAAATAACATCCTCTTTACAGGAGATTGTATCTTCATCCGAAGTGTTGGTAAATCTGGCAAAAATGGAGTAAGATACAGGTATAAGAAACAGGTATAAGAAAATGGTGAACAAAGGAGTCATATCCCGTTCACCATTTTCTTATATCCGGGTGTAACTTTTCGGCCCTGGCCAGCACTAATAGGGTAGAGGAGGGAAGATAGAGTGAAAACCATGGAAGAAATCTATAAAACCTATGAAAAGCCTATCTTCCACTACTTCTACGGCCTGACGGGCAACACCCATCTCGCCGAGGAATTGACCCAGGAAACCTTTTTTCAGGTCCTGAGGACTTTTTCCGGATTTCGGGGGGAAGCCCAGGTGACCACCTGGCTGTACAAGGTGGCGCGCAATGTGTACAGCATGTGGAAAAGGAAACAGAAGGCAAGCTTCCCCCTGCCTGAAGCGGAGCTGTTAAAGGGGCCGGCGTCTTATGAACCGGACACGGTTCTGGAATTGAAAGAAAAGCTGAGTCTGACAGGGAAAGTACTCCAGGAACTCCCCGAGAACTATCGGGAAGTGTTCTGGCTGCGGGAATGGCATGAATTGGCCTATGAACAGATCGCCGTGATTATGGGGAAGTCGGTGCCCTGGGTAAAAGTTACCTTGCACCGGGCCAGACTGCAATTCCGTAAAAACTACGCAGAAAAGGAGGGAAAGGAATGAAAGAGCAAATATCTCTCCCTTGTGAGGTAGTTCAGGATATTCTTCCCCTGTATGTGGAGGGGGATGTCAATCCCGGGACGAAGGAGCTGGTAGAAAAGCATTTGGAAGAATGCGGCTCCTGCCGGGATTTTCTCCAGGAATTAAAGAATGAAGAGCCTGTGCTGGATCATATTCCGGAACATCTGCCGGAACCGGATACCTTTAAAAAGTGGCTGAGACGATTTAGAGTAGGTGCGATAGCGGGGCTGATCGTCTTAATATTAGCAGCTGTCGGGATCGGTGTGGTGAGCTATAAAGCCGGAACCGTGGCCGAAAAAGAAACGATCAGCACCAAAGATGTGGTCAGGGTATTGAAAAAGGCAGGACTTAGCTTGAAAGCCAGCCCATCTCCAGTCATCGATCCAAGTGAATGTGTATTGGGTGATGTGCAGCCAAAGATTTATGGTATAGATGAGGAAGGCCTTGGCCAATTATATATTTATGAGTTCAATTCGACTTTGGCCAGGAGAAACATTCTCGAAAGCATTAAGAGTATGGAAGATGATCCATTCACAAGTTCGCAAATTCCGAGTGTTGCTTATGCAGCAAAGAATATGGTCATAGTTGCAGTCTTAAATATCTCTGAAGAGAATTGGCAAAGTGATTATGATAAGATTGCTCCAATGACTCAAGCCTTGGGTAAAACGATCTTTTACGATTTGAACCAAGGGGAAAAATGGGTGCTTTATGGTGAAGGAAAGGATTGGGAAGCCAAGCTCGTGGTATCCACTTATGAAGAATGGTGGACAGGTGAAGATGGCTATAAAAAGTTTAAATTTTATATGACGAAAACTCCTTTGGTAAACTACAAAGGTAATTCGGAAGAGATAAAAGATATCAGCTATAGCTTTGAGTACCTTAATGGGAAATCAACTCTGACGGAGGAAGATTACCATCAAGGCAACTTCGATGAAGAACAAACGGGTTTCTATAGAGGCTCGCCCTTGTACTGGGGAATCTATAGCGGTACAACCCATACAGTCGATAAGAATGAAACAGGAAAATTCTCTGTTCAGTGGAATGGTGAAGAAGAGAGCTTTGAATTGACCTTACGGGAACCGTAAAAAGCGAGGGGCTGTGTGTGAACAGCCTCTTTTAATTATAGTTATCGCCGCTATGCCTGGTGAAATTCCCAAACGTTTGGGAATTTCACCAGGCATAGCGGCACAAATACCTCCATGGTAAAACCGTGAGTATATACCTGGTGAATATCATGCAGTATAATAGACAGCAGACAAAGACAAAATACGAAGTAGGATTTTTAAAGAAACGATTGGAGCGGATAGTTCTGAATAACAAGCCGGAGTGGAAGAAGAATATTATACTCTTTTTAACCAGCCAGACCATATCCCTCTTTGGTTCATCCTTAGTTCAATATGCCATCATGTGGTATATCACCTTAGAGACCCAGTCAGGAATGATGATGACCATCTCCATTATCTGTGGTTTTCTGCCCACCTTCTTTCTCTCTCCCTTTGCCGGAGTGTGGGCCGATCGCTATAACCGTAAAATACTGATTATGCTGGCTGATTCCATGATCGCCATTTCCACCCTGATTCTGGCCCTGTTATTTTTCGCCGGATACAAAATGATGTGGCTGCTTTTTGTAATGTCCGCCGTCCGTGCTCTTGGCGCAGCGGTGCAAATGCCGGCGGTGGGAGCTCTTATCCCTCAGCTGGTGCCGGAGGATAAGTTGATCAAGGTAAATGGCATAAACGGAAGTATCCAATCAGCTGTGATGCTGGTATCACCGATGTTAAGCGGGGCACTGCTTACCTTTACCACCATTGAAGCTATCTTTTTCATTGATGTTGTTACCGCCGCTCTGGGTGTTTCGGTTTTGTTGTTCTTTTTACAGGTGCCTGCTCACCGTAAAGCACAGGAAATGCCATCAGTCAGTTACTTTGCAGATATGAAGCAAGGGTTGAAGTATATCAGGGAACATGCTTTTCTAAAAAGTTTCTTCATTTTTTGTGCTTTGTTCATGGTTATGGCGGCACCGGCGGCTTTTCTGACGCCGCTTCAAGTCGCCCGGACCTTTGGGGATGATGTATGGCGTCTTACCGCTATTGAAATGACCTTTTCCGTCGGCATGATGATCGGTGGCATCCTGATGGCAACTTGGGGTGGCTTCAGAAACAGGATTCATTCCATGGCCTTCGGAACCCTTTGCTTTGGCGTCTGTACCGTTGCGCTGGGAGTCATTCCTGTTTTCTGGCTGTACCTGGTTTTTATGGCCTGTGTAGGAGTGGCCATGCCGATCTTTAATACTCCCGCGACAGTAATGCTTCAGGAGAAAGTAGAGCCTGATTTTCTGGGCCGGGTTTTCGGGGTTCTGTCCATGATCTCCAGCACCATGATGCCCCTGGGAATGCTCATTTTTGGTCCGATAGCGGATGTTATGGCCATAGAAGTGCTGCTCATCGGCACCGGTGTGATCATGGTCCTGGAGAGCGTTTTCCTCTTGGGCAGCAAAGTGCTCCTGGAGGCCGGGCAACCAAAGGTTAAGCCTATAGAACCATTGAACTAGATAGTACACATTATATGTTGGAGAGCTAAGAAGATTTCATTAAATAATGTAAACTGGGAGAATGATATGGATTTTCGGCAAATTGAGGCCTTTGTTTCCGTCTATCGCTTACGGAACTTTTCCCGGGCAGGCAAAGCCCTGTTTCTGACCCAACCGACGATCAGCAATCACATCAGCGATCTGGAGATTGAATTAGGTGTGAAGTTATTTGACCGTTCCAGTCGGGAGGTTATGCCTACGGACACAGGAGATATTTTTTATCAGTATGCAGTTAATCTGTTAGAAACCAGAGATTGTGCCATTTCCAGCCTTAATCAGCATAATCGGCAGATTGAGGGGAGATTGGAGATCGCGGCTTCAACTATTCCCTGTCAGTATTTGCTGCCTAAAATTATGATGGGTTTTCAGAAAATAAACCCTAACATCAAGTTCCTGATTCATCAAGGGGATACCAATCAAGTTATAAGAGAAATCCGGGAGAAGAAATATCAAGTGGGGATTGTCGGTACCCGCACAGACGAGGATAAACTGGATTATGAGATCCTTACCAAGGATCGCCTGGTGCTCATTGCTGCCAGGGATTGTATAGAGCCAGCAGACAGGTCCTGTATAGCGGCAGAGAGTTTGCTGAAGAAGCAATTTATCCTCCGCGAAAGGGGTTCAGGGACAAGAGAAGAATTTGAAACGGCGCTTAAGAAAAAAGGCATTGATCCTGACATGCTCAAAGTTGTGGCTGAGATGAACAATACAGAGGCCATCAAGCATGCTGTAAGTGAAGGTTTGGGAGTGGCGGTGGTCTCATCCCTCAGTGTGGGTGATGAACTGAAATCAGAAGCATTTCAAGCATTTAGTATTGATGGCCTTGAGCTTGAGCGGTTATTTTATTTAGTGACTTATCGGAACCGGCCGCTTTCCCCCAATGTAGCTGCTTTCCGAGAATTTATCCTTAATTATTACGGTAAAAATACATGCTGAAGCGACAATTCAAGAATTAAATAACTTTCTGATTCACTGCTTAGAGAATCTCGTTGAGCATTCCCGTGAAGCAGAGGATCACCAAGAGTCCGAAAGCCCTGATAAATTCTCCGGTTCCGCTGATGAGGCTGACTTCGGGCAGCATGCCGATCAGCAGGGTTACCCCGATGGAGGCGCCAAAATACCGTCCCAGTTGGACCAGGCCGCTGAGCACCGTTCTATCCTCACTCTCTACAGCGTTCTGGGAATTGATCAGGAAGGTGGCCATGATTCCGCCGGCACATAAGCCCATCAGAATCAAGAACAGGCAAAATGAAATGATCTTAACGGTATAAAGAGAGTACAAGAGGAAGGTAGAGCTGAAGGAAAGAATAAGCCACAGGTATCTGGGGACCTGCCCTAACTGAAGCTTGCTCAGGCGACTGCCCCCAAGGAGTCCGGAGGTGAGGCTGACCATAAAGATTAGAAGGGTTTTGCTTTCATCCAGCGGGAAGCCCTGCCGGCTGAGCATGACTCCACAGAGGGGCAGGAGAACAGCCAGACCGTACATGATGGCTCCCGACAGCACGGCACTGATCAGGGAGCGGCGAATAATTTTGGTTTTGAGGAATTCCATTTTGATGATGGGATTCTTTTGTTTTCTTTCGTTGATCACCAGCATTGCCCCAGTGAAGACCAAAGCCGGGAGAAGGGCGGCGCCTATCAAGCTGAACCGGCCCTGATGGCTGAGGGCATTGGCAAGGGTGACGGCGAGAAGACAGAAGCCTCCAAAAAGTAAACCGCCCAGAATATCGATCTCTTTTAGCTCCATATCTCTTTTGCTCTCTTGCAACTTTTTCCCCAGAAGCACCAGGAGCACAGAAAAGGCAATCATCCCCAGGTTCAAAAAGAAGATCCAGGACCAGCCTAATTCCCTGGTGATGAAACTGCCCAGAGGCGGGCTCAGGAGGTTGGAGAGAAGTTGAACCAGGCCGAACAGGCCGATCATTTTTCCCCTCTGCTCAGCCGGAAACATATCGGATACCATGGCCATGGCCACGGGGCTGATGATTCCGGCTCCAACACCCTGAATGACCCTTGCCCCTATGAAGTAGGGCATAGTGGTGGCGAAACCGCCGCAGAAGCTGCCTAGAGCAAAGAAGCACATGCCCAGGATGAAGAATTTCCGCTTGCCATAGATATCGGCAAACTTGGCGAAGAGGGGGATGGTGGCGATGGAGGCCAGCATGTAACTGGAGAAAACCCAGTCGTACAGAGCGCTTCCCCCGATTTCACTGACAATAAAGGGCATAGCCGTTGCCAAAATAAGCTGCATCATACCAATGGCGAATATGCCAAAGAGCAAGCCTATAAACCCAAGAATAACCATCCCCTCCTATTCTTCAAGGATCAAGACATAGCCCGCATTACCCTCCACGCGGATCTTCTGGCCTGTTTTGATTTTTTTAGTGGCATCCGCTATTCCCACCACAGCGGGGATGCCATACTCTCTGGCCACCACGGTTCCGTGGGTGAGCAGGCCGCCGACTTCCATGACCAGGCCGGAGGCGTTGATAAACAGTGGAGTCCAGCCGGGGTCTGTAAAGGGAGCGACTAAGATCTCCCCTTTGTTTACAGAGGCTTCAGCAGGGTCGGTGACTACCCTGGCGATGCCCTCAATCATTCCCGAGGACACAGGCATGCCGATCAAGGAGCCTGCGGGGAGATCTTTTCTTTGGTAGCTGGCCTTAGGCTCCTCACCATCGCTGGTTAAAAGGCGGGGGGCACCGAGCTTCTTAAAGTGGCGGTACTCTTCTTTCCTGTTCTCCACCAGCTCAATGAGACTGCGGTTATCCTGTATGGCTTGATAGAGTTCCCAAAAGCTCACATAGAAAATATCTTTTTCGGTTGTCAGCAGACCTTTTTCTGCCAGGTGTTTGGCTTCGGCTAAAAAGGCCCGCTTACAAAGCAGGATCAGCTTCATGATTAAATATTTAGGATGTTCACGGACAGGCAGGTAGTTGCGGGCTATCCTGATCAGCCTGCGCATAATTTTTGTTTTCAACTTACCATGCTTACGTTCAACCTCCTTAATCAGCTCGTTCGCCGCCTGCAGGGCTTTTTCCTTGGTAAGCTGGTATTCCTGGCGGTGAATGCCTTCTGGAGCGGAATGGACGATGGCCAGAATGGATTTGACTAAAGACTCGGGATGCTCGCTCCAGCGGTCCTTAGCCATATCGATCTCACCGGCGGCCCGCATATCGTATTTGATCATAAAAGAGTGAAAAGACTCCTTGAAGGCTTCGTGCCCGGGGAGGTTATGGATACGAGTGAACAAGGTGCCGTAATCTTCACTTTCAAACTCATGAATTAAATCAGGAGAGCGGCGCACCTGATCAGCCAAATCGCCTATGAGCAGGCCCATTTCCGTAGTGATATTCCCTTCCAGTCCGGTGACAAGGACATTGGTGTAGTTCCGGCTTCCCAGCAGTTTTTCCTCCCAATGCTCCAGAGCCTTGAAGCTGGCGATGGCCGGCATCAGCCTGGGCAAGAGATTTCTGAAATCGGCTGTAAAATCTGCCGTTCTCCTGATCGCCTCCAGCCGGTCGGTGCCCGGTTTGGCTTGCTCTATAGCTTTTTCAGCATCCCTGACCCGATGTTCTATATACTCATTGACAGATTGGATGGCGCCCTCGGGTTTTTTGAAAAGAATGTTTTGGATAGCCTTAAGGACAATAGGTTTAAAAAAGTGTTTAAACGCTCTGGCAGTCTCTTCATTCTTTTTGATACGGTCGGTAAAGCCGGGCCGGTTGATCAATTCAGCCATGGCCTCGGCAGCCAGAGCGTCCACATTTTTAAAGAAGAGAGGGAAGACTTTGCGGGCGGTTTTAAGAGCCAGGATTTCACTGATATCGATATAAACCCTGCCGGCCGCCTCTTTGACCCGCTGATACTCTTCAGCACTGCGGGCGCCTTTGTCAAAGGGAAGCATCAGCCGCAGCATATCAATGCCGAGAGGGGAAATAGGATCGGTCATAACCTGAATATGATTTAAGGAAATATAGACATGCAAGGCATTGTCTTGAGGGAGGGGGGCGGGGAGAGGATAGAGGGAAGTGATGGCCCGGCTCTGCAGGATGCTCAGAGTCGGCGAACCATGGGAAGAAAGCCCGGAACTCAGGCACCACTCGATGTCCTGGGGACAGCCGTAGTGCTGTTCGATAGTTTTGCCAAGTGCGGCCAAGTCTTGAATCAGGGTATCATCAAGAACCTGGCGGGTGGCTTTTTCCCCTGTGATCGCCACTTTTTCAGTTCCGCCGCCCGGGACGGGCAGGATAGCCAGCTTTTTCTCGGCGATGGATTTGCTCTGAATTTGGCCTGATGCTTTATTAAAAGTATAGATATCCGGTGAGACAAGTCCGGAGACAAGAGCTTCCCCCAGGCCATAGCCGGCATCGATGGAGATAAGGCCCCGGTGTCCGGACACCGGGTCGGCAGTAAACATGATTCCGGATACTTCAGGGAAGATCATCCTTTGAATGACCACGGACATATAGACCTTTTCCTGGTCAATGCCGTTTTGCATACGATAAAGGATGGCTCGATCCGTAAAAAGCGAAGCCCAGCAATTGCGAAGAGCATCCAGAACTTCTTCTTCACCCTTGATATTCAGATAAGTATCCTGTTGACCGGCAAAGGAAGCGAAAGCCAAATCCTCAGCGGTGGCGCTGGAGCGGATGGCATAGTAATGCTGTGTTCCTGATTTTTGCAGAGCCTGGAGAACGGCTTCCTTGACAGACTGGGGAATCTCCGCCATCCTGAGTCTTTCCCGAATGGCTGAGCCAATGGGCTTAATCGTATCTAAGTCGGCGTCTTTAATGGTTTCAGCTATATATTCATGGAGATTATTGATGTTAAGGAACTCCTGGTAGCTTGTGGTGGTTACGCAAAATCCATCGGGTACAGGAAAGCCTGCTTTGGTCATTTCCCCAAGGTTTGCTCCTTTTCCGCCAACGAGAGGCAAGTCCTTTTGATCAATATCATTAAAGAATAAAGTATAATGCTTTGCCATAATGTGACCTCCTTACGCTTTAGCACCACTTAGAAGCACTTCAATGAGCTGCTCCCGCAATTGCACCAGCTCTGCAGGTTCCTGAAGAAACTGGCAGGAGATGAAATAATTTACGGTGATAAGCTGAAAATTTCTGGCCAAGACCAGAGTAGGGATGTCCTTTCTCACTTCCCCGTTTTTCTGAGCTTCGGCAATCATGTTGAGAATGACCTTCTCTAACCCACTGCGGTGGGGATGATTGAAGGGATTGGCTGTGGGAATATTAAAAAGGGTTTGCATCCTGAAACTCAGGTAAATGGCTGTCAGCTCCGGATCTTTGCCGAAAAAATCATGTCTGAAATCCAACAAGAGCCGAAGTTGCGCTGCGATTCCTTTGTGCTCCTGGAGTTGAGCCTCCATCTCCTCACCGAAATCCATGATCGCGGCTTGAACATAGGCACTGAGTATAGACTCCTTATTTTCAAAGTAGTTGTACAATGTGCCCTTGGAAATATCGGCTTTTGCGGCGATTTCTTCCATAGAAGTTTCCGGGAAGCCTTTCGCCCTGAATAGTTCCAGGGCACAGTGGATGATGCTTGATTTGGTTTTTTCTTTTTTGCGCTCTCTTCTGTTCATCACGTCTCTGTCAAACCTTCCTGAAAATAGTATACGGTAGTATATTTTTATTCTAATGACTAAAATTATACTACCGTATATAAATATTAACAACAAAAATAGTGCAAAAAAATTAAGTGGAAAATTATTGTGTGTCATATTACTTTGACACACATAGCAATATGTGATACGTTATATATCGAGAGGTGAGAATCTATGGCAGCAATAATTTCTACCGATCTTATTCGTGGGCATACGGATACCGTTATTTTAAATGTTTTGCGCCAAGGGGATAGTTATGGCTATGGGATCTATAAGACGATTATTGAGCTCAGCGGCCATCAATATGAACTGAAAGAGGCGACTCTCTATACAGCTTTCCGGCGCATGGAACAAGAAGGGTGTATAGCTTCCTATTGGGGAGACGAAACCTATGGCGGAAGAAGAAAATATTACCGGATTACAGATAAAGGTTTGGAAACTTACGAGAAAAATATCAAGGATTGGTACCTGGCGAAAAAGATATTGGATAAGTTGGTTCTTAATAGGATAGATCAGGGAGGAATTGGTGGCTATGAGAAAGATTGAACATGAGTTGGAGCATAAAATCTCAGCCTATATCGACGCTTTATTCGCCGGAGTGGGGGCAAGCCAGCAGCTCTTTGATTTAAAGGAAGAAATAACGACCAATCTGAATGAGAAAACCTTAGACTATAAAAATAAAGGGATAAGTGAAGACCAGGCGTTTAAGGAAGCTATCGTGTCCTTAGGGGACTTGAGCGGTTTGGTGGCGGAGATGAGGCAGATCGGCCAGGATAAAGCAAAGCAAGCCGTTTATTCCACCATGACGGCAAGAATTTCTCTCGCGGGAACTATAGCAGGGGCGCTGATAATTTTGTTTGGATTTTTTAATGTCGCTATGTTATACTTCATGAAGCTGGATGCTGTTAGTATATCAGGGTCAGGAATATTTATCGTTGCCGGCGGTGCCCTGCTGACTTACAGCCTATTGACCAGAGAAACCCGCCAAAAGTATGCTATGAATAAGATAAGAGCAGGGCTTTATGCTTTGTCGGTGGGACTGCTGCTCTTTGGTATGTTTTCAGCTGCAGTTGCCGGATTTGCGACAGGGGAAATGTTTATTGCCATAGCTTCACTGATGGTATTTTTTCTCGTCGGCTTTGGCGTGTTCCTGTTTTTGATTTTGACCGGACCGGATCGCCGTAAAAGATAGTAACTACGGAGGTGTTTCCAACCTTGTATGTTTATCTTGTGTTTTCGAAAACAGGCACATGGCTTTCCAGGGTACTGACTCTTTTTACTGGGGAAAAATATGTCCATACATCCATCAGCCTGGACCATGATTTGAAAACCATGTATTCCTTTGGGCGGGTTACGCCCAACAATCCATTTTCGGCCGGCTTTATTAGAGAAAATTTTAATAAGGGTGTTTTTTTAAAAAAGAGCAATTGTGAATGTATTGTTTACCGGATAAAAATCAATGAAATTCAACATGCGATGTTGATCAATGAACTGTCTCGGTTTATAGCCGCTGATCAATTCTTAAGATACAATTTCCTGGGGCTGTTTACCGCCGCCATGAGAATCCCTATGCGCAGAGAAAATCACTACTTCTGTTCTCAATTTGTTTCTGAACTGCTCATGAAGATCAATTTATTGCAAAATCCGTTTCCACCGGAACTGATTAAACCCATGGACTTGTATCATATCGAAGGTAAAGAAGAAATTTATCAGGGATTTACTTGGCAATATGGGGCAGCATCTTTAGGGAACACGAATCGGGGGTGTGTTGCGAAATGAACTATTTCATTGAGCAGCAGCCCCTTTTTACGTGGAAGGTGTGACCCCATTTATTTTAATCGTTAGCATTAAAAAATCATATTGAAAGAATAGAGGACTTTTGCTGAGAAATGTCAAAATTGTGTATACATTAGTCATTGTAGTAACTTTCACATGATGGGGGTGGAAAATGAATAATCGGTTAATGAATATATCTACTATCGGGAGTTCCCAAGCCGTCGCTGATGAATTATATCGGGTCACATCTCTATACTTTGGTCATAAAGTCCAAATGAGAAATAAATACTATATCAAAGAGCTTCCGGCCAATTTAAATGACGACCTTTATATTGTGCTTCCTACAAGGGTGGAGGAAGCCTCTAAATATGTGGCCAGACAACGGATATTCCCTCTGGAGCTCGTTCCCGAAGACCTTTTCTACATAAGAGTTGCCCGCATTTCCCCAGGAGCCAATGTGGTGATCTTTAACAATAACGGTTCCCAGGCCAAAGCCATCGAGCAATACCTTCACGAGCATGAGGTCAATCATGTAAATTATAGTCTTTTTGCATTTACTGAGATGACCAATGATCAGGCTAAGGAAATATTGCAGCAAGCTGATTACATCGTGGGCATGCAGGGCTATGTAGAGGCTAAGGGAGTTCTCTGGACTCAATACGGGCAATACGTTGATAAGCATAAGGTATCTATTATCGGATTTAATCGGGCTATTAAACCTGATGATATACTGCATCTGACCGAAAAGATTGTCGAATTTAATTTTAATCAGATACTGTCCAATACCCAGGGTATCAGCTTTGACTTAAATGCTCATATTCAGGAAGTTATGAGTTCGATGGAAGGTATCGTGAACTTTATGCAGGATACGAATTCAAGTATCCATGAAGCCCACGACCGCATCCAGAAGCAAGTGGAGCGGATCGATGAAACCATTGAAGTTACCAATGATCTCAACACCAATACCCAGAAGATTGATGAGCTGATTAATACCATCAAACAAATATCGGATCAAACCAATCTGCTGGCTCTTAATGCAGCTATTGAAGCAGCCCGTGCCGGAGAAGCGGGGAGAGGCTTCGCTGTGGTCGCCGATGAAGTAAGAAAATTGGCGGAAAGAAGCAAGCAATCCATCCAATTTATCCAGCAGCTGGTTGCCAATATAAAACAAACCAATCATCGCACTGTTCCTTTGCTCCACTTCTTAGCCGGAGAAATTAAGGACATGGATGAGATCATTAATAAAATACTCAATAGCTCCACAATCAATCAAACGGAGGCAAAATCCATATCGGAAGCCTTGAATCGCGTTACAAAGATCAGTGAACAACTGACCAATGAGTTTATAGCCTTTAGTTTTTAATGATTTGAAATCCAGGAAATGGATGAGAAAAATCGTCAGAAACAAACATCCCCTCTCGTCTTATATACCAGATGCAGCAGAATATGATGCTTCGCGGTATTGGAATGGGAGGGGATTTTATGTTTAAATTTAAAATTGCGACGACTTTGGTTTTGGGAATGTGCTTGACACTGGCCGCTTCCGGATCAGTGCAGGCAAACGAAGATAGAGCTGTGGAACAGGCTCCGGATACCCGGCCTGCCTTGACGAGCATGACGGTTGAACCCAATGATCCGGTGGTAAGCCCTGCCGAACCTGGGCAAGGGGTTGATCCGGCCCTCCAGGAACTGAATAAAGTGATCTATCAATTTGTCTTTGAGGAACATCGGGGGGAGTTTGGGGACAAGGGGTTTGCCGTTACCCATACCGGTCTTATGAGTGATCATGTGGAGATCGGCATCCAGCCTTACAGCGAAGAACATGCTCAATATCTGTATGGCCTGTTCGGCAAAGAAAAGGTTAAAGTGGTTGAAGGAGAATTCGCCTCGCCTTTAGCTGCAGCTGCAGGCGGAGCCGAGCCGGCTGTAGATCCTCTTGCTGTTTCCGGTGCGGAGGCAGGAAATGCGGCACAGGCTAAGGATGCTTCTGCTGCAAGAGACGGGGCCCAAGAAGAAGGTTCCGACGCCATTCTTTATGGATTAGGTGCTGTGGTGGTCCTGGGAGCAGGAGCTTTTGGAGTCAAGCGCACCCTTTCCCGGAGCAAAAAATAATCATAGTGAAAAGAGTAAAAGAAATGAGGATGGAGATACTCTCTGTTAAGAAGAACTACCGAGGTGATGCACAGTGTTTAAGCGATTCCTGATTGTTTTGGCTTCAGTACTTTTACTGGCGGGGTGTGCGGCCAAGGCGCCCCAGACACCCCAGGATCAAAATGCTGATCTGGATAAACCAGGACAACAAGTAGGGACGGATTTGCCGGTCGGGGACCAAGGTCAGCCGAAAGAAGATGCCAGTCTGGGAAACATACATCTGGGCGATCCCTTTAGCCAGGCAGAGAAAATCTTAGGCAAGGACTATCAAGAAACTTTCTATGATGAGCCTGGGCATTTCCCTGAAGCCTGGTACAGCAGAGAGTATAAGCAAGGCATCAGGCTCATTGTCGGAAAAGATTCCGGTAAAGTGCTGGAGATTGACGCCATTGCCGCGGACTTCACCACCAACCTCGGTGCCAAGGTAGGAGATACCGCTGAAAAGATTAAGGATGTGTATGCTGACAAATACAAACCCTTCGAAAGCAGGCATGGTGAGGGACCTTTGGAGGGCTTCTATCTGCTGGAGGATGGTCAGCTCATGATCTTTGACTATAATCGGGAAGATAACCAATTGGTCAATGCGAATGTGAAGCCGGATTCTAAAGTGGAGCTGATCAGGCTGACCCAATCTCAATATTTGGACTAAAGGCGATTAACAGGCAAAACCCCATCCGCAATTTGGATGGGGTTTTGTTTAGAAACCAATCCCGCCAAACTATAATATATTATAAATAGGCGGGAGAGAGAGTTTTCACGATCTATTCGGCATCACGCCCAGACAGCCGGGCTCCCAGGTCAAAGGCTTGCCGGCAATCCTGAGGGAATCGCTCTTGGCGCACCTGGGCTTTATGCCGCTCATTAAATTGGGAGGCTTCATAGTTGGCGTAATTGTCAAACTGATAGGTATCTGCGGCCAGGAGATATTCGGAAGGTCCATTAAGGAGTTCGAGGCTGCGGGCATTGGCTTTAAAAACCGCTTCGTAGCCAAGCTGAGGCAGGAAATCCTCAGGAACATTCATAGTGTAGATAAAACCTGAGGCCACTTTTCTTGGGAAAACAGTACGCTGACCTTCATTATAGGAAAGAAGGGAGAAAAACAGCCGCTCCAGAAAGGAGCGCATTTCTCCAGTGACATTGCCAAAGTAGATGGGCGAACCCAGCAGCAGGACATCGCACTTCAGCACCTCTTCCAAAAGTGGGGTCAGCTCATCTTTGAGGACACAATGCCCAATGGGGCTGGAGTTCTTGCGTTTGCACCCAAAGCAGCTGATGCATCCTTTATAATTCAGCTCATAAAGATGAACCATGTCTGTTTCGGCACCTACGGATTGCGCTCCTTCAAGAGCTTTATGCAATAATGTAGCCGTGTTCCATTGCTTGCGGGGGCTGCCATTAACAGCAATAACCTTCATAGTAATACCTCAACTCCTTATGTTAATGTGTTTGCTTCATTGAGCAGTGATTTGCTTTCACTTCTATTATATTAGGGAGAGTCTTAAAAACAAAGGTTTGCAATTATGGGCAAGGATGTTTATAATACTGAAAAGAAGTGAATAACTGGATGAGGTTTTCAGGAGAACAGGGTAGGCTAACCATGATGAACTGAAAACGGACAGAACTCTGGAGAGTTCCGCAAGGACGCCGAAGGGGCAAGGCAGCAAAGCTGTTCAATCTCTCAGGCAAAAGGACAGAGCGCATAGTTTGTGAATGATGCTTAAGGCATACTATTACTGCCGATAAGCGGGTTCGCAAATGCTCTTGTGTACCAGAGTCAAATTTAGGATTTGGCTCTTTTTTATTGGTAGAAAAAGCGAAGAGAAACAAAAAAGAAAAGGGGTAAAGAGCATGAGCCTAGAACCAACCCGTGATACGTCCAACCGCGTGATTATTTCTATCTTAGGCAAGGATCAAATAGGAATTATCGCCTGGCTGACCGGGCGCTTGGCGGAAAAATCCATCAATGTTCTGGATCTTAGTCAAACCATTCTCCAGGGTTTTTTCACAATGATTATGATCGTGGATGTTACTCAATCCACGGCCTCCTCCTTAACCGAGCTCACCAAGCAATTGCAAAGCGAGGGAGAAGCCCGGGGCTTGAAGGTCAATGTTCAGCATGAAGATATTTTTGAATTTATGCATCGGGTATAGGGGGAATTACTGTGAAAATGCATCTGGCTCCTCATGAAATACTGCAAACCATTGCAATGGTGGAAAATGAGAATTTAGACATCCGTACCATCACGATGGGCATAAGTCTGCTGGACTGTGCCGGAGATGATGTACAACAGGTGGAACAAAAAATCTACGATAAAATTACCCGCCAGGCTGAGCATTTAGTCAGTGTGGGGGAAGGCTTAGCTGCTCGTTACGGCATTCCTATTGTCAATAAAAGAGTCTCGGTAACTCCGGTGGCCCTCTTGGGTTCCAACTTTAATCCCGAAGAAATGGTCCGCCTGGCCAAAGCCTTAGACAGAGCGGCCAAGACGGTGGGGATTAACTTCCTGGGAGGTTTTTCCGCCCTCGTTCAAAAAGGCTTAACCAAGGGGGACAGCTCCTTGATCGAAGCGATTCCCCAGGCCTTGGCGGAGACAGAGTTTGTCTGCTCCTCGGTGAATATCGGTTCCACCAAATCGGGTATCAATATGGATGCTGTGCTGAAGATGGGGGAAGTCATCCTGGACAGCGCCCGGCGGACAGCGGCTCAGGATGGTATCGCTGCTGCCAAACTCGTGGTCTTCTGCAACGCACCTGAGGATAATCCCTTCATGGCCGGTGCCTTTCACGGAGTGGGAGAGCCGGAAGCGGTGATCAACGTAGGGGTCAGCGGTCCCGGCGTTGTTGCTCATGCCGTCAAGAAAAGCCCCCAGGCAGATTTGGGAGAACTGGCCAACCTCATTAAACGAACTTCCTTTAAGATTACCCGTATGGGTGAATTGATTGGCAGAGAAGCTTCCCAGGCCTTGCAGGTTCCCTTTGGCATTGTGGATCTTTCCTTGGCCCCGACTCCGGCTGTGGGAGATAGTGTGGCGGAAATTCTTGAGAACATGGGTCTGGAACGCTGCGGTGCTCATGGGACCACGGCTGCTTTAGCCCTGCTTAATGATGCGGTGAAAAAAGGAGGAGCTATGGCATCCTCCCATGTGGGCGGTTTAAGTGGAGCCTTTATCCCTGTCTCCGAAGATGCGGGCATGATCGAAGCTGTGGAAGTCGGCGCCCTGAGCATCGAGAAGCTGGAGGCCATGACCTGTGTCTGCTCGGTAGGGCTGGACATGATCGCGATCCCCGGAGATGTGGAGCCGGAAACCATCGCCGGAATTATCGCCGACGAAGCCGCTATCGGCATGATCAATAAGAAGACAACCGCTGTGCGGGTGATACCGGCCATCGGCAAAAAGGTGGGGGAGCGGGTTGAGTTCGGCGGACTGCTGGGCAGCGCCCCGGTGATTAAACTGAACCCCTTCTCTTCCCGTGAATTTATCCGGCGGGGCGGCAGAATTCCTGCTCCCATAACCAGTCTATCCAACTAAAATTGGCCTTTGCTGAAAAAGGAAAATGGAAGGTGATTCCAATCACATTTTTTTAGAGCAATTCAGGTTAGAATAAGTCATAAGCAAATGATTGAATCATAAGCAAATGGCCTGCAGGAAAAAGGGGGATTTTATCATGGCACAAATTATGAAAAATATTGAGTTTTCCCAAGTTCTTGACCTGAATGAGCTGATTACTTACCAACAGGGACAAGTGATCAGCCGCACCCTTGCTCAGACTCCTATCGTCAGCATTACCTTATTTTCCCTGGATGAGGGAGAGGGCATCAGCACTCATACCACTTCGGGAGATGCCATGGTGCAAATTCTGGATGGTGAAGCGGAAATCACCATCGGAGATAAAGTCCTGATCGTGAAAGAGGGAGAGACCCTGATCATGCCCTCTGATGTTCCCCATGGTTTGGAAGCCAGGAAACGGTTTAAAATGCTTTTGACGGTGATTAAGCACTAGGAACAGTATTTTTGATGAGGCAGACGCGGGGGTCTGTCTCTGCTGTTTCGTCCTGGAAAAGTTTCCAAAGCCCCGGAAGCCCATGTGTGCAAAAGGAAGATATGGATAAAATATATCCTGTATATATGGCTGCGGATGTGGTGGTCCTGGCTCCACCTATTGACTATTGGCATCTGCAAGTCTATATCGTAAGAGGATTGTAACTACAAGTAAATTTAAATTCAGGAGGAACTTCATGATGCAACTGGAAGTATTTTTTGATTACACTTGTCCCTACTGCTATTTAGCTTTCCATGAACTGAAACAAATTCTGCCAGAGTATCCCGAGCTTACAATACAGTGGCGTCCATGTGAAATCAATCCGCAGACAGAACCCCGGATGTCGGACTGGGACGAAGCTTCCCTGTGGCTCATTGAACTGAGGCCTCGCCTAAAGCAAGCAGACTTGTCCATTCATCGCCCCTTTGAACCCGGCAATTACACCAGTCTGGCAATTCAGGGATTGTTGTTCCTGGACGGGCAAGGGGCAGATATTATACGTTACAATGAGGCAGTATATTCCGCCGTGTTCCGCGATGGCAAAGATATTGAAAACATAGATGTGCTTAGCGATTGTGCCGCTTTGGCCGGAGGTGATGTGGATGCGTTCCGTCAGGCGTTGGTTTCGGGAACATACAGGGAAAAACAGCTGGCATTAAATCAATATGCTTGGCAGGAAAATGCTCTGGATTCCGTACCCTCTTTTCGGCTGGGTGATGCCCGCTTGAACGCTGTGTATGGAGCCGGCGTGTTGCGACAGCAGCTGACGGAGTTCTTTGAAAAGCATATTGCCCGGTAAAGTTGTCACTAAGCGATATGAGGATGGGACATACCTTCTCTACAAGAGGAAGGTATGTCTTTTCTTATGTATGAGAAAAATTGGTATCATACATTACTATCTGGAATTCGTCGGTGCGAGTCTTTTTCATTTTAGGGGAGGGGTTCCTGTGATAAGGCAAATCAAAGAAAGCTTAGACATTTTGTTCCCTGTGTAAAAAACAAAAAATCTGCCACAATATATGTGACAGAAATGTGAATTTCTTTGATTTCTTGTACTTAATATACCATAAAATGAGAAAAATTTCAAGCCTTGTACTTAACTGGCTTTAGGTGTATTAAGTATATGAGGTGATTAAAATGGAACAGAAAAGTGTAACGGCACTGGTTAGCACATTTTCCAGGGCATACCATGCAGTGAACAATGAAGTGAAAATTTTTGATGACAGTATGGCAAGGCTATTCTTAAGCGAAGAAGAATACGGACAAATATCAAAGAATATGGCAGAAGGTATTGGTTTTTTTAATCCGTCCTTTAAAGGGACACCGGATGAGGCTCTAAGATGGGTAGTGGATAATCAACTATCCCCTTCACCCCTTGGCAGAGCGGCATTTACAGAAAAAGCACTTCAAGCTGCTGTGTCGAGCGGCGCAAGACAGTATTTGATTTTGGGTGCAGGGTATGACAGCTTTGCCTATCGCCAGCCTGCTTGGGCAAAGGGAATACAAATTTTTGAGATTGACCACCCAGCGACAGCAAAGGATAAAAGGGCGAAACTGGAGAATTCCAGGATAACAATACCCGATAATGTCCAATATATTGGGGCTGATTTTATGAAACAAGAATGGCAGACGGCCTTGACTCAAAACATTAAATTTAATAAAAACCAAATCAGCTTTTGCAGCATTTTGGGAGTTGCCTATTATCTTTCGGTTCAAACATTTGTAGATCTGATTTCTGCGCTCAGTGCGCTTTTACCTGTGGGTAGTTCTATTGTATTTGACTATCCTGATGAAAACAGCTACACCGACAAAGGGGGAGAACGGGCAAAAAAACAAGCGATGTTGGCAGCGACGGCCAATGAAAAAATGCTTGCCGGCTATTCTTATGAAGATATGGAAAATATATTTTCCTCCCATGGGTTCTTGATATATGAGCATCTAACACCTGGGGAAGTGACACGACAATATTTTGAAGCCTACAATCAGGCCAACCCTTTGCATCCGATGACGGCATTTGACAATGTAAATTATTGCCTTGCGGTAAGAAAATAAGCATAATTATCAGCTCGAAAAATCCTTTTCCACTATTGTTCCCAAAGGACATACTTTCTCGACAAGGGGAGGGTATGTCTTTTCTTATAGGGTAAAGCGCAGTATTATGGATTCAGCGTTTACTGAATCCAAATTATATAGACAACAAAAATTTTAGGAGGAGAATATTCATGGATATAAACAAATTTGCAACTCAGTACTGGAATCATATTGCTACGCAGAACGAAGAAGAATTACCAAAGTATTTTCATGAAGATGCCTGTATACGATGGCATAATACAAATGAGCAATTTAATGTCAAAGAATTTTTAAGAGCCAATTGTGATTATCCTGGAAGCTGGAGTGGCGAAGTTGAACGAATAGAACACGTTGGCAATAGTGTGATTACGGTTACACGTGTTTGGTCAAAAGAAGATTCCTTTCATGTGGCTTCATTTTTTGAGATGAGCGAAGATAAAATAAAGGGCCTGGACGAATACTGGGGTGATGATGGTACAGCTCCTCAATGGAGAATAGATAAAAATATAGGCAAGCCGATTCGATAAGCGAGAGTTTGTTTTGGCAAAAAAGAGCAAGATAACGCTCATCAGGCGTTAAATATTGTATACATGGTGTAAAAAGGTTGATACTTATAAGAAATGTAGGTAAATTAAAACCATGCCTCAGCAGGAGGAAAAACCTAGAGTATGGAGGATGGACATGATACGTTTAATTGAAAACGGTATATACCTTATTCAAGGTAAGCAAGCCTTAGAGGTAAAAGATACAAATGTTCTTTGGGATCTTAATGGTCAGACCGTTGATCCGGAGCAGCTTCTCAAGGAAGAATTCTCGGATCGTGAAATGGCCCGTAAAAATACCATGGCTTATCAGATTCTCTCCCGGCATAATACCTCCGGAAACATGGATGATCTGAAGATTCGCTTTGATGCCTTAACTTCTCATGATATCACTTATGTGGGGATTGTGCAGACGGCACGGGCCAGCGGCTTGAAGGAATTCCCGATTCCCTATGTGTTGACCAACTGTCATAACAGTTTGTCGGCAGTGGGTGGAACCATCAACGAAGATGATCATGTCTTCGGTTTGTCTGCAGCTCAAAAATACGGCGGTATCTATGTTCCTGCCCATCAAGCGGTCATCCATCAATATATGAGAGAGATGATGACAGGCTGCGGCAGCATGATTCTGGGCTCGGACAGCCATACCCGTTACGGTGCCTTTGGCACTATGGGAGTGGGGGAAGGCGGACCGGAGCTGGTTAAGCAGCTTCTCAGCAAAACCTATGATGTGAAATATCCCGGTGTCGTGGCCATCTATCTGGAAGGCAAACCCCGTCCTGGCGTAGGCCCCCAAGACGTGGCCCTGGCCATTATCGGAGCAGTCTTTAAGAATGGCTTTGTTAAAAATAAAGTCATGGAATTTGTGGGCCCCGGCATTGAGAATCTATCAGTGGACTTCCGCAGTGGTATTGATGTCATGACTACAGAAACCACTTGCTTAAGCTCCATTTGGACTACCGACGATCAAGTGAAGAAGTATTATGATATCCATGGCCGCAGTGAAGCTTATGCCAAGCTGGAGCCGGGAGAAGTGGCCTATTATGATGGTATGGTAGTGGTGGACTTAAGCAAAATCGTGCCCATGATCGCCATGCCTTTCCATCCCAGCAATACCTTTACCATTGCCGAGCTCAATGAGAACCCTTACGATATCCTTAAACAGGTGGAAGCAGAGGCAAGAAAACAGCTGGATAATCCCCGGATTAAGTTCAATCTGACGGAGCGGATCGTCAATGACCGGCTCCATGTGGATCAGGCCATCGTGGCAGGCTGTGCCGGCGGCAGCTTTGAAAACATTATGGATGTAGCCGCTATCCTGGACAGCCAATCGGTGGGGAACGACTACCTCTCCTTCAGCGTCTATCCTTCCAGTCAGCCCATTTATTACGAACTCATTAAGCGAGGCGCTATCGGCAAGCTGATGCAGGCAGGGACACTGATTAAGACAGCCTTCTGCGGTCCCTGCTTTGGGGCCGGGGATGTACCTGCCAACGGTCAATTCAGCATTCGTCATACCACAAGGAACTTTCCTAACCGGGAAGGCTCTAAACCCGGAGAACTGCAGATATCTTCAGTTGCCCTGATGGACGCACGTTCTATTGCCGCCACAGTGATTCGCGGTGGTCAGCTGACCCCGGCGACGGAGATTGATTTTACCCCCGCAGAAGCCGATTATGAATTTAATGCTGATATCTATGCCAAGAGAGTGTATCAAGGTTTCGGCAAACCCATACCTGAGTCTGAATTGAAGTTCGGCCCCAATATTGCCGACTGGCCGGAGATGATTGCCCTCCCCGAGAATATTCTCCTGAAATTTGCGGCTGTCATTCACGATCCCGTCACCACCACAGATGAGTTGATTCCTTCGGGAGAAACCTCCTCTTACCGTTCCAACCCTCTGCGGCTTGCGGAATTTACCCTTTCCCGGAAAGAACCTCACTATGTGGACCGTGCCAAAGAGGTTCAAGTTTTAGAGCAAGAACGCCGCGGCCTGGTGGCCGGTGCCAAGGGCCTGGCCGACCTAAGCGATGGTTTGCGCGGATTGGCAGAGCAAATCCTCCAAGCAGCACCTACTTATACTCATCTGCAGGAAGCCTTAGCCGCCACTGGGATCGGCACGGTGATCTATGCGGTGAAACCTGGGGATGGTTCGGCACGGGAGCAGGCTGCATCCTGTCAGAAGGTCTTGGGAGGATGGGCGAATATCGCTCAGGAGTACGCTACCAAGCGTTACCGGAGCAACCTGATCAATTGGGGAATGCTGCCCTTTACCTGGGATAGTGACCCTGAGATCGACTTCCATGTGGATGATGTACTTTTTGTCCCGGGGATTCGCCAGAGCATCATCAATGAAGCAGCCACTATCACGGGGCAGCTGTTTACTGCTCATGGGGTTAAAGAGGTTAAGCTCCAGCTCAATCCGCTGACTCAGGACGAGAGAGAGATTATCCTCCAGGGAAGCCTTATTAACTACTACGCCGCCAACTGAAGCTGCCTCATTCCGATGAGATAATAAAAAAACTATGCAGAGCCTGGTGAAATCCAGTCGTAC
The DNA here is from genome assembly GCF_900143285.1 of Desulfitobacterium chlororespirans DSM 11544. Classification (NCBI taxonomy): domain Bacteria; kingdom Bacillati; phylum Bacillota; class Clostridia; order Eubacteriales; family Desulfitobacteriaceae; genus Desulfitobacterium; species Desulfitobacterium chlororespirans. Next base: position 173,805 of record NZ_FRDN01000005.1, read on the forward strand.
TGCATAGTTTTTTCGTATATTAATCATCAAAAATGAAAAAATGGGTGCCAAATTCAATGCTCTACTGCTATAATGGTGAATGTGTATTGCACGTCCCATGTATTTTGTATATTTTAATCACGGAAAAGGAGCAGCGTTATCATGGATCAAATTGTTCATCATAATTTAGAGGTATCAGAATTAGTTGACATGGCCCTTGAGCGTGGAGAAGGTACTCTTGCTTCCAGTGGAGCATTTCGTGTAAGTACGGGGAAATATACAGGACGTTCCCCTCTCGATAAATTTATCGTCGATGAACCTTCGGTCCATGATCGGATCGATTGGGGCTCAGTGAATCGCCCTATTGCTCAGGAATACTTTGAGAAGCTTTATGATGAAGTCCAAGCCTATATAGAAGCTAAAGAAGAAGTGTTTGTTTTTGATGGTTTTGCCGGGGCAGATGAAGAATACCGCCTTCCCATCCGGGTCATCAATGAGTTCGCCTGGCAGAATCTCTTTGTACACCAACTTTTTATTCGCCCGACCCCAGAGGAATTAGATAACCATCAAGCCCAGTTTACAATTATTGCTGTCCCCAGTTTTAAAGCCGATCCGGAAGTCCATGGAACCCATTCCGAGGCCTTTATCATTTGCTCCTTCGAAAAGCGGGTGGTATTGATTGGGGGGACCCATTATGCCGGCGAGATGAAGAAATCCATCTTCAGCGTCATGAACTACTATTTGCCCTTAAGGGAAGTCATGCCCATGCATTGTTCGGCCAATATCGGTGCAGATGGGGATGTAGCCCTGTTCTTTGGTTTATCTGGAACGGGAAAGACCACTCTTTCCGCCGATCCGGAGCGCTGTTTAATCGGTGATGATGAGCATGGCTGGTCAAAAAACGGTGTCTTTAATTTTGAAGGGGGCTGCTATGCAAAATGCATCAACCTATCGGAAGAAAAAGAACCGCAGATTTGGCATGCCATTCGCTTTGGAACGGTTCTGGAGAACGTCGTTCTTCATCCGGATACCCGGATTGCCGATTATGACGATGCTACACTGACGGAGAATACACGGGCGGCTTATCCTATTGATTACATCGAAGGAGCCGTAATCCCTGGTGTAGGGGGACAGCCTAAGGTGATTGTTTTCCTCACTGCGGACGCCTTTGGGGTATTGCCTCCCATCGCCAAACTCACCAAGGAGCAAGCGATGTATCATTTCTTATCCGGATATACCTCCAAGCTGGCCGGAACTGAGCGGGGAATTACAGAGCCACAGGCTACTTTTTCCACCTGCTTTGGTGCGCCTTTCCTTCCTTTGGCGCCCCAAGTGTATGCGGAAATGCTGGGAGAGAGAATCAGCACCTATGGTACGCGGGTCTATCTGGTCAATACCGGTTGGTCCGGTGGCGCTTACGGAGTGGGCAAGCGTATTAAATTGGGCTATACCCGGGCGATGATTACGGCAGCCCTCCAAGGCACCTTGGAGCAGGCTGAATTCACCGCTGATCCGAATTTTGGTGTTCTGGTTCCTGACCATGTGGAAGGGGTGCCCAGTGAGGTTTTAAATCCAAGATTGACCTGGCAGAATAAAGAGGCTTATGATATCAATGCCAGGGAACTGGCTCAGCGCTTCCGAAAGAACTTCGAGCAATTTGCTCAGACTGCTGAAGAAATCCGCCAGGCAGGGCCGAAAGCTTAAGTAAGAAGCTCGTGAATGGTGTGGAGTTTTAATTATTCCAAAAGATAGAAGAAGAGGGATGCTGTGAAAGGTTATAAGATAGGAAGCTTTCTTTTAGTTCTCCTATTGGCAATATCGTTAATAGGCTGCGCAGACTTGGCGAATCCTAATCCTCAGAACGCTCAGGATCAGAGGAATGGCGTTAAAGAGAGGCAAAACCCCGGAAGTTCCTTGGGGAAAGATAACGCGGATACTAAGGCTTTGCAGGTAAGCTTTATCGATGTAGGTCAAGCCGATTCGGCCCTGATTCAGATTCCCAACGGCAAAAATATACTGATCGATGCCGGCAATAATGCCGATGCGGAGTTCTTAATCAAGTATCTCCAAGACCGGGGGATTGAGGAAATTCATATCCTGATTGGAACTCATCCTCATGAGGATCACATCGGAGGATTGGATAAGGTTATAGAGGAGTTTAAGATCGGGCAGGTGATTATGCCCAAGGTGACCAGCACTACCAGGACATTTGAGGATGTTTTGCTGGCTGTCCAGGAGAAAGGATTGAAAATCAAGGAAGGGAAGGCCGGAGTCCAGTTGGATTTAGGGCCGCCCGAGGAAGGTATGCCTGCCGTTTCAGCAGAAATCCTTGCCCCCATGTCCGGTAAATATGAGGACATGAACAATTACAGCATCGTCCTGCGCTTAGTCTATGGACCCCATGCCTTTCTCTTTACAGGAGATGCGGAAGATGTCTCGGAAAAAGAAATGCTGGCCTCTGGCGTAAATCTAAAGGCTGATGTCCTGAAAGTAGGTCATCACGGCAGTAAATCATCGACGACGAAAGATTTTCTCGCTGCTGTAGCTCCCAAGCATGCTATTATCTCTGTAGGGAAGGATAACAGCTATGGTCACCCAACAGAAACTGTTCTTAAACGGTTAAGCGATGCAGGGATTGGGATTTACAGAACCGATCAAGTCGGGACCATAACAGTGACTTCCAATGGTTCGACACTCACATTTGCCACAACAACCCATGAGGCTCAATAAGCCAAGAGAAAACTGCCTGAAGGATCTTTGCAGCTGAGAAAGGAGTTGCCTGAAAATGAAAGGAATTATCGATCGTTTTGAAGGTGAGTTTGCGGTGGTTGAACAAGAGGATCGGGTTATCATCAATGTTCCCCGTCATGTTCTGCCCAGAGAAGCGAAGGAAGGGGACATTTTGATTTTAAGCAATGGAGAGTATCAGATTGACCCTTCCGAAACGGCCAAAAGGAAAAAAAGAATTGAAGAATTAAGTCGAGAATTGTGGGAATAGATAATTTCTTAGGAGTTAAACAGAAAAAATTTAAAGATTTTCACAAAATCATCACAACCATCCTGTATAATGGTTTTGAGTTGTTTGTGTAATAGGAGGTAAGTATGCGGCCTGTGAAAATCAAGCTAGAGCCAAAAATCTGGATTGAATCCTTGAATAAATTACCATGGAAGTCTCCCAAAATGATTGGCGGAGCCTTAGCCGTCCTACTGGCTCTGGGAGGCGGAGGATATTATCTTAATACCACAGCTCCTGCGGCCTATGTAGTCGTTAATGGTGAAACGGTAGGTATTGTGGAAAGCGTCAACAGCGGAGAAAAGCTGCTGGAGCAAGTCCTTGAAGAAGAAGGAGCGGCTGTCGGAGAGATCGCCAAGACCCATGATCAAATCGAATATAATACGGCGCGAATTGATAATGGCTATACTCCCTTAACCAAAGAAGAGCTTAAAGGCAAACTATCCTATTTTATTGAAGCGGTGGAATTAAAAATCGCCGATCATCCCATGTTCACCTTAGCGAGCCAAACGGAAGCGGATAAGCTTTTAAAAGCCTACGAGGAAATGTACGTCAAAGAAGATGAGAACAATAAATTGACGGCGGTAACCTTTGAAGAAGAGGTTAAAATTCAAGATGTAGAAGCTTTGCCTGAAGCGATTACCACCGTGGCTGAAGCCTTGGAGGTGCTGAAACAGGGCAATGTGCAAAAAGAAGAGTATGTGGTGGAAGAAAACGATTCCTGGTGGTTGATCGCCCGCAAGAATGACTTGAAAACCGTGGAAGTCCTTGCCGCTAACCCCGGGGCAACCCTCGATACCATCATTAAGCCCGGAGAAAAGATCACGATTGAGAAGGTCAGCCCTTATCTTACCGTCGTCTTTGAGGGAACCAAGACGGCTACAGAAACCATACCCTTTGATGTGGAGACCAAGGTCGACAGTAAATTAGCCAGTGGTACATCGAAAGTTACCAAAGCCGGAGCCGACGGTGAAAAGGTTGTTACATACTCGTATGTGCAGAAGAATGATAAAATTGTCACAAGGACTATTGTGGATGAGAAAGTGACTAAGGAAGCGGTATCCCAAGTGGTGACTAAGGGACCTCAACGTGTTCAGGTAGCCAGCGCTTCCCGGGGTAGCGGTTTAGTGCCGGCCTTAGTAAGACCTTACGGAGGCTATGTCAGTTCCTATTATGGATACCGTGGCAGCGAATTCCATACGGGCATTGATTATGCAGGATCCACCGGTGATCCCTTTGTGGCTGCGGCCGCCGGGACAGTCGTCTCGGCAGGCAGGCAAGGCAACTATGGGAACTGCATTTTGGTTGACCATGGTAATGGCATCCAAACCCGTTATGCTCATGCTTCCAAAATACTGGTTAATGTGGGACAATCCGTTTCTCAGGGTGAGACCATTGGTTTGGTCGGTTCCACAGGCCGGTCCACAGGTTCCCACCTTCATTTTGAAATCATCGTCAATGGCGATACCGTAAATCCTGCCAACTACGTGAGATAATACGGAGTGTTAGTTGCTCGGAGGGAATATGACGAAGATTGAAAGGGTCTTAGCAATGATAGATGGGGAGGCGGTGGATAAGCTTCCCAAGGGGGAGTTTTTTGTTGAGGATGGCCTGGTTGCCGAACTTCTTCAACGGTCATCCTTCCCAAGCCCGCCGCCCCTTGACCTTGAGGCAAGGATTAAGGCCTGTGAATTATTAGGCCTTGATGCCCTTGTTTTTATGGCTGATCCCCAAAATCCGGGTAAACCATGGGCGGAACTGCAACATTGGCAAGAGGAAAGTGATTTTTTCCTCTTTGCTTTGCTTGACGGTCCTTTTCAGGGTGTGGGACATGGTTATGCCGATTTTACAGCTTTCCTAATGGATACAGTGAGGGATAAGGAAAAAATCGAAGAGCTTGTCAAGGAGTCGATGCAAAGGAGTCTGGAGCTGGGCAGGGAGGCTATCGCTGCCGGTGCTCAGGGGATTTTGATCGCAGATGATATCGCCTATAACCATGGACTATATATTTCCCCCCGGATTATGCGGGAGATATTTTTTCCGTATCTTAAGGAACTCCTGCAGAGTTTGAGCCGCACATCCCGGGAATTGGCAGGGAGAGAGCTGCCGATCTTCTTTCATTCAGATGGGGATATCCGGCTTATTCTCCAGGATTTAAAGGAAATGGGCTTTAAGGGGATTCATTCCTTGGAGTCTGTCATGGATCTTGCTGAAGTAAGAGAGGCAGTAGGCAGGGATATGTGTCTTATGGGCGGGTATGGGCTGGACTGGTTTGAGGCCGGAGGAGTCCCTAAGGTGAATGAATTACTAAGGACGGTCCTGCCTGGGAGCTATATCTTTGGCAGCAGTGCCGGAATCCTTGATGAGAATCTTTCCCCTGGGGCAGTCCTGGAGGTATATCGTTATGTTGATGGGCTAAAGTGTGTTTGATATATGAAGAAGACCATAGAAAGAGGGCTGACTTGCAGGATTGGAAGATCCTAAAGTCAGCCCTTTTTGGGTAAGTAATGATTAATTTCACTAGTTAAGAGTGGAAAGATTATCGATGACCTTGTCTAAGACTTTGATACAAACTGTTAAATCCTCGAGGTCGATCCCTTGAGTGGTTTCTTCGTTTGTTTTGTCTCCCATAGCCATAAGTCCATCTTTAAGATTTCTTCCGGTCTCCGTAAGATAAATGAGATTCGTCCGCCGATCATGAGGATGCCTGGTTCTGACCACCAGGTTATGTTTCTCCATGGTGTTGATGATTCTGGAAACGCTGGGCTCATCTTTATTGCTGCTCAGAGCTAAACTGTTTTGGGTCTGGCCGTCTTCGCGCCATAAATAGAGGAGTAATCTCCATTGTTCTATTGTAACTTCAAAATCATGTTCTCTGAAGTTGTGACTCAATCGCTGTGCAATAAGACGTGCTGCCTTATTCAGATGAAACCCGAACGATCTTGCGGTATATTCATGAAACGTTGGCATAATAAAACCTCACAATATTGTTCCTTATGGCTCTATCATACCTATTTTTTGTTGCATAAGCAAGTAACTTGTGAATAAATTCATAGAAAGTTAACATTTATTTTTTATATAGCATAAATAATAATATTTAATATAGCTAAAGATTAATATATTATTTTTTATAATTAGAATAAACCCTTTTTAATAATTTATAAAAGATTAGAATTAAATAGAAGAATAGGCGGATTGAAAGGCAACGAAGGCGAAGGAAAAGAGATCGTATATAAAAAGAACTCTGAGTCATGGCTCAAAGTTCTTCATTGACGATGTATGCTATAGATTACCAGTTGTTGCGCTTACGAGGGGTGTAGCAATCACGGCAATATACAGGTTTGTCACCCGTAGGTTGAAAAGGAACTGTAGTTTCTTTTCCGCAGGATGAACAAGTAGCTGGGAACATTTCCCGTTGTGGGCGGGAAGAATATCCACCACCACCGTTACGACTTTGAGCTTTTCTGGCAGAGCGGCAGGAAGGGCAACGGCCAGGCTCATTTGTAAAGCCTTTTTCTGCGTAGAATTCTTGCTCTGAAGCAGAGAAGACGAATTCAGCGCCACAATCTTTACAGGATAGAACTTTGTCTTCAAACATTTGAAAAAAACCTCCAAGATTTAAATTCCACCCGTCGTATGGGAAGTGTCCTGCTCCCCAAAGCCACAGGCAATCGAGAAGGTTTTCATCCACAAGAACTAACGAGTTTCTTCCATTATACCTAATCTTTGCAAGGTAGTCAATAATTGTATAGAATAGTTTCAATATAATCAATCTTTAAAATGACCTGATATATATTCGATTGTCACCTTTTTGGTATGATTTGGTGACAATTGGATACAGGGAGTGATATAATTATTAAGTTAATTATTAGAAACATTTTCTTTATTCAACCAAAAAGAGGTGCTGAAATTGGTCGATTTAGGCCATTATATCTGGGCTCAGCGAGTGGCGCGTAAAATCTCTCTGCGCAAACTTGCGGAGCTTGCCCGGCTGAGCCATACGGAGATTTATCGTTTGGAAAATGGGGAGCGGAAGCATCCCTCACCCTGCGTACTGAAATCGATTGCTCTCGCTCTGGATTTAAGCTATAACGAACTGATGAAAGTAGCGGGGTATCTGGAAGATAGTTCACTTAATGAAGGTCATCCACAAAAAATCGATTGTGGAGATCTTTCGCAAAATGAAATTGAGGAGGTGGAGAGGTTTATTGAATATCTGCGTTATAAGCGTGCCAAGACGCAATAAGACATAGATAGAAGGGTAGTGAAGTTTATTTGAATGTACTTTTAGAGAAATTAAAAGAAGTCTTAATATCTGTCGTCCCGATTATCATTCTTGTGTTGGTTCTAAATTTCACAATTATTCCCATGGAACCTTTATTGGTCTTCCGCTTTCTTCTCGGGGCATTATTGATCGTTTTGGGGTTGGCTATTTTCCTTTTTGGGGTGGATATAGGAATTAGTAAAATAGGTACTCTGATGGGAGGAGCGTTAACAAAGAGCAACAGATTGTGGATTGTTGTGGTGGCAGGCTTGCTCCTGGGATTTTTTATATCCATCGCTGAACCTGATCTGCATATTCTTGCCGGGCAAGTGGATATCGTTACTTCAGGGGTTATATCAAAGCTGAGTATTGTTGTTGTGGTTTCTATTGGCATTGCTGTTATGCTCACAAGCGGCTTAGTCCGAATAATATATAATATTCCGCTGTATAAATTACTCACGGTTCTCTATTTATTCATCCTCGGCCTGAGTTTTTTCACGTCCTCGGAATTTCTGGCCATTTCCTTTGATGCTTCCGGGGCAACTACCGGTGCCTTGACTGTACCTTTCATGCTGGCTCTGGCTTTGGGGGTCTCGTCCTTGAAAAAAGATGGCAAGGCTTCGGAAAAGGACAGCTTCGGTCTTGTAGCCGTTACTTCAACCGGTGCCATCATTGCCGTTATGATTATGAGCATCCTCTCCAAGCAGGATGAGATAACAGGGAGCCTTCAGGAATCCGTGCAGACCTCATCCTCTCTTTTGGCGCCATTTATTGACAAGCTTCCTGTCATAGCTTTTGAAATCTTCGTCGCCTTACTGCCCATTATCCTGCTGTTTTTTGTTTTTCAAAAAGTTTCCTTTAAAATATCGCCAAAGGCTTACCGCAAAGTATTAAAGGGGTTGGTGTATACTTTTGTCGGTTTGGTTCTGTTTCTGACAGGGGTTAATGCGGGTTTTATGGAGGTTGGCAGCAGAATTGGCTATAATGTGGCCCTTTTAGATAATAAATGGATCATTATCGCTATCGGCTTTATTCTCGGCCTGGTGGTCATTTTGGCAGAGCCTGCAGTTTATGTCTTGACACATCAAATAGAAGATGTTACAAGTGGATATGTAAAGAGGCCGGTTGTTTTGATAGCACTTTCCATTGGCGTCGCTTTTGCGGTTTCATTATCGATGATTCGAATCCTGATCCCAGGACTTCAGCTGTGGCATTTCCTTTTGCCGGGTTATGTGGTCTCCATTCTTATGATGTATTTCGTGCCGAAATTATTTGTGGGCATGGCTTTTGATGCGGGGGGAGTCGCCTCCGGGCCCATGACGGCAACCTTTATCCTGGCTTTTGCTCAAGGTGCAGCCGAGGCTATCGAAGGGGCTAATGTCATGGTGGATGGTTTCGGAGTAATTGCCATGGTTGCCATGACTCCGATTATCGCTTTACAAACTTTAGGTTTTATTTTTAAAATGAAATCGGTAAAGGAAGGATTAAAGGAAAATGAAGCTTAGCTCTGATGGAAAGGAATTTGAGTTAATTTGCTTCGTCGTCAATTTTGGCGTTGGCAGCAAAGTAATCAAACTTGCCAAACAGTGTGGAATATCCGGAGGAACGATTTTCTTAGGGCGAGGCACGGTCAATAATCCGATTCTAAAGTTTTTGGATTTGACGGATATCCGCAAAGAAATTGTGCTGATGCTCGGAGAAAAAAGCACAGCTGAGTACGCTTTAGAAGTGATTAATGAAAAATTGGCGCTGCATAAACCGAATCACGGCATTGCCTTTACATGTATGGTGAGGGGCTATGTCGGCCGCCAGTTTTCCTTTCGCAGTGAACAAGAAAGTCGAGGTGCAGAAATTCCTATGTATCACGCCATTTATACCGTAGTGGACAGAGGTAAGGCTGAAGAAGTCATGGAGGCAGCGACGCAGGCCGGCTCAAGAGGCGGAACCATCATCAATGCCCGCGGCTCAGGAATTCACGAGACCCATACCTTGTTCTCCATGGCTATCGAACCGGAAAAAGAAATTGTCATGATCTTAGCAGAAAGCAAAACCACAGAGGCTATTGTCACTGCTATACGCAATGAACTTCATATTAATGAACCGGGGAACGGGATCATTTTTGTTCTCGATGTGACTCAGACTTATGGATTAAGGCAGTAGCTGCCGGCATAGTATGTGAGCAAGGGCTTTCAGCTGAAGCGTCAGGCTTTAGCTGAAAGCCCTATTATTGTCAGAGCAGGGTTTGACAAAGTATGGAATCCGTATTACATTTAAACTAAACCCATCTGAATTCTTAAGCTTGGAGTGTTAAAGGAATGAAAATATCAACAAAAGGCAGATACGGGCTGCGGGCATTACTGGATTTGGCCGTTCATTCCCGAGGAGAACATGTGCCCCTTTCGAATATTGCTGAACGACAAAATATCTCTGAGAACTATTTAGAGCAGGTTTTTTCCGCATTGCGCAAGGCGGGGATCATTAATAGTGTGAAAGGTGCTCAAGGCGGTTATGTCTTAGCGGACAGAGTGGCTGAGATTAAAGTCGGCACGATTCTCAGAGTCCTGGAAGGAGACTTATCCGTTGCCAATGAAGAACTGCCTCAAGAAGGTGGGGTAAGCATCCAGGAGTGTATTCAAGTTAAGGTGTGGGATCAGATGACTGAGCGCATTAATGAATTGGTGGATTCGCTGACCTTAGAGGATCTTGTTCACGAATATAATGTGATGAGCGGCCATAGCGGTATCATGTACTATATCTAAAGCAACAGCCTTCTGAGCTTTTTCAGAAGGTTGTTCTTTATTCTTTTCTTGAAAACTGTTAGAATATAGATTAAATAAATAATAAAAAATTATATAATACATCAGGTTTTTCTATTGACAAAAGGGGTCAATGAACTTAAACTTTATTTAAAGTATAGTAAACATATTAGATTACTTTAGGGAATGCGTCAGATTGAGGATAAAGGAGCGATATGATGAGCGAGAGACAATTAAAATTTGATACCCTACAGGTCCATGGGGGGCAAACAGCCGATCCCACCACAGGTTCAAGGGCTGTACCCATTTACCAGACTTCATCCTACGTCTTTGATAATGCGGAACATGCGGCCAATTTATTTGGCTTAAAAGAAACCGGAAATATCTATACACGGATTATGAATCCGACTACCGATGTTTTCGAGCAGCGGATCGCGGCTTTGGAAGGTGGAATTGGGGCCTTAGCCGTCGCTTCGGGTTCGGCTGCAGTTACCTATGCCATTTTAAATATTGCCGGAGTGGGAGATGAGATTGTCTCGGCCAGTACCCTTTATGGAGGAACCTACAATCTTTTTTCGACAACCTTGCCTAAGCTGGGGGTCAAGACGGTGTTCGTCCATCCTGATGATCCGGAGAATTTTCGAAAAGCGGTTACTGAAAAGACGAAGGCTCTCTATATTGAAACCATAGGCAATCCAGGTATTAATCTTATCGATATTGAGGCTGTGGCTCAGATCGCTCATGATTATGGAGTGCCCCTAATCGTTGATAATACCTTTGGTACACCTTATCTGATTCGCCCGTTTGAGTTTGGGGCGGATATTGTAGTCCACTCAGCTACCAAGTTCATCGGGGGACACGGAACCTCCATCGGTGGGGTTATTGTGGATTCAGGAAAATTTGATTGGGCCGGCAGCGGCCGATTCCCAGGCTTAACTGAGCCGGATGCCAGCTACCATGGCTTAAACTATGCGGAAGCATTGGGACCGGCAGCCTATATCACTAAGGCCAGGGTACAGCTCTTACGGGATACGGGAGCAGCCTTGAGTCCATTTAATTCCTTCTTGTTCCTCCAAGGACTGGAGACCCTTTCCCTTCGGGTGGAAAGGCATGTGGCCAATACGAAAAAAGTCGTGGATTTCTTAAGCGATCATCCCCAGGTGGCCTGGGTAAACTATCCCAGTCTTAAAGAGAGTAAATACTATGAACTCGCTCAAAAATATCTCCCCAAAGGTGCGGGTTCCATCTTTACCTTTGGTATTAAAGGCGGGATCGAGGCCGGTAAGAAGTTCATTGACAGCCTGGAAATCTTCTCCTTACTGGCTAATGTAGCCGATGCCAAGTCCCTGGTCATTCATCCTGCCAGCACCACTCATGCTCAGTTATCGGAAGAGGATCTGGTTGCGGCAGGAGTTACCCCGGATATGGTCAGGCTCTCGATTGGTATAGAAGATGCAGAGGATCTCATCTATGATCTCGAGCAGGCCCTAAGAAAAGCCGCCGGCTGAGCATAGGAAGTGTATTCTTCATGATTCTTGAATAAGGAAAGAAATTGCCCCTGTGCAAATCTGTAAAGGAAGATATACCCTTTCAGAAAGACACAGGGGCGTTCCTTATGATTGGCAATGATGCTGAATTTAAAGTATCAGGGTGAAATAAGAAAAGGCGGAAACCAGGACAGAAGCGACGAGCATAGCGAGGAGGGGACGCAGGGCTCTGGAACGCAGGCTGGCTAAATGAACATTAAGCCCCAATCCAACCATGGCGGCAGCCATTAAAAAGGAGGAGAGGGAGGCAATGGCATTCAAGACGTCTGTGGGTAGAGGGAGATAGGTGCCAATGAGGCTGGTTAAGATGAAACCTAACAGAAACCAGGGAAAGGAGGCTCCCTGGGTGGAGTCTTCAGTTGCTTTGGTTTGGCGGCGCACCCACCAAAGCAGAATGAAGCTTACGGGAATAAGGAGGAAGACTCTTGCCAATTTAGCCAGTAAGGAGGCGGTCAAGGCATCGGCTCCCACTGAATTGGCTGCTGCCGCCGCATGAGCAATCTCATGTAAGGTGATCCCGCTCCAGGTTCCGTATTGGAGGGCGGTTAAGCCCAGATAGGGATAAAGCAGGGTATAGGCGAGGGTAAAAAGGGTACCGATTAAGGCGATGATACCCACCCCGATCGCGGTATCCTCGTCCTTTGCTTTGAGGATAGGAGCAACCGCGGCAATAGCCGCCGCCCCGCAGATACCGGTCCCAATGCCCAGGAGAAGGGACAATTGCATATCACCCTTAAGCCACCTAGACACCAAAAGGGTGGTCAAGACGGCGATGACAATGGTGAAGATCCCCTGAAACAAAAGGGAGGGGCCTTGCTGCAGGACCAGATGGATATTCAGGCGAAAGCCATAAAGGATAATTGCAAAGCGCAAAATTTTCTGAGCGGTAAACTGGATGCCGGGGCGGCATTTTTCTGGATAGCCTAAAGTATTGCGATAAAGAACGGCTATAAAAATCGCACAAAGCATGGCGCCAATTTTGCTGATGCCGGGTAGGTTAGCTATTCCCGTAGCAAAGGCAGCAACTCCCATAGTGAAAAGTAGTCCTGGCAGGAAGGGAGCGATCGGGAATTTAGCTGAGGGAAATTTTCTTTCTGTTCTTTCGACTGGATTATTTATGATGGCCATGGTATCCTCCTAAGGTAAATATTTAAACGCATTAAAAAACGTATCTCTACTTTAACCTTGGCAAGGAACTAAACGCAATCCGGATTTGTTATACTATACATAGCGAATGATTATAAACAGGAGGTAGTCCCATTGATAATCGAAACCTTAGAAATTTTCAGGAAAGTAGCAGAAGAAAAAAGCTTTTCCAAAGCTGCCGAAGATCTCTTCCTTTCCCAACCGGCCGTCAGCTCACACATTCGCAATTTGGAGAATGAGTTTGGAACAAAGCTCATTTACCGTTCCTCAAAGCATGTTGATCTGACTCCGGCTGGAGAAATCCTCTATGAGCAGGCTTGCAGAATCATCAATCAATACCAGGAGACCAAAGAAAAAATTAACCAGATTCAAAGCATTGTTTCCGGAAATCTCCGCATTGGCGCGAGCTTTACGATTGGGGAATATATTCTGCCGGAATTGGTCAGTCAAACGGCCAGAAGGTATCCCAATCTCAATATTAATGTCACCATCGGGAATACGGAAGAGATTGCCCAAGGATTAAGGCAGAACCGTTTGGATGTAGCTTTAGTCGAGGGTAAGATCACCGGTAAGGAGTTTGTTCTGGAGCCTTTTATGGTGGATGAAATGGTTTTGATTGCTCTGCCAAGTCACCCTTTGGCAAAAATAAAAGGGGTCACTGCTCAGGATCTTGAGGATCAGGTTTGGATTTTACGGGAAACGGGTTCCGGAACCCGTGAGTTCAGTGATCGCTTTATCGAAACACTAAAGATTCCGGTAAAGCATTCTTATGGATTCAGCAGCAACACAGGGGTTAAGGCAGCGGTTCTGAGCGGGCTGGGAATCGCTTTAGTATCAAAGCTGATTATTCAAAAAGAGATTAAGGCGGGAGAAATAGCCATTATACCCCTGGAAGAAAACTTGCCCCGCCTGTCACGGGAGTTTCTTATTGCGAGAGGCCAGCAAACTTATTTTACGAAAGCTTCAGAGGCCTTTCTGATGGAATTAAGCCATTACAGCCAGGATACTCATGAGAACAGTCTTCAGTTAAATTTATATTGACAGCAGACCAGGTAAAGGATTACAATAAAAACAACAAAACAAATATGAATACTAGGAATAACGAGACGGTATAGGGAACAGTGCAGGAAGCAGAGCTTAATTTTATATTTAAGGAGGTTACCCACATGTCGAAAATCGCCAGGAGTTTAACTGACCTAATTGGCAATACCCCATTATTAGAACTTTCCAATTATAACAAGACCCATGAATTAGAGGCTAAGGTCATAGCAAAACTTGAATACTTTAACCCTCTTTCCAGCGTCAAAGACAGAATTGGCTACGCTATGATCAAAGACGCGGAAGAGAAAGGATTGCTTAATAAAGATACGGTCATTATTGAGCCCACCAGTGGCAATACAGGAATTGCCCTGGCTTTTGTATCCGCTGCCCGTGGCTATCGCTTGATTTTAACCATGCCTGAAACCATGAGCGTGGAAAGAAGGAACCTTCTCAAGGCTTTGGGAGCGGAGCTGGTGCTGACTCCAGGACCGGCCGGTATGAAAGGAGCTATTCAAAAAGCTGAGGAATTAGCTGCTGAATATCAGAATTCCTTTATACCCCAACAGTTCAACAATCCGGCTAACCCGGAAATTCATAGGACAACCACTGCTGAAGAAATCTGGAGAGATACAGATGGAGAAGTGGACATCTTTGTGGCCGGAGTAGGCACTGGCGGAACGGTAACCGGTGTGGGTGAGGCCTTAAAGAAGAAGAAACCGGGGGTAAAAGTTATCGCTGTGGAACCGGCAGATTCACCGGTGCTGTCGGGAGGAACTCCCGGAGCTCATAAGATTCAGGGCATTGGCGCCGGATTTGTACCCGGTGTTTATAACTCAGAAGTCATCGATGAAATTTTCCAGGTCAAAAATGAGGAAGCTTTTGAGACCTCTCGAAAACTTTCGAAGACTGAAGGTCTGCTGGTTGGGATTTCCTCAGGTGCGGCGGCTTATGCGGCCACCCAAATCGCCAAGAGACCGGAAAATAAAGGAAAGAATATCGTTGTTCTGCTCCCGGATACGGGGGAAAGATATCTCTCCACGGTCTTATTCCAGGAAGGTTGAGAAGGTGAAGGGGATTTGTCAATTTCTTTCACATAATGTTAACATTTTGTTTACAGTTTCTTCACCTGTAGTTTAAGGTGTTGTGATAGTATACAAGTAACGACATTCTTCTCCTACCTTTTATATAGACAAGAGGTAACTCTTGTCAAAGCTGAACCGTCTCTTTCAGGCGGTTTTTTCTTTTATTAATCTTTTCTTAAATCTTGAGCAGTTTATTTGATTTTTTTTCGATAAAACGCTATGATAATTCGGAAGAGAGGACTAGCTGACAGATTGGTTTTCTATGAGATGGTTTAGGGGGTTAAACTTTGGAAGTGTTACAGACCGTGTTGGACTTTTTTATTCACTTGGACAGTCATATTGGTGAAATCATAGCTTCTTATGGAGTGTGGACATATCTCATTCTTTTTCTGATTATCTTTGCTGAAACAGGGTTGGTCGTGACCCCATTTCTGCCCGGAGATTCTTTGATCTTTGTGGTAGGCACTTTCGCAGCCAGCGGTGCCTTGGATGTGTGGATTTTGTTCTTCTTACTGCTGGCGGCTGCTGTCATCGGGGATACGGTGAATTATGAGGTCGGCCGTTTCTTAGGGCCGAAAGTATTCTCCAAAGAAATGCGTTTCCTTAACCATGAGAATCTGATGAAGACCCAAAGGTTTTATGAAAAGCATGGGGGTAAGACCATTATCATTGCCCGCTTTCTGCCGATTATTCGCACCTTCGCCCCCTTTGTGGCAGGTGTTGGCACCATGAAATACCTGAGGTTCTTGGCTTATAATTTCGTAGGAGCCTTATTGTGGGTTACGGTAGCTCTTTGCGCAGGTTATTTCTTTGGCAATCTGCCTTTTGTAAAGGATAATTTTACCTTGGTGATCTTTGCGATCATTGGCATATCGGCTGTTCCCGCTGTTTATGCCTATATTAAGAATTGGCTGCAGGGGAGAAACCAGCGCAAAGTAAGCACGAATAATGAATCGAACTAAAAAAGGATTTTGCCGCTCTGAAATAGAAGAAGGAATTAACACTGGTTAATAGTGTTAATTCCTTTATTTTTTCCTGGGAATAAGATAAGAGGAGGGGCATGATGATGAGCAGTGCGAAACCGGTACAATCCTTGGCTGTCATCACTTTGACTTTTCTGATGATCGCCGGTTCGCTAGGATTATCCTCAGGAATGACCAAGGAAGAGCTGGAGTATCGCCCCCTGACCTTGAGCGAGGTAACAAAGCTTTTTGCTCAGAAAGGGCTTAAGCTTGAAGCGGTGGCGGGAGAAGGATTTGAGGATACGGTGCTGTTCGGCATTGAACCTGAGATATTTCGCATCCATGGCTCTGAGGATTTAGTATTGATCTACCCCTTTTCCTCCCATAGGGAACGGGAACAGCTGGCCGGGCATTATTGGAGATTTAACGATGAAATGATGGCGATGTTTTTACCTTACAGTCAGTTTTTTCAGACCCTGACGGCGAAGAATATGTTCATCGTTTACTGCCCTTTGCTGTACATAGAAAGCTTAAAGACGATGGGGCCGGACTATGCTTCCTATGTACAACGCTCAAAAGCGATCAGGGAATTGGTGCTGAGAGACTTAAATGGCGGGAAGACGCTGGTTTTCCGTGGAGAGGGTCAATACTGGATGGTTGAGATAGTGCTTGACTGCTTTGGCCAATTTTATAAAGATGACCATGGTATGGGGTATGAGAGCTGGAGTGAAGCGAGTGCCATAGCCAAGTATAAGGGGGACCCTGGGCAAATAAAATCTTTCAGCTATACTCTTGAAGGGACTTATGGCAGTTACAGTGGAACACGGCAGACTCTGAGTCCTGATGGCCTGGTCAGGCTGGGCAGAGGGAACGGTCTGGTAGGAAAGGCTGAAGACAAGCATAGTTTCAGTATACAATGGAACGGTCAGGCAGAAGCCTTTGACCTGGAAGCAGATCCTTTCGGAATGATACGACTTCCTTATTAAGAGGGGATAGCTTGGCGATACCTTGTATTGGCAATGGTTTGTGGGATATAATATAAAGAAATTTTTCTGCGCAGTGAGCGGTAAGACAGAAAGTCCACGGCTTTCATCCCAGGAAGAGGGCGCTGTGGACTATTATATCAGGGGGTTTGGAGTTATGAATTTGCCTTTAGTGGGGTTAAAGGATGAACGGAGTATGATCAGGGTGGGGGATACGATTATCGGAGCCCGTGAGATCGTGCTGATGGCCGGTCCCTGTGCCGTGGAATCCGGAGAACAGATGCGGGCCGCTGCCCAAGGGGTCAAAGCAGCCGGCGGCAAGATTTTAAGAGGGGGAGTCTATAAGCCCCGTACTTCTCCCTATAGCTTCCAGGGCTTAGGGGAAGAAGGAATAGACTATCTGCGGGAAGCTGCAGCAGAATATGGACTTCTTACCGTAACGGAGGTTATGGATGAACGCAGCCTGGACGTGCTGGTGGATAAAGTGGATATTCTGCAGGTAGGGTCTCGCAATATGCAAAACTTCCATCTCCTTAAGCTTTTGGGGGAGATAAGAAACCCGGTGATTCTAAAGCGGGGCCTGGCGGCCACGGTAGAGGAATGGCTTTCAGCTGCAGAATATATCTTAAGCGGCGGGAATGCTCAGGTGATTCTTTGCGAGCGGGGGATTCGCACCTTTGAGCCCAGCACCCGCAATACCCTGGACCTCAGTGCGGTGAGCCTGGTGAAAGTGCTTTCCCATCTGCCGGTCATTGTGGATCCCAGCCATGCGGCCGGGAGGGTGGATATCATTCCTGCTTTAGCCAAGGCTGCTGTAGCGGTAGGAGCCGATGGGCTGCTGATTGAAGTCCATCCCCATCCTGAGGAAGCCCAAAGCGACGGGATGCAATCCCTGACTCCGGAGCAGTTTAGCCGGCTCGCCGCAGAGCTCCGGCCCATCGCTCAAAGCGTCGGGCGGAGTATGGCTCATCCTCAAGAAGTCTGATCCCATGATGGAAAAAGGAAGAAGATCCTGAAAATAAAATATTGAACCTTAAGCAAGGGGGATCGAGAGCGCGTTAAGGCGGCTCCCGGTCTCCCTTGCTCACATTTTATATAAAAACCATTTGCATGTATGAAGTTCATACTTCAGCTCATAAATCTTAAGAAGTCCGTTGCTGATACTTTGACAGCGAAAAATAAGCATGGGATTGCCGGCCAGTTTTTCTTCGGATTTCGAGATGATTTTGTCGACGGCAATGACGACAGGGCTATCTTCGAAGTGAGCCTTGAATTTAAGGGGCCGGGGCATGCCCTCTTGATTGAAATGAGCGATCATCTCCAGGGGCTGCATCATTACCTTCACGAAAAGCGCTCCCTTCTTTTTAGAGCTAAAGCAGGCTGGTCATGGCCGGATACTCCTCTTCAGCGATGACTCCCCCAGTCATGGACTTAAGGCCGGAGTGGAGATAAGAGGAGCGCATAATAGCCTGAGAGCCAAAGCGCTGGCGAATTATATCGACAGCCTGGTCCACTTTTCGATCCCGCTCGTAATCTTTAGTGAAAAAGGAAAACTGCAGGAAATCGTTTTGACAAAGCTCAGAGGCCCGGACTCCCAGATGTCTCAGCGGCTGATCTTTCCATAATTCGTCAAAGAGCTGGCAGGCAATCTCCCATAGCTCATTAGTACAGTCGGTAGCATGGGAGAGTTGGCGTTGATGGGAATAGGAGAGGAATTCATGGGTTCGAAAGGAAATGGATATCAGCCGGGCAAAGTATTGATCATGCCTTAAGCGGGCGCTGACGGTTTCCACAAGGGAGAGGAGAACCAGGTGAGCCTCTCTGCGGTTCTTCACATCGAAGGATGTGGTGGTGGAATTGCCCATGCCTTTGACCGCTACCCGTCCGCCCCGGCGAACGGGGGAGTTTTCAATGCCGTGAGCATAATTCCAAATCAGCAGGCCGTGACTTTTCATGATCGCTTTCAAAAGGCGAGGGTCGGTGTGTGCCAGCTCCCCGATGGTTTTGATATTGCGGGAGAGCAGCTGGCGGGTGGTTGCCCTTCCGACCATGAAGAGTTCCCCGACGGGTAAGGGCCACATTTTATCAGCAATCTCTTCAGGGAATAAGGTATGGACTTGGTCGGGCTTTTGGAGTTCGGAAGCCATCTTTGCCAACAGTTTATTGGTGGAAATGCCGATATTTACGGTAAAGCCCAGCTCGTTCCTGATTCGATCCTTGATTTTATAAGCGGTAGCCAGTGGATCGCCAAAGAGAAGGTCCATGGCGGTGAAGTCCAGAAAATATTCGTCCACGGAAAACTGTTGGATTAGAGGAGAATAGTCTCTTAAAATAAGACTTAGAGCTTCGCTGCACTGACGGAAGAGGAGATAATTAGGCCTGGCGATGATCAGGTCCGGACATTTGGCGAGGGCGGAGTATAAAGTCTCCCCGGTTTTAATAGCATATTTCTTAGCCGGGATCGACTTGGCCAGAACGATCCCGTGCCGGGTCAAAGGATCGCCGCCGACTACGGAAGGGACAGTCCTTAAATCCAGAGGATCTCCTTGCTGAAGGCGATAGACGGCTTCCCAGGAAAGGTAGGCTGAGTTAACATCAATATGAAAAATGATCGATTTGCTCAAGATCCAATCACCACCTATGTAGAAAAACCATATTCATATTGAAGCGCTCTTTGTGAATGGAGTGGGAGACCAGGGTCTGCGCTATCTATTATAATAGAATATATGTTCTGTATCAATAGAAACAAATATTCTATTATTGTCATAAAATACCTCTATTACCGAATTAAAGTGAGTGATTTGGTAATAGAACCTAAAATCCAAACAAAAAGTCAGTTTTTCAACAAAATGTTCGGATTTTGGACTTGAATTATTGAAGAGCATAAGGTATAGTTGTTAGGGTTTGGCTGCTGTTAAGTTTTGACTGCCGTTAAGTTTAACCGAGGAGGAATAAGCCTTGAAAAAGTATGATGTGATCATCGTTGGGGCAGGCCCCGCCGGAATTTTTGCCAGTTATGAATTAGCTACGCAAGCTCCTGACTCTGCTGTTCTTTTGATTGAAAAGGGACGGGATATCTATAAACGCAGTTGTCCTATTTTGAAGAAGACTCTTTCTAAATGTCCGCCGCCCAATAAGCAGAGAGAGTTTGCCAGCTGCACTCCTGCCTGCTCTATTACCAACGGTTTTGGCGGTGCGGGAGCCTATTCTGATGGGAAATTCAATATCACCACCGAGTTTGGCGGATGGCTCACCGAGTATTTGCCTCCTTCGGAGGTTTTGAATCTCATTCACTATGTGGATCAGATTAACTTAAAGCATGGGGCGACCAGCTCACTGACGGATCCCAGTACCCCTACGGTAAAGGAGATTGAGAGAAAGGCCTTGGGAGCCGGTTTAAAGCTGCTCCGGGCTCAAGTCCGCCATCTGGGAACAGAATTAAACCTGGAAATCCTCAAGGATATTTATGAGTACCTCAAAGGAAAGATCGACATGGTGTTCGAAACGGAAGTCGCCGATATTATGACCGCTGAAGCGGAAGGACACCTGCAGGTTAAAGGCATCCGTACCAATAAGGGAGAGGAGTACTATGCGCCTAAAGTAGTCGTGGTTCCCGGACGGGATGGCTCAGAGTGGTTCAAGGATGTCTTAAAGAAGTACAATCTGGAAATGAGCAGCAACCAAGTGGATGTAGGGGTTCGTGTAGAAACCCTGGATACCATCATGGAAGATATTAACGAGAATTTGTATGAAGGCAAATTCCTCTATCGAACGTCTGTAGGGACTACGGTGAGAAGCTTCTGCAGCAATCCTTCCGGTCATGTGGTTATTGAGAATCATACCGGGGTTATGCTGGCCAATGGGCATGCTTATCGGGATAAGAATCTGGGCAGCAATAATACTAACTTTGCCCTGCTGGTATCCCATAACTTCTCCTATCCTTTCAACAAGCCTACGGAGTATGCCAAGAACATTTCCCGGCTGGCCAATGATTTATCCAACGGCAGCGTGCTGCTGCAGACCTTTGGGGACATCATGAAGGGCCGCCGTTCTACAGAGAAGCGGGTCAAAGAAAGCTTTGTGGAACCCACTCTAAAAGAAGCCGTACCCGGCAATTTAGGGTTGGTGCTGCCTTATTCCACCATGAAGAGCATCATTGAGATGATTGAAGCGCTGGATAAAGTGACGCCTGGTATAGCCTCTGAGCACACCTTGCTTTATGGCGTGGAAGCCAAGTTCTACTCTTCCCGTCCCAAGTTGAAAAATAACTTTGAGACGGAGATTGCCGGACTTTATGCCGGGGGAGACGGAGCGGGAATTACCCGGGGACTGGCTCAGGCTGAGGCTTGCGGAGTGAAGATCGCGCGAAATATTCTGGAAGAGAAACAATAAAGAGCAACAAAAAGAGGGCCGATTGCCATTGACGCAATCAGCCCTTTTTATTGTTCATCGTTAAGGTTTCTTACAATACTTTGGTCTCCGCCGCAGAGCGTTCGAACTCATCCCAAATTTCTTGCGAGGGCTCAGTAGTCAGCAGACTGACGATAATGATCGAAAGCAAGCCCATGATAAAGCCGGGGATCATTTCATAGACGGCAGCGAAGGCGGGGAATTGTTCCCAAAGAATAACGGTGGCAGAGCCCACAACCATACCGGCCAGAGCTCCCCATTTGTTCATCCGTTTCCAGTAGAGGCTGAGGAGAATAACGGGACCAAAGGCGGAACCAAAGCCGGCCCAGGCGTAGCCTACCAGATTGAGGATGGTATCGTTTTGGGTCCAGGCCAGATAGGTGGCTAAAAGAGCAACAAGCAAAACACAGAGGCGGCTGACGAAAACCAATTCCTTATCTTTGGCCTCACGATGGAAGAGAACCCGGTAAATATCTTCGGTCAGGGAGCTGGAGGTCACCAGCAGCTGTGAGGAAATTGTACTCATAATGGCGGCCAGAATAGCGGAGATCAGGAAGCCGGTGACGATGGGATGGAAGAGGATTTTCCCCAGTTCGATAAACACCGTCTCAGGGTCGGCCAGGGTCAGGCCATGGGTGGCAAAGTAAGCGATACCCAGGAGACCGGTAAGCATAGCCCCTACTTCAGAAAAGACCATCCAGCTCATGCCGATACGGCGGGATTTTTTGATTTCGCTCACTGAAGAGATGGCCATGAAACGGACAATGATATGGGGCTGGCCGAAATAGCCTAAACCCCAGGCCAGGAGAGAGATGATCCCGATGACACTGGTTCCGGTGAAGATATTCAAGAGCGCCGGATCAATGGTCTGGATGGTGGTGAAGGCATCGAAGCCGCCACTATGCCAGAGGGTAACAACCGGTACCATGACTAATGCGGTGACCATGATCAATCCCTGGACGAAGTCTGTGAAGCTGACCGCTAAGAATCCCCCGATCAGGGTATAGCCCACAATGACCAGTAGAATCAGCCAAAGCCCCGTATGGTAACTGATGCCAAAGGTAGTATTGAAGAGAACAGCGCCGGAAACCAAACCGGAAGAAACATAGAAAGTAAAGAAAATGATAATAACAAGTGCGGAAACTAAACGGATCATATGGGACGTATCACGAAAACGATGGCCAAGGAAAGAAGGAATGGTGATGGAATTGCTGGCGATCTCTGTGTAAGAACGCAGGCGGGGGGCTACATAGAGCCAGTTGAAATAGGCGCCGACGGTAAGTCCGATGACAATCCAGCCGGAGCTGATTCCCGAAACAAACATCGCCCCCGGCAGCCCCATCATGAGCCAGCCGCTCATATCCGAGGCACCGGCGCTTAAAGCCGTGACCGCAGGGCCAAGGGTCCGTCCCCCAATCATGTAATCGGATAGATTGGCAGTTCTTTTGTAAGAATAATACCCGATGGCCAGCATCATGACCATATAGAAAATGACCGAAAAAGCAACCACTCCAACATCACTCTCCTCGATTTTAAAAGTTTATCTCTATAATGAAACTATTATAGTACACATAATAATAGCATAAGACATTGAGATTTATAAGTAGGCAATGAATAAGTATACATAATTTTTAAATATTTTCTCAATTATTTAACTGGGAAAAGAAAAAGCAACCCTGGGTTCCACTTAATTAATGTTTAAGTGGTCCGCGGTTGCCTTTCAGGCTTTGAACAAGATGTTCAGCGATAAGAAATTTAAACCTTCTCCAATACCTCTTTCAAATCGTCACGAACGCTTGCCTTGGCTAAAGGGACCTGGGCACGATAGGCAGAACGGCAGATCACATGGGAGGAAACGGGAGAGGTCAGGAACACAAAGAAAATGCCCAGGAATAATTTGATGCTGAAATAATCCTCCACAAATAAGAAGAAGAGGAAGGTCCCCAGCAGAACAAATAATACCCCCAAGGTAGAGCTTTTGGCAAGGGCATGGGCACGATTATAGACGTCCGGGAGGCGAATAAAGCCAATGGCACTGAGGGAGCCAAAGATAGTTCCCATTAAAATCATGATTCCGATACCTAACTCAATCAAGGTGCTTCCGTTCAATGACAATCCCCCTCTCGATAAAGCGTGCAAATGCGATGGTTCCGATAAAAGACAGAATTCCAATCAATAAAATCACTTCAAAAAAAGCGGTGGTTCTGAGGAACACGGAAAAAACGGCTACCGCAGCAATAATATTAATGCCCAGCACATCCAGGGCTTGCACACGGTCAGAGGCCGTGGGCCCTTTGAGGCAGCGGTAAATCGTTATCAGAATGGAAAGGGTTGAGAAACATAAGGATAAAAATATAACCCAAAATAAGATTCCCTCGATCATGGTCGCGTCACCTTCTTAATAGCTTCTTCGAACTTTTCCTTAGAGCGGATTACCGCATCACTGAGCTCAGGAATATCCATGGCGTGGATATAAAACAGCTTCTTATCCGGAGTAATCTCCATCACCACGGAGCCTGGGGTTAAGGTAAGGAGGAGTGCCAGAAGGGTGACTTCCAGATCCGATTCCAGGCTGGTTGCGAAGGATATAATTCCCGGCTTAATATCGATCTGCGGTTTGATGATTTCCCGGATCACCATGATGCTGGAGGTGAAAAGCTCATAGATAAAGAGAAAAAAGAGCTGCACAACGGCGTGCATGGTAAAAAGGTAGAATTTGCTGTCAAGAAAGCGCCGCAGAATGAAGAGAACCAATATGCCAAATAAATACCCGCTGGCAAAGGATAGGATGCTCCAATCATCCTGAAGAAACATCCATAAAACCCCGATAAATAAATTGATTAATACCTGCATTGGCACTGGAAATCACCTCTTTTCTTCGTTAGCGCTTATCGGTATTGCTCTTGGAGAACGGCATCGATATAGCTCTGAGGATCCAGCAATCCTGCCGCCGCTAAATCCACGACCCCGTGGAGACCCTCTGCTCCCAGGCCTAAGGCGATGGTACAGGCGGTAAGCAGGGCGATGGGAAGCAGCAGTCCTTTGGTGGTTCCTTTTTCCGTTTCCTCGGTAAAGTTGGTGTATCCCCAGAAGACGTTCATGAACAATTTTAACATGGAATACAAGACCATCAGACTGGTGAGCAGGCCGATGCCGCCAAGCCAGAAGTAACCGGCGCTAAAGGTTCCTTCCGTGACAAAGATTTTGCCGAGGAAGCCGCTCAAGGGGGGGATGCCGGATATGGATAAAGCGGCGACAAAGAACATCCAGCCCAATTGAGGGTGTAAACGGATGAGCCCGCTCATATCCTTAAGTTTTCCCGTGCCGGTCAGATGCAGGATAGTTCCTCCCAAAAGAAAAAGGAGAGCCTTGACGATCATGTCATGGGCCAGATAATAGATGGAACCCCGCAGGCCCGTTTCCGTGAAGGAGGCAAAGCCTGCCAGAATAAAGCCGACTCCAACCACCACATTATAGGTGAGGATGCTCTTGATATCGCCAAAAGCAACAGCTCCCATAGCCCCCAGCAGCATGGTCACGGCGGCGAGAACCCCGATGAGAAGATGAGTAACTTCCGGTTCATGGTAAAAGACCAGGGAGAACAAACGCATGATGGAGTAGATCCCCACCTTGGTCAATAAAGCGGCGAACAGAGCGGCGATGGCTGCAGGGGGAGCGCTGTAAGACCCCGGAACCCAGAAGAAAAGGAAAAGACCGGCTTTGAGACTGAAGACAATCAAAAACAAAAAAGCTACCGCAGTCATCAAGCCATCCTGTCCGACTTCCGCTACCCGTACCGACAAATGAGCTAAATTCAAGGTTCCGGTCAGGCGATAGAGAAAGGCCAGAGCGATCAGGAAGAGAAAGGAGGAGATCATATTGATCAGAATATAGGAAATGGACTCTTTAAGCTGCAGCTTGGTTCCCCCCAGGGTAATCAGCACATAGGAAGCAACCAGCATGACCTCGAAGCACACGAATAAGTTAAAAATATCCCCGGTCAGGAAGGAACCGTTGACCCCGGCGATCAGAAATTGGATTAAGGGGTAAAAATAATGCCGTTCCCGTTGGCTGCCGATGGAAGCGAAAGCATAAGACACACAACAAAAGGTGACGATGGCGGTGACCAAGACCAGCAGAATCGCCGTCATATCGGCTACGAAGCTGATGCCGAAGGGTGCTTCCCACCCTCCCAGCTGCAGAGTTTGGATGCCCGCTATCTGGATCTGTCTCATAATCACAAGGGCCACGATCCCCACCAGGGTGGTGGTGAGGAGGCTCAGGAAGCGGTGAAGGCGGATATGATTGCGCAGGATAACCATGATCATTCCGGCCATAACCGGCAGGACAAGGGGCAGGATCACTAAATTATTCATCATCACACCCCCTTAATTCTTCTAAATCATCGGTCCCCAACACTTTATAGGTGCGATAGCTCAAGACTAAGAAGAGGGCCGTGGTGGCGAAGTTAATCACGATAGCCGTCAGCAAAAGGGCTTGGGGAAGGGGATCGGTGAAAAGACTCTCTTTTAGACCCAGCAGAGGGGGTCCCCCCTTTTTCAATCCGCCCATGGTCAGGATCAGCAGGTTGACTCCGTGTCCGATAATGGAGGTTCCTAAAATAATGCGGAGCAGAGTTTTGGAGAGGATTAAGTAGGTCCCGATAGTAAATAAAATTCCGATCACGATTGCCATCAATGTTTCCATTTATCGATCATCACCTATACTCATAATAATGGTTAAAGACGTGCCAATAACCGCTAAGGCAACTCCCACATCGAACAGCACGGCGGTGGCCATTTCGGTCTTTCCGAACAAAGGGAGGTGAACATAACCAAAAGCCTGGGTCAAAAAGGGCTCTCCTATGAACATGCCCCGGGCTCCGGTCAAGACAGAAATCAACACGCCGGCTCCGGCCAGGGCTTTAAAATCCACCGGGAAGTTTTGGCGGACTTTTTCGATTCCATAGACGAGAAAGAGGAGGACAATGGCCGCTACAAAGGCCAGCCCGCCGATAAAGCCCCCGCCCGGGTTGTGATGGCCGGAAACGAAAAGGTTGACGGCGAAGGTCAGAATAATGATCACGACGACTTTCGTCACCATCCGTAAAATGACATCATTAGGATCTTTCATTCTCTTTCCCTCCCGCCATACGCAGTTTGATCAGTGTATAGACCCCTAACCCGGCCATAGACAGGACCAAAATTTCCAACATGGTATCGAATCCCCGGAAATCCACGAGAATGGCATTGACGATATTTTTGGCTCCGGCCAGCTCATAGGCGTTTTCGTAATAACCGGCAATGGATTCAGGGAGGGGATTGCCGTTAGCTGACAGAGCAACTAAGGTCATAACCAGACCGACAGCCAGGGAAAGCAAACCATTGACCACTTTAGAAGGAAGGGGTGTGGTTTCTTTTTTCAACTTGGGCAAATGGTAAAAGCAAAGCAAAAATAAGACGGTGGTAATGGTCTCCACCACCAGTTGGGTTAGGGCCAAATCGGGAGCGCGGAAGAGGACAAAGAAAAAGACGACAAGAAAGCCTAAAGCGCCCACGGCAATCACGGCAGCCAGGCGTGTTTCAGCCAGGAGAACGGCGATGGCGCACACCACCATGCCCGCCAGCAAAGCCAGCTCATAGATGCTCAAAGCAGCGTCATGGGAAGGGTCAAAAGCGATCCCCTGCGCCAGGACCAGGGCTCCGCCCACCGCCACCACGATAAAGCTGAGGATATAGATAAGGTAGTCCCGAAGGGAGCCTGTCATATACCGTTTGGTCAGAGACAGGGAAAGGGACTCCATGAGTTCCAGAGCAGTTTCATAGATATGGTTCAAGGTTAAGATTTGCGGATAAGTGCGATAGAGCTTTACCCATTTTTTCAAGGTTTTGTAGAGAGTACCGCCGAGGATAATTACGCCAAGGGTCATCAGCAGCTCGGGAGTTACCCCATGCCAGGGGCTGACATGAACGGTTAAAAGATTTGCCTGGGCAAGAGAAGGCAGGACCGCTGCCCAGGCCGGGGCCAATACATAGTGGACCAGCACATTGGGGAAGAAAAACAGGAGCACAACCAATGCCGCTAAGACCATAGGGGGGATCAACATACCCAGGGGAGCTTCATGGGCTTGTTTCCCTGATTTGACCCGCGGCTGGCCCGTAAAGGTCTTAAAGACCATGATCAGGGAGTAGACAAAGGTCAGGACGCTGGCCAGCCAGGCCACAACAGGAATGACGACAGATATTTCTGAAGCATTCAATACGGCAGTAAAGAACAGCTCCTTGCTTAAAAAACCGTTAAAAGGAGGTAACCCGGCCATGGATAAGCAGCCGATGAGAGCCAGAGTAAAGGAGATGGGCATAATATGCATCAATCCGCCTAGTTTCCGAATATCCCGGGTGCCTGTTTCATGGTCGATAATCCCCACCACCATAAAGAGGCAGCCTTTAAAGGTAGAGTGATTCACCAAATGAAAGAGTGCCGTAAAGATAGCGAGAGCATAGGCAGCCTGGGCATTCCCGGCCTCAGGGGCCAACCCGGCCGAGCCCAGTCCCAATAAGCTCATGATCAGCCCCAACTGACTGATCGTGGAGTAAGCTAATAAAGCTTTGAGATCGGTCTGCCTTATGGCGTTGAAAGAACCATAGAACAAGGTCACAAGACCAATGCCTGTAACCAGCCAGAACCAGACTCCTCCCCCGCCGAAGATCGGGGTAAGGCGGGCAACCAGATAAATTCCTGCTTTCACCATGGTGGCCGAATGCAAATAGGCGCTCACCGGAGTGGGAGCTTCCATGGCATCAGGGAGCCAGATGCTGAAGGGAAATTGAGCAGATTTAGTGAAGGCGCCGATCAGGATCAAAACCATGGCCGGAAGGAACAAGGTATGAGAGTGAATCCCGCCCAGATTATGGATCATCCCGCGAATGCTGTAGGTATCGGTCATCATGGTCAGCAGGATGAATCCTGCCAGCATGGCCAAGCCGCCAAAAACCGTAATCAGCAGTGATTTACGGGCACCGGAGCGGGACTTCTCCCGTTCGAACCAGTAGGCAATCAACAGAAAGGAAGAGATACTGGTCATTTCCCAAAAAACATAAAGGGCAAAAATATTATCGGAAAGCACAACCCCCAGCATGGCCCCCATGAATAAGAGCAGATAGATATAGAAATTGTGCAAGGCTTCTTTATGCTGGGAAAGATAATAGATAGAATAGAGAATCACCAGAAACCCTACCCCGCTGATGAGCAGACCAAAGATCAGGGATAAACCATCTATGAAAAGGGTGATATTAATATCATAGGCAGGAATCCAAGGCAGACTTAGGTCAATGATCCCTCCTGAAGATATAGTGGGAACCGTAGATAAAAGAATGCCAAAAATCAGCAAGGGGATCCAAAGGACGAACCAGCCGGTATGAATTCGGGGGGTGAATCGCTTATGTAAGACCGGAACCAGGAAAGCAAACAGAAAGGGTATCCCTAAAATAAGATAAAGCCAAACCATCTATCCTCCTCCTTTTCTTTTATGTTCTTATAGTGGTTGACTGAAAAGGGTTCATGAGCTATAGTCATATTTAAGTTAGTCAGTGAGAGGGAGCATACTCCTGTCGCTGGATTCTGAGGTGGTACAAAATGTTTAAAAAGAAAAAGCATATGGACGAAGGGCTCCTGGTTTGTCTTTATTATGGCCCTAACGGTGAGCGACTCATACGACGTGGCAGCAAGATTGCGAAAATGTTTGATTGCCCGCTCTATATATTGACAGTGGATGCCAAGCCGTTTGATGAGTTGGATGCGGACAAATCCATGTATATCACCAAGTGGAAAAAGCTGGCCAAGGAAGTGGAAGCCGACGGTTTTATCCTCAAGGATAATGAGCAGCGTCCCGTCTACAAGGTGATCGCCGAAACAGCCCGCGAAAAAAGAGCCACCCAGATCATCATGGGGCAAACCGTTCAAAGCCGCTGGGAGCAGATTACCAAAGAATCTATTGTCAATTTGCTTTTAAAGGAAATCCCTTTCGTGGATCTTCACATCATCTCAGTAGCCCGCTATCTTAAAGATCCGGACTGCAACTATGAAAAGGGTATCCGGGCTTATCTTATGAAAGAAGGGGAAAATTTCCGGCTGGTCTTTAAACACACCAAAGAAATCGCCTATGAAGGTATCTTTTTTAAAGAATTTGGCACCGACTTTAATAACGGGATTTTCAAACTCATTAAAGATGGTGAAACCTTACAAGTCCAGGTCATTGAAGATATAGTTACCGAATTGACCAATGTAGACATGGAACCCAATGAGAATGATGAAGACTGACCTTTGACACACACTCCACTGGAAACAGTGGAGTTTTTGCTTTTAATGCTTACAAATTGACATTGACTTTGATGAGGCGGGTTTCTTCTTTATTGATGCCGATATACTTTAAGGTTTCCGAGGGAGAATGATGGTGAAAGGCTTTCATCAATAGGGAAACCGCTACACCGGCTCGGAAAGCATGATAGCCGAAGGTCTTCCTTAAAGTATGAGTGCCGATCTTCCCGGGAATCCCTACCTGCCGCGCGGCATGATTGATGATGCGATAGGCTTGCTGACGGGTAATGGGCAGGTTGTCTTTTTTGGATTTAAAGAGATAATCGCTTCCGCGCAAACGGGCCAGGGCTAGGTATTTCAATAACTCTTCCTGAATCCGGTTATTAATGTAGTAGGCTTTTTCTTCGCCGCTCTTTTCATCCTGAATCAGTAAAAACTCTTTAATCCGGCCATCCTCCCACACGTCGCTGAGTTTGAGAGCCAGCAAGTCGCTGATTCTCAATCCGGTATTAATACCGAAAACGAAAAGTAAAAGATCCCGTTGGGAGTGACTGCTCAATATTCTTTTAATCGCATTAATACTCTCCACATCTTTGATGGGATCGACGTACTCCACAGGTCATGCCCTCCTGAATGTAACATAATCACATTCTAACAAAAATTGAGTAACATTACAAACCTATATCGGCTCCCATACATAGGAAAAGGGGAAATGGAGCAAACTCTTTGTTGAAGGTTACAGAGGATGAAGCAAGGTATCATCCCCTCGATAAGGAGTGAAATCAATGAGTGAAACGGTTCTGGAGAAAACCGAAGGCCGGGTGAGTTATCACGATTCTGTGGAGGAGATGCTGGTCAGAATTCGTGAAGACGGGATGTCCAATGTCTTTGACCGCTATCAAGCCCAGGAAAAAATCCGCTGCAAATTTTGCCTGCAGGGTTTAACTTGCCAGCAATGTTCCCAAGGCCCTTGCCGAATCAATGAAAAAGGGGAACAGGATCGGGGCGTTTGCGGCATTGGTCCTGATGCTATGGCGATGCGCAAGCTGCTCCTGCAGAATATCATGGGAGCAGGTACATATAGCCACCATGCTTATGAAGCTTTTCGCACTCTGAAAGCTACCGGGGAGGGAAAAACCCCCTTTAAGATCAAGGAGCCGGAGAAACTCCAATGGATGTGTGAAAAACTGGGGATCGATACTGATCAGGATCTGAATAAGATGGCTATTCAATTGGCCGATCTATTGGAGCATCAGCAGCAGATCGGAGTAGAAGAGAAGAACCTGATGGTGGAAACCTTTGCGCCGAAGAAACGGAAACAAGTCTGGCGGGATTTAAATATTTACCCTGCCGGAACCGTTCATGAAGAGCAAAACTGCGTGGCCAGCTGCCTCACCAATGTGGACGGCAACTATGCCTCCCTGGCCTTGAAGGCCCTGCGCTTGGGTCTGGCGACGATTTACAACTCCCAAATCGGGCTGGAAATGGTCCAGGATATTCTCTTTGGCACCCCTCAGCCCCATGAAGTGGATGTAGACTTAGGGATCATGTGCCCGGAGCATATTAACATTGTCTTTAATGGACATCAACCCTGGATTGGGGCGGCTATGATTGAAAGAGCCCGCTCTTCGGATGTGCAGGAAAAGGCCAGGGCAGCGGGTGCTAAAGGCCTGCGTGTGGTGGGTTCCATCGAAACCGGGCAGGAGCTTCTGCAGCGCTTTGAGATGGATGATGTCTTCGTAGGTTTGATGGGCAACTGGATGGCCATTGAGCCCTTGCTGGCCACCGGGACAGTGGATGTCCTGGCTATGGAAGAAAACTGCTCCCCTCCGGCTATCGATATGTATGCGGAGAAATACCAGGCCACCCTGGCCTCTATCAGCACCATCATCGATATCCCCGGCTTACAGCATAAATTTCCTTACGATCCTTCGGAAACGGATAAAATCGTGGAGGCTTTGATCGATTTAGCTATTGATAATTTCAAGAAAAGAAAAGGCAAAGTCACTCCCAAGGTTCCTCAGTATAAGGCGAAAGCCATTGCCGGCTTCTCCACAGAAGCTGTCCTGGGCGCCTTGGGGAATAAGCTGGACCCCTTGGTGGAGGTGATTGCTGCCGGCAAGATCAAAGGCGTGGTGGCTCTGGCCAACTGTTCCACCTTAAGGAATGGTCCCCAGGATTGGAATACGGTTAACCTGACGAAACAGCTGATCAAGAAGGATATTCTGGTCGTGGCCGGCGGATGCGGGAATCACGCCCTGGAAGTAGCCGGGCTTTGCAATTTGGACGCCATTAAGGAAGCCGGTTCCGGGCTGCAGGAGGTTTGCTCCGCTTTAAAAATTCCTCCGGTGCTGAGCTTTGGCACCTGTACCGATACGGGACGAATCAGCATGCTGGTTACCGCCCTGGCGGATCATCTGGATGTGGATATCCCCCAGCTTCCCATCGCTGTCACGGCTCCGGAATGGATGGAGCAAAAAGCGACTATCGACGGTGTCTTTGCCGTAGCTTATGGAGCCTATACCCATCTCTCCCCCACACCCTTTATAACGGGTGCTCCACAGCTTGTTAAGCTCCTGACCGAAGATGTGGAAGGACTGACTGGCGGCAAAGTGGCGGTAGGGGATGATCCTGTGGAAGTGGCCAATGCTATCGAGGCCCATATCGTGGCGAAGCGCAAAGGGCTGGGCTTGCATTAAGAAGAAAAGTATGGAAACGCCGGCCCATGGGCCGGCGCTTCTTATGGGCATGGCAATCTGCAAGCAAAAGATCACATGCTTAATAAGCAGTAAAGGAGAATCGCCTTAGTCTCGCGAATAATTAGAACATACCGAGGGATTATAGCATTGAATCTAAATATGGAATTAAGGGAGCATATCCATGAAATCTTGTACTGCTTGCCATAGCTGTGGATGCCATTCTGAAGGGCAATTCTGCGCTGCGAAGGCTCCTATATTTTCTATGCTTGCCGATGAACAGCTGGCGATGATCAGCGGCTTGATTACACGGCGACGTTATAAAAAGGGCCAGGTCCTTTTCTTCGAAGGGGATGTCTCGGATAAGTTCTACATCATCAATCATGGAAAAATCAAGACTTTTAAACATACCAGAGAGGGTAAGGAGCAAATCCTCTATATTCTTACTGAAGGCGACTTTATCGGTGACCTGAGCCTTCTCAAGAAGAGCGCCTTTCCATATAATGCCGAGGCCTTGGAGGATGTCGGTGTCTGCACGCTGTCCAAAGATGATCTGGATAGAATCTTAAAAGAAAATCCGGAGATTTGTTTAAAAATCCTGGAGAGTGTTCATGATCGCCTTGTCAATCTTGAGAACTTGGTTCAGACCTTGAGCACCAAGGATGTGGAGGCCAGAATCGCCGGCTTGTTATTCAATTTTTCTAAGAATTTTGGAGAACATAAGGACGGCAAAGTCATGCTCAATATAGCTCTGACCCGGGAGGAGATGGCCAATTTTATCGGAGTGACCCGGGAGACCATGAGCCGTAAGCTATCCGGAATGCAGGATGAAGGAATCCTGGAATTGGTCGGCAATAAGCGCATTATCATCAACCGTCTCCAAGATTTAGAAGCGATGATGTAATATAGAGGGTATATAGGGGGCAATAGTTTTTAAAGCAGTGCTGTGATTCCAAACGGAAGGGCGGCGCTTTTTTGTTGCTTTTTTAATTTTGAAAAGAATATTTTGTTCCCCAGATATTTAGGTTAATCTTACTAGAAAAATGCTTCCTTAAAGGGTAAAGTGATGAAGGCTGCGCCCTGGGGAAGCATTTTGCCTATAAAAGTTGTTGACAGGGAATTCTAGGAATTGTATACTGGATACAGTTTTCGATGCATGGAAAACTTTACTATTGGCAATGTCAGAAAGGAGGTCGTGATGATGACTATGTTGCTCATTCAAGCTAATGATTATGTTGTAAATCCTGTAATTTCATCCGCGGCCTGGGACTACCCTATTTGACCATTGCTTCTTAAAATAACGGAAATGGACTATGGGGTCACGGGCTATGTCCGTGACTTTGCTTTTTTACTTTATTAATGTATTTTAATTGATGTATTCGGCAAGCCACGGTATCCTCTGTTGGGAGGAGTCCGTGGCTTTATTGATTGACGGAAGAGAGAGAACGAAGATGTCAGTATTACGAACGATGCTTAATCCTTACCGAGGTATGCCCAAAGAAATCTATGTTATTTTTATTGCCCGGATTATCAATGCTATCGGGGCCTTTGTAGCTCCGCTGATGACCATCATCATGACGCAAAGCATCGGCTTATCTGAGGGAAAGGCGGGGTTTTATCTCAGTCTCTCCGGGGGAGTCAGCCTGATGGCCGCTCTTTGCGGAGGGAAGCTTGTGGATCGCTTTGGAAGAAAAAGAGTTATTCTCCTGTTTTCAGGTTCAGCTGTGTTGGTCTTTTTTCGGATTGGGTTTATGGAGCCTTCTTTGACGATGATTCATCTGATCATCTTGGCAGGTGCCTTAAATTCGACCACAAAACCTGCTTATGATTCATTGATTGCCGACCTGACGACTCCAGCCAATCGGAGTGGAGCTTATGCCTTGTCTTATATGGGCTGGAACATTGGCTTCGCCATTGGGCCTGTTTTGGGAGGATTTCTTTATCGGCATCATCTGCCCTGGGTCTTTATAGGAGAAGGTATGGCGATTTTTATGTCTCTGGTCCTGATCGCCACCTTTATCAAGGAGACCCTGGAGAAGGCCCATGAAGAGATTCAGGATGAAGAACGCTATCTGGAGCGCAGGGTGGAAGGTTCCATCTTTAAGGTGATTAGGCTGCGGCCTTTGCTCATTTGCTTTGCCCTGATCGTATTTGGTTATAATTTCACCTATTCCCAATGGTCCTTTATGCTGCCTATGCAGGTCATGAAGAATTATCCAGTCATAGGATCGCAGTATTTTGGGTTTTTGGCGGCTTTTAATGGTCTGATCGTGATCATCTTTACCCCGATCATCACGCGATTGGCCGGGCATCTGCCCTACCTTCGCCGGGGGATCATGGGCGGAATTCTTTATGCTGTGGGCTTCGGCATGATTGGGGTGCTGAACTCTCTGGAATGGTTATTCCTATGGGCGTTTATCTTTACTCTTGGCGAGATTATTATGGCTATTACGGTAGTTCCTTTTACTGTGGATAATACTCCGGCCTCCCACAGAGGGAGGATGATTTCGACTATGGCTATTATTGAGGATTCAGGGTATACCTTAGGCCCGCTGGGAATGGGAATCGCCTTGAGTTATATCAGTATGGAAACAGGATGGCTGGCCTTGGGAGCTTCGACTCTGGTCTTCACCCTATTGATGAAACGATTGGAACACCGGGAAAAAAACATAGCCGGGAAGACAATGAAGGTGATGGCCAAGTAGAAAGCGCTGACGCGCTGAACAAGGAATAGGGGTTCACAGATCAAAAATTCGGCCGTTTTGGATTGACTCATCTAGCTGAGCCGATCTCAAAACGGCCGAATTTTCATTTGCTCTAAGATTGGGGGAGAAATTGAGTCAATGTAACTTACTGATTTCTTCTTCGGTTAGGCCTGTAGCTTTAACAATATCAGATAAGGGCAGTTTCATTTTTAATAATTTCAGCGCTATCTCATTGTTTGCCTGAGCCTTACCCTCAGCGATACCTTTAGCTATACCTTCAGCTACGCCTTCTTCCTTAGCGCCCTCAATGGCGGAGACATGATCCAGCAAGGCCTTCTCACGCATTTCATAGAGATAGCGTTCTTTGTCTTGTTTTAAAAAGATTTCTTCAGCCGTCAGTGCTTTGCGAATAGCTGGTTCACTCATGGCGATCTCCTCCATTTCTTGTGGATTGGTATTGGAAAGGTACATAAGCCATTTGTCTAAACGTGTTTTGGGTTTGACGCTGAGCGCCTTCCATTTGGATAGCTCCAGGAAATGAATTTCCAAGTCCCGGTTCAGCCTATGTCCTGAATGTACTTCATAGAGTGAAAACATGCTGTGATATCTTTGACTATCGGGAAGAAAGTCAAAATTTAGGACATTGACGGTAATAGTACGTGATAAGTCTTTATAGCGCTGACCTTTTTGGAGCTGACCCTGATAAAGCTTAGCCCAGTAATAGAGGGTCCGCTTATCAATGTCGTATTGGTTGGCAATCTGTACCTCAATATTGATGATACTGCCATCGTTCCCTTTGCCGAGAATATCTAGTCTGGATAATTTATCATGTATATGCTCCGGATCAAGCTCGCGTTCAGCTAAGGTGATGTCAGCCAGTTCATCTTGCCCATTCGGAGATAAGACAGAATTAAGGAAGCTCAGTAAGATTTCTTTATTTTCCGGTCGCCCAAACACCCATTTGAATAAATAATCGTTGATACGGTTAAGGTTCCAGTCCATAGTTAATCCCCCTCGCTATAGCTATATTATACCAGATATTCTCAAAAAAGCTAGATTAGGCCCCAGGGGAGGGATGACCGAGGGGATGTCGGAATCGCCTTGAGGCGCCGGCCGTTATAGAGTTTTGGCAAGAAAATGGTGAAGCACTGATACGTTTTCTTGAATTTGTTCATGGCTTAAATGACCATATCCAACAAGAAGTTTATCTGTATGGCTATTTTTTATAGAGTAGTAAGGCATTACAGGAGATATCCTTATGCCTGCATTCATACATAAACGTATCTTCAAATTTCCTCCCCGGAAACTGGAGTGCCACATGAAGGCCGGAGGCATCTCCCCAGGGTTGTACAGAACTGCCAAATACAGCCGCAATGGAACTTAACAGTATGTCTCTTTTTTCACCGTATATTCCCCGGTATTGAAGCGGAGTACATCGAAAAAAACTTTAGAAAGCTGGAAAAAGCTATTAGGGATATGGCGCCCTCTTCTAAAGCAGAGTTGTTGCAGGTTTTTGATAAGATTCGCGAAAACGAAATTTAAACCCACATAGGCCGGCGCTTTTTTTTCAAAGTATAGTCAGGGTTAATGGAACATTTTGCTATGGAATTCATATAGTGTATTAAGGATGTTCTGAATTTGACCATTAAGAAAAACATAGCGCAAAAGCAGCAAAGAAAGGGTCAAAGAGAGATAGAGTGTACAAAATGGGGCGAAAAATCCAGAATCTGAAACGTTTCAGATTTTGAAGAAAGTGAAAAGGCCCAAGGAGCAAGAGCACTATAAAAATGGGGTAAACATTCTAAAATCATCAACGTTGAAGATTTTGGAAAAAGTGAAAAGAGATGTCGCCGGCTATGGATAAAGCCGTTGGCGACACCCCTGAGTAAGGATAGTATAGGCGGATTCAGTATAGCGATACTTATACTTATGCTATGAGTGGGTTAGTCCGCTTTTTTTACTTCAATACCGGCAAGTTTTTCATAATACTGAACTAAGGCGCTATGATCCTGGTGATCCAGATCATAGCTTTTTAAAGTCTGCATCATTTCCATGACGGTCGCTGTTATGGGCAGGGGAGAGCCGATATCATGGCCGGTCTCCATAACATTGTTAAGGTCTTTGATATGAAGGTTGATGCGGAACCCTGGATCAAAGCGGCGCTCAAGCATCATCGGCCCTTTGGCATCCAGTACGGTGCTGCCTGCTAATCCGCCCCGAATAGCTTTGTAAACCGTTTCCGGATTGGCCCCGGCTTTGGTGGCCAGGGTCAAAGCCTCAGATACTGCAGCAATATTCACGGCCACGATGATCTGATTGGCCAGCTTCGTAACATTGCCGGCACCGACATCACCGCAAAGGACTGCTGAAGAGCCCATGGCTTTTAAGACAGGCAGGAACTCCTCAAAGTCTTCGGACTTTCCGCCGACCATAATGGAAAGGGTACCGTCGATGGCTTTAGGCTCACCACCGCTTACCGGTGCATCCATAAAGCGAACGTTCTTTTCCGCAAGCTTTTGAGCCACTTCCTGGCTGGCTCCGGGAGCAATGGAACTCATATCGATGACCATAGCACCTGGCTGCGCTCCCTCCAGGACTCCGTTAGGTCCCAGAATGACTTCCTTCACTTGGGGCGAGTTGGGCAGCATAGTAATGATCAATGGGCAGCGCTCAGCCACATCTTTAGGAGATGTCCCGGCTTCTGCACCGGCCTCAACGCATTCCTGGACGGCTTTGGGGCTGCGATTATAAACCACCACTTCATGACCCGCCTTAAGCAGGTTCAAGCTCATGGGCTTCCCCATAATACCAAGTCCGATGAATCCAATTTTCATGTGAATACCTCCTGTGTAAAAGTTATTGGAAGAACGAAAGGTTTGCTCGGGTCACCGACCATGCCGCCTCAAGCGGCGTCGGTAAAGACGGAAAAAGCAGCTCAGGTCAAATAACTTGCCCCACATTTCCCACAAAGTCCTGCTCGCTCAGACCCGAAAAGCAGCCCAAGGATTTTGATTTACAGCAGGAAAGCGAATTTAAGCGAGCGGAAACAAAACTTCGCGAAAAGCCTGCAGCGGAGAAAGGTTGGAAACAGGACGTTTCCAACCGCCCATTGAGCATGGAGCGATTTGGGCACGAAACCCGGGCGAGGGTTTCGCCCAAGCCGCCACGCAGCTGAGACTACTTAGCGGCGCAGGTGCACCTTTCGGAGCGGAGGGCTTGAGCGTTAGTTTTGTCCGCGCAGCTTATGGAGCGACCGCTGTAAACAAAATCCTGGAGAATTTGCCTGGAGACCTTGCTTGCAGGCCCTATTCAAACGCCTTAATCCACTCCAACGAAACCACTGTATCCGGCTGAGGAACATATTCCATAGAGACGGCATAAGGATAGCCGACCTCTGTTAAGACCTTAAAGAAAGCGTGGTAATCGATCTCCCCTGTACCCGGCTGATGGCGTCCGGGGTTATCGGCTACTTGAATGTGAGCGATATGAGGCAGCTTTTCCCGCAGGATCTGTAAGAGATCCTCTCCTTCCCGGGCGGCGTGATAAACATCATACTGGAGGAAAATATTTTCACTGCCTGCTTCGTCGATGACCTTCAGGACATCTTCCGTGGTATTAAGATAGAATCCCGGGGCATCAAAGCGATTCAGGGGTTCGAGGAGAAGCTTGACGCCAATTTGCTGCAACTGCTCGGCGGCATAGCGGACATTGGCGATCAGGGTAGCCCGCTGTTCCTCCGGGGATTGATCCTCACGGACCTTCCCCACCAGGCAATTGATTTGTTTGACATGAAGAGCTTGAGCGAGGGCGACAGCTTTCTCTACTCCCGCTTTAAACTCCTCCTGACGGCTGGGGTCAAGGGCGATACCCCGTTCACCGGCTCCCCAGTCTCCGGCAGGGAGGTTAAAGAGAACCATCTCTAATTCGTGGGCCGCCAACTCCTGTTTGAGCTCGGCAAGGTCCAAATCGTAAGGGAACATAAACTCCACCCGTTTAAGCCCAGCCGCTTTGACTGCCTGGAAGCGCTCCATCATCGGCAGGTCATTAAAGAGAAAGGATAAGTTGGCAACAAGTTGGTCTTTTTTTACATGCATGTAGAATTCCTCCCAACGTATTCATCATCTTCATTCAAGTTCCAAGACACCGGTGAGTGTTCCATCAAGGGAAACAGAGCATTGGGCCAGAGGGTCCACGAGAACCTCAATCAAGTAAGGGCGGTTTTGGCTGAAGGCACGTGCCAGAGCTCCCTGAAGTTGATCCGGTCCGTCGATTAATTCTGCTTCTACCCCTATTCCCCGCGCTGTGGCCACAAAGTCCAAGCCGCGGGAATGGCCTTGCACATGGTTTTCATACTCAAGATCGGTGGAAATACAGCGCTGCTCAAAGAGCAGATTTTGCTGCTGACGGATCAGTCCGAATAAGGAGTTGTTGAGGACCACCACCACCACGGGTATATTGTGTTTGGCAGCCGTAGCCAGTTCCTGCAAAGACATGCCGAGACTGGCGTCCCCTAGAAGATTAACCACTTGCCGGTTAGGATATGCAAGCTTGGCTCCCAGTGCAGCTCCCAATCCCCATCCCATGGTTCCCGCCCGGCCGGTAATCAGGAAGGAGCGGGGAACATAGGCTTCAAAAAGCTGGGTAGCCCAGATCTGGCTGATACCGCAATCCAAGGTGAGAATTCCATCCCGGGCCATGGCCTCCCGTACCTCAGCAATGGCTTGCTGGGGCTTGAGGGGAAGGGTGTCGAACTTTGTACGGCGAGCCAAGCGGATTCGCTCCTCTTGTAAGTCGAGAATCCGCTGCCGGGCCTGAGGGGTGGGGGTGAAACCCTTATCCCGCAGGAAAGCGAGGAAGTGTTCCAGGAAGTCCCTTATATCCGCTGCCAGGTTAAGTTCGGTAGAGATATGGCGGGAAAGCTCTTTATTATCCAGATTCACATGGACGACTTTTCGTCCCGACTGGAACCGTTGGCTGTCCCCTGTCCCCCGGCCATCGAAGCGGCCTCCCAAATTGATAATCAGGTCGGACTCCAGGATGGTTTTATTGCCCAGGGGAGTTTGACACATAGTGCCTACCAACCCTCCATAGAGGGGATGATCATTAGGAAAGGCATCCTTGCCCATTAAGGAGGATACTACGGGAATCTGGAGAAGCTCGGCTGTTTCCCGCAACAGTTCCGCTGCGTTGCCTTGAACAATGCCGCCGCCTACCAGCAGAGTAGGAGTGCTGGCTTCATAGAGCATAGACAATATTGTATTCAATGTATCTTGGGCAATATCCTGCTTGGGGAGCTGGGGTTGAGTAAAATCGAATTCACTCCAATCCACTTCCACAAGGCCCTTTTGGACATCCAAGGGGAGATCCAGCAAGATGGGACCTTTTTTTCCTGTGGTGGCCAACTCCCATCCTTCCTTGAGAATCCGGGGAAGATCCTCCGTTTTCTCCACCAGGTAAGCGGCTTTCGTCACTGGGCGGGCCATTTCAACCATAGGGGCCTCCTGGAAAGAATCTTTGCCGATCAGGGAAGTGGGAACCTGGCCGGTCAGGGCCAGCAGAGGGATGGAATCACTGTAAGCACTGTATAAACCTGTGAGAAAGTTAGTGGCGCCCGGTCCGGAGGTAGCGGCGCACACGCCTACCCCTCCCGTAGCCCGTGAATAGCCATCAGCCATAAAGATGGCTGCCTGTTCATGGCGGACATTATAGGATTCCATATTGAGTTCACGAACGGCATCGTAGAAAGGCAGAATAGCCGCACCAGGAATGCCATAGATTTGTGAAACCCCTTTCTTCTCTAAGAAAGCAGCCAGGAATTGGGCTCCAGTCATTCTTACTCGACCGGCCTCCAAAGATTCAGTCAATCGGGTGTCATTTGTCTCGTTTCCCCATAAGGCCATAAATATTCCTCCTCGTTTCGTATCATAAAACGTCGTTTCACAGAATGGGTATTGAAAACGCGGTTTAGGTAACCGCCTGGCAGTAAGAAGTTAGTGCAAGTTGTTTCGCATTTTGAAACTAGGTTTCATTATTTGATACTATTATGCTTTATATCCTCTGCCCAGTCTATGATTTTCCTTTCAATAGTCGAAATAAAGGGGTCACTGGTAGAACTTAAAAGCCTAACAGTTTTTCTGAACTGTACTACTACAGAGTGATAAGCAGTGCCAAGAAGGCTTGGCTGGCGCCAGGCCGACACGGTCGCCCCACTTGTTGCCTTTGGCGAAAGCGGTCGCCTGCTTGCCCTTATGTTGGATGCTTTATGTTGGTTGGCCTGATGTTTGAGAGGGATATAAGGCAACACAGCTTTCATTCATCAATGATGCCGTAATGCGGCATCAGAGCCTGACAGTGTAAAAAAACTGCTTCCGGCCATGGTGCCGGAAGCAGTTTGAGTAAAATTCAAGTTAAGAAGCCGACTGATTATTTATTTTCAAAGATAGTGCCTTCTTTGAACTTGGAGCCTTTAAACGCGTATTTGGTGAGGAGGTAATAAGATAGACCGCCGACGACGAGGCCGATAATCCAAGCCAGATCGACCAGGGTAAAGGCTGCTGCGGCACCGATGAGCATGGCTGTGATGGCTGCCGGATTATAGCCTGCGAAAGGACCGTCCGCCCTGTAAAGGTCTACTACATTCACTTTTTGTTTTCTTAGAATATAGTATTCAACTAAAATGATGGCGACGATGGGTCCTAAGAAAGCAGAGTAGATAAGAATGAACATGGCCAAACCTGCGGAAGAAGAGTCTTGGACCAGTACCCAAGGGAAGGAACAAAGGCCAAGGAGACCAGTGATGACAACGGCCGGCTTGTATTTGATTTTCGTGAGCAATTGAATGACATAGGTTGGGGCAATAATGTTGGCCACCATGTTG
Organism: Desulfitobacterium chlororespirans DSM 11544; assembly: GCF_900143285.1. Taxonomy (NCBI): domain Bacteria; kingdom Bacillati; phylum Bacillota; class Clostridia; order Eubacteriales; family Desulfitobacteriaceae; genus Desulfitobacterium; species Desulfitobacterium chlororespirans. The sequence continues at coordinate 215,582 of NZ_FRDN01000005.1, forward strand.
ACCGCAATGGCGCCCATGACAATAAAGGCAGAGACGAAGACGGTGACAAAGTCATTGTTGAAAACAATAGCCAAGGCTTTAACCGGGTTGGAGTTGCCGGTAGCGGAAGCAAGCATGGCACCAATGACGATGACTGCACCATAGGCAATGACGATGGGAGAGAAGTAGAAGAGGCCGCGTTTTACATCGCCATACCCTGGCTTGAGCTCACGGGAGTAATCGGCCGCGCTGAGGAAGATGGCGGCGTAGTTGCCCATTAAGACCATAATGAAAGCCCAGAATTCAAGGCCCCAAGTGCCTTTAGTATAGACCCATTTTTGAGCGATCACATCACTGTAATTGGTGAGCAGAAGAACGAATACATAGACAAAGGCGACCATGAGGACGACTGAGATCAGAGTTTCTACCCATTTGATAGCATGGAAGCCATACATGGAAAGGACAATCTGCACCAGCTGCAGGACGACGAAGCAAATAGCAATGTTGTCAAAGGCTCCGCCGGTAAAGACTTTAAGAATTTCATTCAGAGCAGTACCGCCGACCCAGCTTTGGAATCCGTACCAGACGATGGCTGGGATACCGCGCAAGAGAGAGGAGATAACGGAACCTTTCTCACCGAAGGACATCCGCAGCTGCATAACATAAGGAACACCGGTTCGATAGCCCATTCTGTCGTTCAGAGTAAAAACAAGGGAAATGATGCCGATGGCTATGATGGCTGCAGCAAAGGTTTGGAAGATGTTTAAGGTAGCCACTCCGGCAATAATCATGCTGCCGCCGAGGGTCATATTACCCAGGTTAACCCCATCGCCGATCCACATAAACATATAGGGGATGGGTCCCATGGTGCGGTCTTTGGCTTTTTTAGGATAAAGGGTTTCTTCTACACCGGGAGCGTGTTCAATATGCACATCGGCATGATTGTCAGTGTTTAAGGACATCGCCTTCACTTCCTTCTTTTGGTTTTGCCTTTACAGGTTCATGCTTTGATTATTGATGGGGCTTTAAATGTTTACCAATGGGTTTGGAAACAATTTTTCCGTCCTTATAAATCGTGGTCCCTCTGAGAAGTGTTTGGGTGACAGAGCCGCGGAAACGGTCTCCCACATAAGGGCTCACCTTATGTTTGTAGAAGAGATCTTCTGCCTGCAGGGTAAATTCATGATTCAGATCGACTAAAGCAAAATCAGCATCATAGCCCAGGTTGATTTGGCCCTTGCCCTTGATATTGAAGATTTCATTGACATGTTGGGCAGTTAACTGAGCGATCTTAACCAAGGGGAACTTCCGGTCATGGTAAGCATGGGTGAGTAAACCTTGCAAGGTGGTCTGGCAAGCGGAGATGCCGCCCCAGACACGCATGAATTCACCGTTTTTCAGCTTGGGATCACAGGGGGAGTGGTCGGAAGAAACGAAGGCGATGTTGTCATTAAAGAGCCGGCCCCACATTTGAATTTGGTTTTCGCCGTCGCGGATGGGAGGGGAGCATTTGGCTACGGTACCCAGGCGTTCCACATCATCGCCGGTGAGGTACAAATAATGACCGATGGTTTCACAGTAGACATCGACCCCTCTTGCTCTGGCTTGAGCTACAAGATCCACGGCTTTGGCAGTGCTGATATGGGCAATAATCAATTTACATCCGGTTTCTTCAGCGAAGGTAATCATCCGGGAAACATTCTCGATTTCCGTAATGGGCGGGCGGGCGGCGAAGTAATCCCGCACGCCGGTACGGTTGTTGGCTAAGGATAATTCGGTGAGTTCCTTGGTGATCTCAGCATTTTCACAGTGGACCATAAGGGGCAGGCCCAGTTTGGCTAATTTCTCCATACCCACTAAAGCCGTATAATCATCCATTCTCGGAAACTCATCGATACCGCTGTGGCAGGCAAAAGCCTTAAAGCCAATGACTCCGCACTCGGCCAGTTCATCCAATTTATCTAAATTAGCAGAGGTCAACCCTCCCCAGAAGCCGTAATCGACCAGGGAGTCTTTCTGGGCTACGGCCAGTTTATTGTTAAAGTTCACGGCGTCCAGGGTGCACGGACTGCAGTTGAGCGGCATATCAAAGTAGGCAACTCCACCGCCGGCCGCTAAAGCGCTGGACCCTGTGGATATCGTTTCCCACTCTGTACGGCCGGGATCATTAAAGTGGACATGGCCGTCGGTGATACCGGGAAAAACATGCTTTCCGGCGGCATCGATGATTTCCTTGGCATCTCCGGGGATTTCTTCAGCGATGAGCACAATTTTACCATCACTGACGGCAATGTCTGCTTTTCTGACACCATCCGGACAAACCACGTTTCCGTTGCGCAGGATTAGATCATAATGACTCATGGTTGAACCTCCTTTTTATTCTTTTTAATCATTGTGCCCTTACTTGATTTTTCTTACATAGCTGCCATAGCCCTTTTGTCCGACCAATTGTCCGTCCTGAGCAACGACTTCGCCGCGGACGAGAGTGCAGACAGGGAGTCCTTTGCCTTTTAAGCCCACAAAGGCTGATATGGGATTGACATAGTACAGGGATTCGGGTGTGATCTCCCATTCTTTTTCCGGGTCCAGGATCACGAGATCGGCGTCAAAGCCTACTTGGATGGCACCTTTTTTGCCGAAGATTCCAAAAGCTTTGGCCGGGCCTTCACTTAAAGAGCGGGCCAGCAGGGTAGGGCAATAGCCTCTTTTAATGACCCCTTCACTGAAGACCACCTGCATGACGTTCTGGATGCCGCTGATACCACCCCAAGCTCCGAAGACACCGTGCTTTTCTTCACTTTTCTCACTAAGCTCGCAGGGAGAGTGGTCGGAAGCAATAGCCGACAGAGTTCCGTTGCTGACGTATTCCCACATGCCTTCCACGGCTGCGGCATCACGCAAAGGGGGAGCGCATTTGAAAAGACTGCCGTTTTTGACTACATCCTGATCTGTAAAGGTGAGGTAATGGCCGCAGGTCTCAGCGGTGACATCCACACCCTCGTTTTGGGCCTGGCGGATGATTTCTGCCACACGGGGATGACTGACATGGCAGATATGCACTTTAGCTCCCACTTCTTTGGCTAAATCGATAATATTTTGGGTGGCGATCAGTTCGGCAATCACGGGACGGGAGTCTAGAAAGTCCTGCCAATCGTTGGTGTCTTTGCGTTTGGCTCTTGCCTCTTCCCATTTGATCAGGGAATAATCTTCACAGTGGAAACCGGCCCGGCCGTCGAACTCTTTGCAAATTTCCATAGCCTCTTTAGCCTGGCCGATGGTGAGGGATACATAATCCGGGGAGACAGGCCCGATGAAGGATTTAAAGGCGACGCAGCCTTTTTCGTCCAATTCTTTGAGCTGATTAAGGTTATAATCGACTAAACCGCCCCAGAAACAAAAATCTACATAAGCATTGGGAGAAACGGCTTCCAGTTTTTTATCGAGAATTTTGCCATCGGTCATGGCCGGTTCGTTTTGCAATGGCATGTCGATGATGGTGGTAAATCCTCCGACTCCTGCAGCTGCTGTACCGTGAGCATAATCTTCTCTCCAGAGATAACCGGGATCGTTTAAATGTGCATGAGTATCGATGGCTCCCGGAAAGACATAATTGCCTTTGGCATCGATGACTTTTTCGGCTTGGATCTCTGTTCCAGCTGCGATGATTGCGGCGATTTTGCCATTGTTGATCCCTAGGCTGGCTTCAATAATTTTGTCCGCAGTCACAATCTTACCGTTTTTAATGACGAGATTAAACACATTCATGCCCCCTAACTGTAATCTTAACGATGTGCAAGGTACCATAGGGTTTGTTTAATTGGCCAATTTACATTAAGAATATACTGAATATTTTCATTTGGCTTTATCATTTCGAGACAATCTAATGAGGCAGCGTTTATCCAATCAGACTAAAACAAGGAGTTTCGTGCCTTGAAAGGCCGTAATTTCCGGCACTTGAGGGTTATAGGCGGAGCTTTCTTCAGCAAATTTCAGCGGATTTGGCTAAGAAGATGATGTTTTAAGCCGGGTTTTCCACATCCGGGTGTGATGAGGCTTCAGGAAGTGTCCGCCTCGAATTGGCCAAGGGTGAACAGCAAAAGGATAGAAATATGGAAAGATAATTATCCAAAGTTGCCAAAGACAATAGGTGCAAATTAATAAAAAATAGGGATAAGAATATTAAGATAATTCAATGTTTATCAGCAGTGTGAAGAGGTGGCATTATGATTAATAGTGAACGGGTTGATCGGCGCTTACGGGAGTTGGGGAAAATAGGCTGCAGAGAATCAGGCGGAGTGACACGGCATGCATTTACCCCTGAAGATCGGGCTGCTAAAGATTTAGTCATATCCTATATGCAGGAAGCCGGATTAATCGTCAGGGAAGATGCGGTGGGAAATCTGATTGGCCGTCGGGAAGGACGGAATCCCCAGGCACCGGTGGTGCTCACAGGTTCTCATATTGATACGGTCTGTGATGGCGGCATCTATGATGGCGGACTCGGCATCATCGGAGCCATCGAAGTGCTGCAGTCTTTTAATGAGCAGGGGATTAGCACTGAACACCCCATTGAAGTCTACGCTTTCAATGATGAAGAGGGCTCCCGGTTTAGTTTTAGTATGTTCGGAAGCCGCGGCGTAATTGGTGACCTTACCGAAAAAGATTTAGAGATCAAAGACAGAAACGGTATTACTGTGGCCGAAGCTATGCGCAACCAGGGCTATGATCCTAATAAAATCAAAGACGCCGTTCGCTCTCCGGAAGAACTTAAGGCTTTTATCGAGCTCCATATTGAGCAGGGCAAGGTCCTGGAATGCAATAACCTTTCTGTGGGGATTGTGACAGGAATTGTCAACGAGCTATGGATGAAACTTATTGTTAAAGGAGAAGCAGGACATGCCGGTGCTACTCCCATGAATCTCCGCCAGGATGCCTTGGTGGCTGCGGCGGAAATGATTCAGGCCATCGAGAGAGAAGCCAAAAAGACAGGAAGCACAGTAGCGACAGTTGGCCGGCTCAATGTTTTTCCAGGAGGAATTAATATTATTCCTGGTCGTGTGGAATTTACTCTGGACCTGCGGGATACCTCCCAAGAGATCAGTGATCAAGTGGAGGCGGCCATATTCAAGGACCTGGCCAGGATCTGCCAGGAAAGAGGAGTTCAGTTGGAGACCGAACTTTTGCAACGGATTCCGCCGGCTCCTTGTTCGAAGGAATTCCAAATCGCCGCCAAAGAAGCATGTAAAAAAATCGGCTTGCAGTATTTCTGCCTTCCCAGCGGTGCGGGCCACGATGCTATGCAAATGGTGAATATCTGCCCAATCGGTATGATTTTCATTCGTTCCAAGGATGGGATCAGTCATAATCCTGCCGAGTGGAGCAGCAGCGAAGACTGTGCCGATGGTGTTGATGTATTGTATCATGTGCTGCTGGATACGGCGGTACAGGTATAAGATGAAGGAGTGGAGGCTTCATGCTGGAGATTGAAGAGACTTTACTGCTAAGGTATGGCTTGGAATTACCCGTTCCTTCGGAACCGGATGGATATTATGCACGAGTCATTGCCACGGGAAATTTGCTTTATGTCTGCGGTCATACCCCGAAACGCAAGGGGGAGTATGTATTCTTGGGTAAAGTTGGCGAGGATTTTTCCGTTGAGCAGGGGCAGGAAGCAGCCAGAATTGCCATGACCAATTGCTTGGCAGCCCTGAAAGAGCATCTGGGGGACTTGAGCTTGATTAAGCAATTTGTTCAGGTCATCGGTTATGTGCGCAGTGCGGAACATTTTACCCAGCAGCCTTTAGTGATGAATGGGGCTTCTGAACTTCTGCTCACCTGTTTTGGGGAGAGAGGACGACACACCCGCATGGCTTTAGGCACCAACCAACTCCCGGGTGGAGCCGCTGTGGAAATTATGTGCGTGGTTGAAGTATAGGGATTAGGAAAAGATAAGATAAGGTAAGGCAGAGCGTGAGGTGATCCGGCAAGGATCGCCTCACGCTCCCTTCTTCCTTTATCACTTTTGGACAAATAAAGACCGGGAATTAAGCGAGGTTTTTCATCCTTTTTAGGAAATAAGGGCAAGATAACTGGACGATAAAGTGTACAGCTTTGTCATCTTAGGATAAAGGGGAACTTAACTTTATGGCGAACATTAAGAATATAATCTCAATTGGCAAAGTTTTTATGCTAAAATAGAAGGGAGAAATTAAAATGGGTTATCCTAATGATCTGTTATCCACACGAGCTGTAGTCCAACATGGAAGATATGCATTGATTCCTCCTGAGGGACGGGTGAAAAATGTTCTTCCTAATCTTGAGCAATGTCACGTCAGTATTATCGCCTCCCCCCATTATGGCCCCCAGTTCGCCATGTATACTGTGGAGGTGTTGCCGGGCGGCGGCACCGTGAAGCCCTTTCAGGAAGAGGGAATCGAGACCTTTGTCTACTGCCTGAGCGGCCAGGGCAAGGTCCTGGTGGAAGGGCAGGAGTACAGCATCGATGAAAGCGGTTATGTTTTCGCCCCGGCTTCCCTGGGAGTGGAACTTCGCAATGCCGGGGATGCATCCTGGAAGCTGCTTCTTTATAAACAGCGTTACCGTCCTGTCGAAGGACATGCGGCGCGGATTGTGGTGGGCCGTCTCAATGATATGCCCTATGCGCCCTATGACGGCATGGAGAATGTGCGGATTAAGGATTTGCTGCCTACGGATTTAGGCTTTGATGTCAACTTCCACGTCTTAAGCTTTTTGCCGGGAGGATGTCATCCTTTTATTGAGACCCATGTTCAGGAGCATGGACTTTATCTGTTGGAAGGTGAAGGGGTCTATCTCATTGATGAACGGTGGATTCCGGTGAAGAAGGAAGACTTCATTTGGTTTGGCCCTTATGTTCCCCAAGCTTGCTATGGTGTGGGACGTACTCCCTTTACCTATATTTACACGAAGGATTGCAATCGGGATATTAAGCTTTAAGCGGGAAGCTGCTCAGAGCATCTGCCTGGAAATAATACGGTGCAAGAGGTGGTAACATTGGAGATTACAGTCAAAGATCTGCTCAAGGTGGGACCTCTGAAGACCTCTCAAGTGGTTGCAGGTTATCAGAAGCTTGATAATATAGTCAAAGGTGTTACCATCATCGAAGCGCCGGATATTGTCAACTGGTTATCAGGAGGGGAACTTCTGCTCACCAGCTTATACTCAGGTCCGGGTGAAGGGATGGACTATCGGGAATTTATTCATAAAATGGCCACTAAAGAGGTTTCAGCCCTGGCTATAAAAGTACGGCGGTTTGTCAACGATATTCCGCCTGAAATTATTGAGGCGGCCAATGAGTATGGGCTGCCCGTGATTGAAGTGGATGGCAGTGTTCGTTTCGTGGATATTATGTATCCGGTTATGGAGCAGCTCTTTAACTCCCAGGTAGTGAAGCTCAAGTATTATAAAGATGTTCAGGAGCGGTTTACAACCTTAGCTTTGCAATGTGAGGGATTAGCGGTCATCTGCCAAACCCTGGAAGAGTTGGTCGGCAATCCGGTCGTCGTTTATGATAAGAATTTTAAATGCCTGCAGAGCACTAATCCTCAAATAGAGCGGTTTGAGGAGCCTGAGGAATTTGCCTTAAGGGAGAACCTGAACGACAAATTTTCCTATTACCGGCAAGCGGTATGCTATCCCGATCTTGACGGACGCTGTATTCCCCAGGTTGTCGTTCCTATTCAGGCATTTAATCAACTCAAGGGATATTTAACCATAGTGGAGTTGAATAAACCTATTGTAGAGATGGACTTCATCAGTATTGAACAGGCCGCTACAGTGACTACCTTGGATATGGTGAAACGCTTTGCGGTTAAAGAAGTGGAATATAAATTCAAGAATGATCTGATTGAGCACATCCTTTCTGGGGAGCTGAGCTCAACCAATGCCCAGGAGCGCATCAATCTCATGGAGTGGGATCTCAATCGCCCTTACTATGTGGTTCTTTTTGATTTAAAGAATCTTGACGCTTATCATGTGGAACATCGCACCCAGCAAAAGATGGCTTTGCAAAGCATTAAATCGGAAATTACCTCAACCATTTCGGGAGTCATAAAAACCCGCACCAGGGACTTCATTATCGGCAATAAAGTGGATATTATTGTACTGCTTTGGCCGGTTGCAGCTAATCCTCAGGAGAATTCCCTGGAGAAAATCAAGAAGATTGCCAAGCAGGCCCAGGAGCAGGTCAAGAAGCGGATGAAGAAGCTGATCGTGGAAGTGGGAATCGGCGATTTAGCTCATGGAGCGGAGGAAATACCCCGCAGTTACAAAGAAGCCTTGGATGCTTTGAGCTATGGCGGCATGATCAACAATGAGAGCGCCATTGTGGCTTTTTCGGAGTTAGGGGTGTTCCGTATTCTCTGTAAATTTGCCGAGCGGAACTCCTTGGAAGAATTCATTCCTAAGGCTCTGCTGAAGATTCTCAGATACGATAAGAACAATGAAGCTGAGCTCCTGAAAACTCTGGAAGTATTTCTGGAATGCAACGGAAATGCCAGCAGGGCCGCCAAAGAACTGTTTATCCACTATAAAACCATCCTCTATCGCTTGGAGAGGATCAAGGAAGTCGGCCAATTGGATTTGGAAGATAGTAAAAATCGCCTTGAGCTGGAGATGGGCTTAAAGATGCTTCATCTTATGGATGCCTCCAATCTGGGATAGGACTAAGAATTCTGAGAATTTTAGTAAGCCTAGGCTAATTGTGCTATAATAAAGCTACAGGTGGAGTAATCTCCACCTGTAATACTATGCACTAGGCAAGCAAAAGCAAGAGAGGAATGATCACTATGGATATGAAAGAGCTTTTACAAAAGCGCCGGAGCATTCGCAAATATGCGGATACCCCCATTGAGAAGGAAAAAGTGGCACAATTGATTCGCGCTGCTTTGCTCTCCCCGACCTCGCGCAATACCAGAGCTTGGGAATTTATCCTGGTGGAGGATCAGGAAGTCCTGGCCAAGCTTTCCCTGGCTAAAGTCGGAGCCCAGCCGCTCAAGGGTGCCGCACTGGGGATTGTCGTCTGCGCTGACCCTCAAAAAAGCGATGTGTGGGTTGAAGATACGTCCATCGCCACCATCATTCTCCAGCTGCAGGCTCAGGATTTGGGGTTGGGCTCCTGCTGGGTTCAGATTAGGAAACGGAATTATCAGGACGGCACCCCGGCCGGCGAGTATGTGAAAAAGCTTTTGGACATTCCCGGCCATCTTCAAGTGGAATCTATCGTAGCTTTAGGCTATCCTGCGGAAACACGGCAAGAGCCTGCAGAGGATGAGCTCCGAAGGGAAAAAATCCACTGGCATACTTATAAGGGTTGATGCCTATGGTTCAGGCAGCAATTTTATTTATTCTGGCCGGGTTAGCTGAGATTGGCGGCGGTTATCTGGTCTGGCTTTGGCTGAGAGAGGCCAGGCCTTATTGGTACGGCGTGATTGGAGCCATCATTTTGGTATTCTACGGAATTATCCCCACCCTGCAGAAATTCCCCAGCTTTGGCAGGGTTTATGCCGCCTATGGAGGGGTTTTCATTATCCTTGCCGTCTTATGGGGATGGGGTGTGGACAAGAAGATGCCGGATACATACGATTGGATCGGGGCCGCGATTTGCCTGGTGGGAGTGACGGTGATGCTGTGGGCCCCCCGCCAGTAGCTTCAGACAACCGGCAGAGCATAATTTTAAAGCCATAGTTGATACTATGCTGATTTCAGATATCGACAAGGAAACTCCTCCTTGTCGATATCTTTTTTTGTTTAGAGAATTGTGTTTGGAACAGGCATAAATGCATATGTTTAAACATCGGGCTAAGAGGAGGGATGGATTTGCGGATCATTATCTTTAGCCGCAAAGGGTTGCGTTTGAGTATGATGGTTCTGGGGCTGGTGCTGCTGGGAATCGGTATCCGTTATACGGACTTGGCTTTTCCGGCTATTACGAAGCATCCGGGAACCTATTATTTAGTTCATACAGAAGAAAAAGTGATGGCCTTGACCTTTGATGACGGGCCGGATCCTCTCTATACGGGATATATTCTCGATGTACTCAAAGAAAAGAATGTCAAGGCCACCTTCTTTGTCTTGGGAGAATGTGCTAAGAATAATCCGGATTTATTGATACGGGCTCGCCGGGAGGGACATGAGATTGGCAATCATGGCTATTCTCATACTTACACCCCCAGTAAATTTGTTCAAGAGCTGATTCGTACCGATGAGGTTTTGCAGGAACTGCTTCAGGAACGCACGGCCTTTTACCGACCGCCGGGAGGAGTTATTTCCAACGCAGTTTTGGCGGGGGTTAAGGAGCAAGGGCATATTTTAACTCTTTGGAGTATCGACAGCAGGGATTGGGTGAATCCGGGGCCGGCCCAAATTATTCAAAATGTAGTCAACAACAGCTTTCCGGGAGGGATCATTTTACTTCATGACGGGGGAGAGAAGCGGGAGCAAACCATCCGGGCCTTAGGTCCGATCATCGACCGGCTGAGGGAGCAGGGCTATCGTTTTGTCACCGTTTCCGAGCTGAGGAATTTTGAAAGCGTGAAACCAGTACAAAAATAAGGAAATGGTAACCCAGCCCTGCTTGAGGAATATAATACCATATAGAGCAGAGAGAGGAAGGGCGGATGGTTGGTGTATGGATCTATAACAGATTACTCATCTTATGCAGATTCTTATCTTTCAAATTATCCAAGACCCAGCTTTCTTGGTCATATTAAACGGACTGCGCCGATTCCTCCCCAGGAAGAAGAAGAGCGGTTTGAGGCCAAGAGAGCGGCACACGCAAATGTATGGCTGTTGGTTCCGGCGATGACAGGAACTGTGGCCTATTATTTGTTCACTTCGATATTCAGAGGAATAAGGCAAAGGGAGGAAGAGGATAAGGCCGTAGGAGGCAAGATTGGCAGCGTGGTCTATACGGGTATTGTTACGGCAGGACTATCTGCTTATATTTATTCTGTTCTTATTTTAGCAGATGGGCATTTGATGGATGTATACTGGCCTATTGCCGGTGCCATTACCGTCCAGCTTCTCTATTTTGCCGCAGTCTATACCTGGCTTTACCGTTTGGACTACAGCAGCTTTTCGGCGGAGGTCGAAGATGAGCCGATTGAAGAATTGCTGACCTTTCTTTATTTCAGCATTACAAACTTTGCCACCACAGGGAGCTCCGTGTTTCCGGAATCCATTACAGCCAGATTGCTGGTGGGGCTGCAGGTACTCTTCTTAGTCTTTTCCTTTACCATGGGGCTGGTTTTCTTCACAAATCCCTAAGAAAAATGATGACTGGAAAGCCCGATCAAGACCGATCTTTACCTGAGGAAGGATCGGTCTTTTCTGTCGAAAAACTTGCATTTGCGGACAAACTATATTACAGTAATTGCAAATAAGAGAAAGGGGAGTTTTGTATGTCCTTTAAAATCAATGACACCATTACATATGTCGGAAAAATTGACTGGGAGCTCCGTAATTTCCATGGGGAAGAATACTCCACACAGCGGGGATCCTCCTATAATTCTTATCTCATTCGTGATGAGAAGAATGTATTGATCGATACGGTTTGGGAGCCCTTCGGACGTGAGTTCATCGCTAAGCTCAAGCAGGAAATCGACTTAAACGAGATTGATTATATTGTCATGAACCACAATGAAGTGGATCACAGCGGAGCCCTGCCCTTCCTTATGGAAGAGATCCCGAATACGCCGATTTATTGTACTGCCAACGGCAAAAAGATTCTCCAGGGGAGCTATCATCAGGATTGGAATTTCGTCGAGGTCAAGACCGGTGATCGGCTGAATATCGGCAGCCGGGAGCTTATTTTTATTGAAGCCAGAATGCTGCATTGGCCGGATACGATGTTCTGCTATTTAACCGGAGATAATATCCTCTTCAGCAATGATGGTTTTGGTCAGCACCTTGCTTCGGAACATATGTATAACGACTTGGTGGATACCGGTGAGCTCTATGCCGAAGCACTCAAATACTATGCCAACATCCTGACCCCCTTCAGCAAAATGGTCACCGCCAAAATCCAGGAGATCGTGAAGATGGAGCTGCCTATAAGCATGATTTGCCCCAGTCATGGGGTCATTTGGCGGGATAACCCGTTGCAGATTGTGCATAAATATTTGGAGTGGGCTGCCGAGTACCAGGAAGAGCAGGTGACGATCCTTTACGATACGATGTGGAATTCCACCCGCAAAATGGCGGAATCCCTTGCCCGGGGAATTCGCCTGGCCAACCCCAATCTTACCGTCAAGCTTTACAACACCGCCCGTTCCGATAGTACCGAGGTGATCGCTCAGGTCTTCCGTTCCAAGGCTATCGCCGTTGGCTCACCAACGGTTAACAATGGCTATCTCTCTTCCATAGCCGCCATTCTGGAAGAGATCAAAGGCATGAAATTCAAGAATAAGAAAGCAGTTCCCTTCGGCAGCTACGGTTGGAGCGGCGAAGTGATCAAGCTGCTGAATGAAGAGCTTAAGAAGGCTGGTTTTGAGGTTGTCGACGACGGCGTCCGCGCTCTTTGGACCCCCAGTGAAGAGAATCTGCTGGAATGCGTGGAGCTAGGCAAGCGTCTGGCCGCAAGCCTCCAATAAGCAAGGCCCGGTAAGGCTCCGGAAATAGTAATCCCCCTGGATTGAGCAGTCAAGAGTCAATCCAGGGGGATTTTGGTTTTTTATGCTTAGCAGGTTTAGATCAGCTGGTCATAGGGACAAAATAGATCAGGATCATAAGAAAGTGGATCAGAGTCCCGGCGGCAATAAAGATATGGAAGATTTCGTGAAAGCCAAGATGAAGGCGGGGTATCCGCAGGATTTTGGCAGCATAGATAACAGCTCCCAAAGTATACATCACGCCGCCGGCCACCATCATGATCAAGGCACCCAAGGGGAGGTTATGGACCAGCTGCACGATGGGCACCAGGGCGATCCAGCCCAGGGTTACATAGAAAGCTGTGGATACATAACGCGGCGCATTGATAAACCATATCTTTAAAACGATTCCGATCACAGCCAGGGTCCAGACAGCGATGAGCATGACCCAACGCCAGACTCCTTCCAAGCCATAGTAAAAGACGGGTGTATAGGAACCGCCAATAAGTACATAGATCATCATATGGTCGATTTTGCGTAAAGCAAGCTCTTTTTTGGGAGTGGTCCGCAGGGCATGATAGAGTGAACTGGTTCCATACAAAGCAATAACGCTTATCCCGTAGATGGTCATGGTAATGACCTTGGAGAGACTTCCATAGGATAGGAGTATTAGGGAAACGAGCCCAAACCAGGCGGCAATGAAGGGGATAAAATGAGTCAGGGTATTCATGGGTTCTTTAATTCGCATAGAAGGCCTCCTTATCTAAAAGCGGTACGGCTGGCAATAAGTGATACTATAATTTTAACCATATCCTGGTGAGAACGCAATACCTGTAGCACAACAGGAAGTATTCTCTTCATAAGATGTTCTGCCCATAATGAAAGATTTTATGAGCGAGCTGAAACAATTAGGGAGTGCTTTCCGTAATAAAGGTGTAACGATAAATAAACCTCGGAGGGATGAGCATGACAGATAAATTATACCGCTCAGAAACAGATAAAAAAGTGGGTGGAGTCTGTGGGGGACTTGCGGATTACTTTGATATTGACTCTACCTTAATTCGTTTGGTTGTCCTCCTGACCTTCTTCATGGGAGGTGTTGGCTTCTTCCTCTATATCATTGCCTGGGCGGTGATCCCCGTCAATCCGGGCTATAGGGCAGGAGGAGGTTATCACCATGGTGGAACGGTGGTGGATGAGATGAAAGAAAGTGTTCAGGATATCGGCAGCTCTGCGCAAAGCTTCGCCCAGGACTTGAGGACAGCCAACCCATCCCAGAGAAAACGGTATATAGGAATCGGCTTAATGATTCTGGGAGCCATTTTTCTCCTGGATCAATGGTTTCCCCATTTCTTTGCCTGGGGGAAAATGTGGCCCCTCATTTTGATCATCATCGGTATTGGGATTATCATAAGGAGGGATTAAGATGCGCCGAGCTGTGGACTCCGTGTTTAAAGGGATATTCTTGATTCTGCTGGGGATTGTTTTTTTTGCTAATATGTATGGCTTTCTGCCGTGGAACTTTTGGAGCAATGTTCTTGATCTTTGGCCTTTGCTTTTGATCTTCGCAGGGCTGGCCTTGTTCTTCAACAAACGCATTCCTTTCAGCGCTGTTCTGGTGGCGTTTTTGATCGGGCTTGTGGGCTATTCCCTGGTTTGGGGAAGCCCCGTGTCGGATCGATGGCTCCCGGGTGCTCATGGCTCAGGTCAGGCCCTGGAACTCGCCGCCCCTTTAGACCCTCAGGTAGAGAAAGCCAGGCTCACCCTGAACTTGGGGGGAGTGGCTATGAGTGTCCAGGGGGTCGATGGGCGGTCTGAGCCGGGCCAATTGGCTAAAGGAACTTATGAATGGAACGGCAGCGCCAATTACGGTCCTCCTGAGTTTAACTATAAAACCGATGGAGACACCACGAGGCTGGAGTTCAATTCGGAAAAAAGGACCCGTTCCGGTGAGAATAAGCTGCTGCTCAATCTCTCCGATCAAGTACACTATACCAAAGTGGAGCTCAATGCAGGAGCCGTTCAAGGGGCCATGGACTTCAGCCGGCTGCAGATTGAAGACCTGGACATCAGCACCGGCGCCAGCGATATTGAGCTGAGGTTCGGTGATACGGGTGGCCGGACCAAGCTGGATCTCAGTACCGGTGCCACAAAGCTCAACCTTATCGTGCCGGAGGGCGTAGGTTTAAAGATCAATATGAGCGGCATTGCCAGTGAAACGAATTTTGCCGGAGACGGTTTAATCCTGAGCTCACAGGATTGGGTAAGTCCCAATTATGAAGGGGCCAGGACAAAGATTGATATGGATATCTCCATGGCTGCCGGCAAGATTAACCTGGAACGCCTTCCAGCTCCCATACAATCTAATGGGAATACCCAATCACTGTAAACGAAAACATGGTAATCGAGATGATCAGAAAAACACACCCCGCTCCCTGGATGGAGCGGGGTGTTGAGCAGCCGGGGCTGTTGAGGATGAATCATTCTACATTCTCGGCATATTCTTTCCGTAGAAGATCTCAGCCATTTCTTTCTTCAGCCGTTGTTTGATTTTGCGTTTGTCATTGATGGAAAGTTCTTTTTTGGCGGTGCCAAAGAGATAATTGTCCAGGTCGAAGTCTTTAAGGATCATCTTGGTGTGAAAGATATATTCCTGGAAGACGGTAACATCGATCATCTGATAGAGATCCCGGTATTTGCGATCGACATAGTTTTGAATCGAATTGATCTTATGGTCAATGAAGACTTTTTTGCCATCCACATCCCGGGTAAAACCACGGACACGATAATCGGCGACGATGATATCCGGGGCGAAGCTTTCGATCAGGAAATTAAGTGCCTTCAATGGAGAAATCTGCCCACAGGTGGAAACATCGATATCCGCCCGGAAGGTGGAAATCCCGCCGTGGGGATGGCTTTCCGGATAGGTGTGCACGGTGATATGACTTTTATCCAAGTGAGCAACCACCGCATCGGGGAGAGGCTCTTCCTTATCGGTATAGACAGGATCGAAGGGATGATCATCCGGGTTCTCCGGGCCTAAATGCTCTTCGGCGATGAGCATGGTGACACTGGCTCCCTGGGGATCGTAATCTTGTTTGGCAATATTTAAAATGTTGGCCCCCACGATACGAGCGACCTCAGTGACAATGCTGGTCAGTCTTTGCGCGTTGTATTCTTCGTCAATGTATTGTATATACGCATCCCGGTGTTCCGGAGTTTTGGCATAACATATATCATACATATTAAAACTCAGGGTTTTGGTAAGATTATTGAACCCGTAAAGTTTCAGCTTCTTGAGCGGTTTTACTTCCAATGCTGTGTTCCTCCTAGCGGTTTGATTGGTATACTTTACTTCTCTTGCTGTCCCTATAAAAAATTGGCAATAATCCATCCTTTAGTGAAGAACAAAGGAGGAGAAAAGCTCCTGGGCAAGAATATAAAAGAATATATCGGTGCGCTGTTTTGTATATAAGGATACTATAATACAAGTTTTCCCCCTAGTATAGCATTATTATTTAATATTTCCAGTGATATTTCCAGTGAGGTTGAAGATAATAGCAGCAGAGTCAACTGGAAAATAATATTAAGGAGGAAACAATATGCCATATCAATTACCGGAACTACCCTATGCTTATGACGCTTTGGAGCCCCATTATGACGAAGCTACAGTGCGACTCCACCACGATATCCATCACAAGGGCTATGTTGATGGATTAAATAACGCGGAGGCTAAGCTGGCCGAAGCCCGTGAAAAGGGAGATTTCGGTCTGGTCAAGCACTGGGAAAGAGAATTGGCCTTCCATGGCTCCGGACATCTGTTGCACACCTTGTTCTGGACGAACATGACTCCTGACGGCGGCGGCACTCCCGCCGGCGCTCTGGGAGAAAGAATCAGCCAGGACTTTGGTTCTTTCGAAGCCTTTAAGAAGCAATTCTCCGCCGCCGCTGTGGCCGTCGAAGGCTCCGGCTGGGCAGTGCTTGTCTGGAATCCTGAATTTAAAAAACTGGAGATTCTGCAAGCCGAAAAGCATCAGAATCTCACCCAGTGGGGAGCGGTACCCCTCCTTACGGTCGATGTCTGGGAGCATGCCTATTATCTGAAATACCAGAATAAACGGGCGGCCTGGGTCGAGACCTGGTGGAACCTCGTCAACTGGGCGGATGTGTCCCAAAGATTTGACAAAGCAGCAAAGTAATCTGAGCTGCAACCTGATCAAGAATTAACGAAGACTAAATAGGCTGTGGAAACGATACGTTTTCCACAGCCTGTTTCTTTATGATCTCATTCCCGCAAGAGGAAGTAGTTGCAATGGGCCTGCTTGGCTTCACGTTTCACCCCGGCGATGCGCTCAGACAGCGTTGCCGGGGTCCAGGCGGTATGGGGGTAGATGATGAGCCCGGCTAAGGCCAGGCTTAAATCCTGGGCCCCTTGCAGGGCAGAGAGCTGTTCCTGGAAACTGAGCAGAATGGTTTCGCCCAAGGTTTTGGTGACATTCTGAGTGGTGAGAATGATAAAATCATCTCCGCCCACATGACCAACGAAAGCCAGATCGTCGGCTTTCAGGGAGTCCTGCATAAGAATTTTCCCCAGAAGCTTAATAATGGAGTCTCCATATTGAAAACCATAAGTGTCGTTAAAGGCCTTGAATTTATTAAGGTCAGCGTAAATCATCCCGAAAGCATTGCCGGAGTTTAAGCGCCGTTTAATTTCCTGCTCAATGGCACTATTGCCAGGCAGGCCCGTTAAGGGACTGGCGCCTTGAGCGATTTGCAGCTGTGTATCAGACATGGCTTTAATTAAGGAGGCCACACGAATCATCCCGATGGGCTTCTGTTGCTGAACGACGACAATTCCATCATAGAGATGGGCGTCAGGACGCGCCATAGCTAAACTGGAGGCCACCTCGATGGGTGTGGTATCTTCGATCAGCAATTGCTTGTTATTCATAAGGCTGGTGACCGGCCGCTGGCTATAAAGACTGACACCAAAGGGGGTGGCTAAGGCCGAATATAAATTATCACGCTGGACGACCCCCAGCAATTCGCCCTTATCCGTAACCCCAACCAGCCAAATCTTGGCATGCTCCTCAAAATAGTTTTGCACGGCATTGACCGTGGTCTGCGGTGTTACCAGGGGCAGGGGCTCAAGAATGTGTTGAACGGTTTTTTCGGAATTAAAGCTCAGCCTTTGCTGTGATTCGACGATTTGGGCCACCGGGGCACTAAGCTCCGGGCGGGTAAAGGAAGGTCTGGCGATGAAATAACCTTGTACATAATCAGCTCCCAGCTGGACAACCGTCCGCATTTCTTCCTGGGTTTCCACTCCTTCAGCGAGAATCCGGCAGCCGATGCGCCGTGAGAAAGTCACAAAGGTTTCGAAGAGTGCCCATTTGATCGGATCCAAATGAATTCCCTGAATTAAACAACGGTCTATTTTCAGAAAATCAGGATGCAATTCGGCGATGGACTGAAGGGAAGAATACCCTGCCCCCACATCATCCAGGGCAATGAGATAGCCCTGTTTCCGGTAATGTTCCAAAGCCTCGCGAAAGGTTTCGTAGTTGGCAATAGCGCTGCGCTCGGTGATCTCCAAGACGACATCGGAGGGAGTTAAACCCTGGGTTTCGAGAAGTCTGCGGGTTTGGCCCGAGGAAAACTCAGGATCGGTGAGAACCTGGGGTTCCACATTAAGGAACAGCAATTCTTTGGGGCGAAGAATTTGCGAAGAGTTAAGGATGGCGGTGCGGCGGCAAATCGTTTCGACAGGATAGAGCTGGCCAATTTTCTCGGCGAAAGGAAAAAGATCGGCGATGCTGGCAAAAGAACTGGGCGGTTTAAGGCGCGCCAAGGCTTCAAAACCGAAGAACTCGCCGCTTACGACATCCAAAATAGGTTGAAAGGCTGAGCTTAGGTAGGTCTGTGGTTCCTCGAGGAGGCGGTTAACCTCTTCCCGATGAGAAAAATATAAAGGATCAGGCTCCGATTTGTTGAGCAGAAAGGCCTCTTTCAAGGCGCCGTATAAGAGATAATCCACACTGCGTCCGGGTTGGGGTTTGCACTCCACCAGCCCCGCATGGAGGGTAATGGTTTCGTTGACGATCCGCTGGATTCGTTGGTTGATGCGTGACTCTAAGGTGGGCACAAATTCCGGAATAAGCCTGGCAATGCCCCAGGGAGTGTTTTCGTTAGGTACAAAATAGAATAAAAAATCATCCCCTCCTTGATAATCCAGGAGAACTGTGTGAAAAAGAGGCCGCTGATCATGAAGGGTGTGTTTCATTTCGGTTAAAACCAGGTCCAGAATCTGAGCGCAGACCCGATAGCCCTGCCTGAATTCGACTTCATGAAATTTGGCAATATCTAAATAGAGCACCCATAAGGAATGGCCGCTTTGCAGAAGCTGAGCAAGTTTTTCATGATGAACACCTGAGTTTCTGATCATAGGCAAGAATCCTTTCCAAGCGATGCTTGCATAGTCCGCGTTAATTTAGATTCTAGCGGCAGAACATCAAATTATGGTTAATATTGCGTAAAGACAGAATAAATTTATGGTCATGTTTTTTCATCTCCTGGACACAAGCGTTTTCTTAACCATAACTTAACCTAAGCTTCATCTTGACTTAACAAGAAATCATTATGATAAATAGTAAGAATGAAGCGTCCATTGTATCGAACGTAATAGATTGTCTGGGAGGATACTATGGTAAAAATTTTGCTCGTGGAAGATGATGTGATCATTCAAGAGCTTGTAACCTACAATCTGCAACGTGAGGGCTATACCGTCATGATCGCCGAAGAAGGGAATGCTGCCTTGCAGTTGTTGACTAAGGAGAAACCGGAGCTGGTGCTTTTGGATGTGATGCTTCCGGGCTTGGATGGACTGGAAGTGTGCAAGAAGATCCGCGGGAACCAGGAGACGGCAAATCTCCCGATCATTATGCTCAGCGCCCGGGATGAAGTGGCTGATCGGGTCATCGGCCTGGAACTGGGCGCTGATGATTATGTCACCAAACCGTTCAGTCCCCGGGAACTATTGGCACGGATAAAAGCCCGCTTGAGGGAGGAAAAGCGCAATTCAACGCCGCCCCCTCTTTCCCTTACCTGGGGTGATTTAGAGATCTGGCCGGAGAGCTATATGGTCACGGTAAAAGGCGAGCATGTCACCCTGACGGGCAAGGAATTTGAGCTCCTGCATATCTTTATGAAACGCCCCAACCAGGTCTTCAGCAGAGAGTACCTCCTGCAGAAAGTTTGGGGATATACCATCAGCGGGGATACCAGGACGGTGGATGTTCATATAAGCAACCTGAGGAGTAAACTTAAATCAGTTTCCCCGATTATTGAATCGGTACGGGGGGTTGGCTACCGTTTGGCTGTAAACTACTCTAAGACCAAAGCTTTCTAAGGAGATTTTTAGGTACTGCAGAGAGTAGGCTGCAGTCATGTTTTTGTGTAAAGATTTGTGTAAAGATATATGTTATAATACATATATTTCTCAAATGCAGACTATGATAAGACGGGATCACTATCCACCGCTGGGCTGGATTGAATATAAGTTTTTAAGGCAATGGCTTAAAAAAGGAGGCTTTTATAAATTGGCTAACCGGCATATGTTTGACAAATCCTTGGAGGAACTCACTGAAAAGGTATTCGAATTAGGGAAAAAAGTAAATTCCCGGGTGGACGCGGCCGTGAAATCCTTGGCTGGTCAGGATTTGGAACTGGCTGATCAAGTGGTTACCGGGGATTTGGAGATTAATGAACTTCAGGCAGATATTGAAGAGACCTGCATGCTTTTGATTGCTCAGCAACAGCCTTTTGCTAAAGATCTGCGCAAAATCGTGGCGGCTTTTAAAATCTCGATCAATCTGGAAAGAATCGGCGATTTATCGGTTGATGTGGCCAAACATACTCTGCGCACAGGGAGTCAGGAACTATTGAAACCCTTGGTGGATCTGCCGAGGATGGCCGACTTGGTTCAGCAAATGGTGATTAAGGGAATCGAAGCCTACAAAGTGGAAGATGCAGAAGCAGCCAAAGCTATGGCTCTTATGGATGATGAAGTGGACCACCTCTATGCCCAAGTCTTCCGTGAATTGATTGTCTTCATGATGGAAGCTCCCCAAACGATTAATCAAGCGACCTACCTCATTTTTGTAGGAAGATTCCTGGAGCGTATGGGAGATTACTGCACCAATATCGCTGAAGAAGTTGTTTATGTAGAAACCGGTAAACGATCGGATCTTAATCAATAGCCAAGCCGTTATTAGGCCGAATTTTCGTGACTAAGGCATAGCCGTGAATTATAAATAAGGCCAAAAGAGAGCGATGATGCCCTGCAAAGGACTGATCCGCTCTCTTTTTAATGTTTTGAGGGATAAAAAAATACCGCTAATGACTTAAGCGGTGCGAGGAAGATTCCCCATCTATATAAAAAGTAAGAAGGATGTTGTTGCTATTACTATAACCACAAATTGTTAAATTTGCATGTTATAAATGTAATAATTATGTAAATTTTAAAGAATATGAAATCAATATTCCAATTATTCCAATTAAAGCTAAATAGTTAACATAAACTTTACAAAGAAGAAACGAAACTCATACAATCCAATGCTACACTTACCCTGAATCATCAATTTAAGAGGGGATACTCAGGGATAGTTTAGGTGTAGGGGGTTCAACATGAAAAGAATAGTGTCAAAAACCGGGAGTATCAGACTAGATAATTTAAAAATTCGCAACAAATTAATACTAATGGTGCTGCTCACCGTACTCATTCCCCTCATCATTTTAAGCCTGATTTTTATGAATAATGCCGGCAACAAAATCAAAGAACAGGTTATCGGTGCCAATGAGCTGTATGCCACCTTAGCCAAGGAAAGAATGAATGATTATTTTTATAACCGGGAAGTTGATGCCCGGATTTTAGCCAATGCCAGAGTTATAAGCGAAGGAGTTGCTAAGCTTAACAGCTTTAATTATACGAAACCCGAATTAGAGGAACTTAATGATAGTTTTAAAGAATTTCTTCAGGTCGCTTTAGAAAGCCATGGCTATACGGATATAGTCATTACGAATAAGTACGGCGAGATCGTCTTCAGCAATACGTATCAAAAAAATGATATTGCTCCCGTGATCTTCTCCGGGAATTTTAATGAAAAAGCCATGCAGGGAGAACAGAACTGGTCGCCCATATTCAGGAACACCTTTATAGATGACAATCTCATTGTTTTGGCCACTCCTATCTATACTAATGCACAGGAAAAGACCCCTGTCGGCGTGCTGAATATTATTTTAAATCAGGAAAAGATCAACGGGATCGTTCAGAATGGGATCGATAAGCTGGGGATATCGGGGGAATCCTACTTAATCAATGCCGAGGGGTTACTGCTTACTAATACCATGAAGGAGCAGGCAGCCGTACATATTCCCCTAAAAGATGCCCTGGCAACTGAAGCAGTGAGCATCCTCGCCGAACCCCTCGTCAATGAAGAGGTTGATTTCAATAGAACAACGACCTATCAAAGCTATTTAGAGAAACCTGTAATCGGCACTTTGTCCCTGGCCAAGATCGGAGATTACTTGGCAGGTTTAGTTATCGAAGTCGAAGAGGACGAAGCCTATCGAAGTATAGCGGATTTGCAAAGAAGTCTGGGTATCATGGTTGTGCTTATTATAGTGGCGGCGATTCTTTTAGCAATGATTCTGGCCCAATCCATAAGTAAGCGGATCAGTGAGGTGATCGGGGTTACCCATGAAATTGCCGACTATGATTTGCAAAGCGCCGGCATTAATGCCTTGGCAATCACCCGCAAAGATGAGATAGGGGATTTGGAGCGGGCCATCATCAAGATCAGAGACAATTTAAAAAGTATTATTCAGGAAGTAGAAAAATCGGCCGGCGAAGTGGCTTCTTCCTCTCAGGAGCTTAAGTTGAATGCGCAACAGTCTTCTCAGGCGGTAGAACAGGTCGTCAGGAATGCCGCGGAAATAAGCGAAAGAACGCTGGAACAGGCTCAGGCCGTTCGTGAAAGCTCTGTAAAATCCGGCGAACTGAGCAAGGTTATTATGGAAGATGGCTTGAATTTAGAGGAGATGACCAAAGCGGCCCAGGATATGAACCAACTGATCCATTCAGGGCTGATCATCATTGAAGTGTTATCAAATATTACCAAGGAATCCAGTGCGGCTAACCATGAGGTGTATTCAAGCATTATCCAATCCAAGGAAAGCTCGCAAAAAATTGAGAAGGCGACCCAGCTGATTACAAGCATTGCCGAGCAGACCAATCTGCTGGCTTTAAACGCCGCAATCGAGGCAGCCAGGGCCGGGCAACATGGCAGAGGCTTTGCGGTAGTCGCCGATGAGATCAGAAAGCTTGCCGAGCAGTCCAAGGAATCCACCAGGATTATTGAGAGCATCGTCAATGACCTGAAGCAGGATAATACTCAGTCTGTTCATACTATGGAGAAATTAGTAAAGATCAATAGTGAACAAGTGGAAAGTGTGAACATCACCAAGGATAAGTACCTGGAAATTGCCAAAGCCATCAAAACAGTCGAGGAGCGGGTACAGGACTTAAATGAATCCAGTCTGGAAATGGATAGAATGCGGTCAGAGGTTGAAGAAAGGCTTAACAGGTCGGTTAAGATGACGGAAGAGAATTCTGCCGGTATCAGTAAAGTATCAGAATCAATGGAAGAGCAGGCTGCATCCATGCAGATGATTACCAGTGCTTCGGAGATACTGGATGAATGCGCCCAGCATCTTCAGGTTCTGGTAAGCCGCTTTAAGCTCTAGAATTGAAAAAGTTTAGATTCCTTGATGCCAAAATGAGGCTTTCTCCCAAAAACAGAACCTCGGTCCAGTGTTGGCCGAGGTTCTGTTTTTGGGAGAGAAAAATCTGCTAAAAACGGCTCCTGAATTCTCTTGCTATTTATGGGTAATATACATAAAAGATACAAAATGGGCTTCGAATCCTTGCCATAAGCGATTTTAAACTTAACTTAAACTTAACATAGCGTTAACTTCAAAAAAACATTGGCTTGCTATACTTGGACTATGCAAATGAGAAAAAAGCTTCCGTACATGAATGCTCCTTTGCAGAAGTAGGAGAGCAAAAGTCCAAAGGGCGCTCTCAAAAAGGAAAAGAACGATTGGAAAAATAGGAGGGTATTTATTGATGTTTAAGAAGAAAGTTCTGGCGGCAATCGTAGGAATGGGTATGATCTTTTCTTTAGCCGGCTGTGGCCAAACCAAAGAGCAACCCAATCAACCGGCGGCAGGCAATAACGAGCCGGCTCAAGTTGAGAAACTGAAGGGCAACGTGGTTATTGACGGCTCTGGTACGGTTTATCCCCTCATGGCCCATATCGCTGAAGAATATATGACGAATATCCAATCCGGTGTCAGTGTACAGGTCGGACGGGCCGGGTCCAGCGCCGGTTTCAAAAAATTCATTCCCGGTGAAACGGATTTCGCTGATGCTTCCAGAGCCATCAAAGATTCTGAAGTAGAAGAACTGAAGGCCAAAGGACTGGAGATGGGCGCCAATGTCATGGAAATTAAACTCGCTTATGACGGACTGACCATCGTTATCAACAAGAACAATGACTGGGCAAAAGAAATGACCGATGATGAAATTGTGAAGATGTTTACCTCGAAAGCAGTCAAAGGGGACGACAAAGTGCTTTGGTCCGATATTCGCGCTGAATGGCCTAAGGAAGAAATCAAATTCTACGGACCTAATGAAAATCATGGAACCTATGAGTTCTTCTATGAAACCATTCTGGGCAAAAAAGATATAGTGTCTTCTGTAAATCTGCAGCAAGAGTATTCCACCCTGGTGGATCTGGTTTCCCAAGATAAAAATGCCATTGCCTTCTTCGGCTATGGATACTATGCGACGAACACCGATAAATTAACAGCGGTTAAAGTGGACTTTGGCAAGGGACCTGTGGAGCCAAGTCTGAAGACTATCGGCGAAGATCTTGATTATGCCGGATTTACCCGGTTGGTTTACACCTACCTGAACCTTAATTATGCTAAAGAAAAGCCTCAGGTATTGGATTTCGCCCAATTTATTGTATCACCTGAAGGTGCGGCTAAATTCGCTGCCGATAACGGTTTTGCTCCCCTGCCTGAAGCAACCTATGCGGGATATACCTCAGCTTTAAAGGCACTTAAGTAGTGAGCCGTCACAACAATTTTGGGGTGGGAAGTTTGCCGATTTCTCATCCCGGAATTGTTGTGCTTTATAATGAATAGAGCCAGAGGTGAATTATGGAGGATACTCAAGTAAGAGATAAAATTCGCAGTAATATAGCCCAGAAGAAGCATATCTCCGATAAGGTGATGCCCAATTTCTTTTTGCTCATGGCGTCTCTGTCCGTGCTCACAACCCTGGGGATTGTCATCATCTTAGTTACGGACGCCAGCAAGTTTTTCAGCGCGGTTCCCCTGACAGAAATATTCAGCACAGAATTAGCACCCTTAAGAAAAGACCCTTCTTTTGGGATTTTACCGCTGATTAGCGGTACTATTATCACCACCGTCATCGCCATGCTGGTTGCCGTGCCGGTAGGTTTGGCGGCGGCAATTTATTTAAGCCAATTTGCTTCAGACAAGTTGAGAAGGCTGCTTAAGCCCATGATGGAAGTCCTGGCAGGCATACCGACCATCGTGTACGGATTTTTTGCTTATTCTTTTGTTACACCCCTGCTGATGAATATTATTCCTTCCCTGCAGGCTAAAAACGCCTTAAGTCCGGGACTGGTCATGGGTATTATGATTATCCCCATGGTGGCTTCCTTGTCGGAGGACGCTATGAATTCAGTGCCGGAGATTATCCGGGAAGGCTCCCTTGGTTTAGGCGCGACCAAGCTGGAGACTGCCTTCAAGGTGATCATACCCGGAGCGATTTCCGGAATTATGGCGTCCATCGTCCTGGCCATATCCAGAGCCATCGGCGAGACTATGATCGTGACCATCGCCAGCGGCAGCTCCAAGAATTTCACCCTCGATATAACCCAGTCCATGCAGACCATGACGGCTTATATTGTGGAATTTACCAGCGGGGATGCCGGAAGCGGAACCTTGGGTTATTACAGTCTTTATGCAGTAGGCCTGATATTGTTTATTTTTACTTTAGGGATCAACCTGCTTGCTCAATATATTTCCCGTAAATACAGGGAGGTGTATTGATAATGAGCACAAGTTATAAAAGTCAGTTTGTTCAGGCGGAAAGTACGGAATTAAGAGAGGATGGGCAAAATAACCGCCCGAAATTCATGATCGACAGTCAGCGCATCAGCAACAGAATAAGGTTAAACAATGCGTTAAAATATCTGTTCTCCTTATCCACAGTGTTCTCCATTTTTGTCCTGGGGGTTCTCCTTTATCAGGTGGGGCTGGATAGTATCGGCTGGCTGGATTGGCAATTTCTGACCAGCAATCTTTCCATATTTCCTCAAAAGGCAGGGATTTACGGAGCCATTATCGGGACCATCCTGATGATGCTGATCGTGATACCTGTGACCATCATCCTGGGTGTCTCCACGGCCATCTATCTGGAGGAATACGCCCAAAAAGGCAGACTTCAATATTTGATTAATGTCAACATATCCAATCTGGCCAGTGTGCCTTCCGTAATCTTCGGACTATTGGGTTTGACGGTGTTCGGAAGATTGATGAATCTGGGCTCAAGCATTTTGGCCGGAGGCCTGACCATGTCTCTGCTGGTGCTCCCCATTGTGGTGGTAGCGGCCCAGGAAGCCATCCGGGCTGTGCCGAGTTTTTTGCGGGAAGCCTCCTATGCCATGGGGGCGGACAAATGGACCACAGTGCGGAAAGTTGTTCTGCCGGTGGCCATTCCCGGTATTTTGACCGGTACGATCCTGGCAATGTCCAGAGCGATTGGGGAAACAGCGCCTTTGGTGGTGCTGGGAATTCCGACCCTTATTATGAGAATTCCCACCTCGGTCATGGATGATTTCACCGTATTACCCATCCAAATTTACTATTGGACTTTGGATGCCGTGCTGAAGCCTGAATATGCGAATCTCGCCGCCGCCACGATTGTTGTCCTGCTCGTCATCCTATTTTTAATGAACTCTGTAGCGATTATCATCCGGAACAAGTTCCAACAACGCTTCTAAACAGGAGGAACCTCATGACGAAAGATATAAGTAAGAATGAGAGTGTTGTTTTTGATGTTCAGGGGCTGAATCTATGGTATGGAGAAGACCAGGCTCTTAAGAACATCAAGATGCAGATTAAAAAGAATAAGGTCACCGCGATTATCGGTCCTTCCGGGTGCGGAAAATCGACCTTTATTAAAACCCTGAACAGAATGATTGAGAATATTCCCAGTGTTAAAACCACCGGAGAAATCATCTATCAAGGGCAGAATATCTTTGATAAATCCGTCCGGGTGGAGGAATTGCGGACAAAAGTCGGCATGGTCTTTCAAAAACCCAATCCCTTCCCGAAATCCATCTTTGCCAATGTGGTCTATGGGCCGCGGATTCATGGCATTAAAGATAAGAAACTTTTGCTGGATATTGCAGAGACCAGCCTGAGAAACGCAGCATTATGGGATGAAGTAAAAGACCGGCTTCATGATAATGCTTACGGCCTCTCCGGAGGGCAGCAGCAGCGTTTGTGTATCGCCAGATGTCTGGCAGTCCAGCCGGATGTCATTTTGATGGATGAGCCGACCTCCGCTTTGGACCCTATTGCCACCTATAAGATCGAAGAACTGATGGAAAGTTTGAAAAAGCACTACACCATCGCCATCGTAACCCACTCCATGCAACAGGCCGCCCGGATATCTGATGATACAGCCTTTTTCCTGATGGGAGACCTTATCGAATTTGATAAGACCACAGAAATATTCTCTAATCCGAAAGATAAGCGGACCGAAGATTATATTACCGGAAGAATAGGCTGAACCATGCTCAGCGCAGCAGAACAGAAAAACACCCATAAAGGGCCAAGGCGGCACTTTGTGGGTGTTTTTTCTGTCCAAAGACCAACTGACTGGTAAAAAAGTACCAATAAAAATAAGGAAAATAGTGCAAAAGTATGGTAAATGTTGTATTTTAGAAGTAATGTTCTTATGAAGGAGGGAGAGAGGCGACAATGTGCACAAAATTGCCGGAGGATTATGAAATTGTCTTTGATTTTGCAGCGATTGGCATGGCCTTATTGTCCTTAGAAGGAGAGTTTTTAAGAGTCAATGCCTATTTTTGCCAGTTCTTTGGGTATGACCCGATTGAATTGTCTAAACTGCTATTTTCGAAGCTGGTCCATCCAGAAGATATCGCGCTGGGTTTCCAGGAGATCCAAAAACTTCTCTCAGGGGAAATACCGACATGTCATTTAGAAAACCGCTTTGTGCATAAAACGGGTGAAATAAAATGGGGATTATCCAGTGTCTCTCTGGTACGGGATGAGATGGGGATTCCTCTTTATAGCATAGTACAAATCCAGGATATAACAGCCAGGAAGCGTGTGGAAGATAATTTAAGTTATCGCGTTGAATTTGAAAGATTTGTGACAACACTATCGACAGGATTTATCAATTGTCCGGTAGATAAAATTGATGAAGAAATAACCAGCGCTTTAGAAAAGATCGGCAAGTTCTTAAGAGTCGACTGTATCTTCGTTGACCAGTTTTATGAAGAAGGCAGGAAATATCAAAAAGTCATGGAGTGGAATCCGCCGGGGATAACGCCATTTTTAGCTCCGGAACTGACAGTGGAAGCTGTACCGAGGCGGTATAGGAAATTAAGTGAAAAAGATGGTTTTAACTATGCAGAAAAAGAGCAAACTCTTAAAGCACAGCTGCTCCTTAATATTCCCATAACCCAAGCCGGTGAAAATGTCGGCTTTATTGGTGTAGCCAGCCATCAAGGCCAATCCTTTTCTGAAGAAGATATTCGTCTGATTAAAGTAGTGGGAGAAGTGATATTCAGCGCTATCCAGAGAAAGCAGGCCGAGATCGCCCGCCGGAATTCTGAACAATTAATAGCGGCTGCCTTTGCAGCAAGCCCCGCGCTGATGATGATACTATCCATGGAGGGAAAAGGAGTCATCGATGTCAACGATACCTTTATTGAAATTTTAGGCTATGACCGCAGTGAATTGCTTAATAAACAGAGCGGGGAGCTTTCAGAATTGATTCGTCAAAGTGATTATGAACATATCTATGAAATTTTAAATCAGCACGGCACCATACTGAATCGTGAGATCGAGCTGATCACTAAATCCGGAATAAAAAGAACGTGCCTTTTTTCAGCTGAAAAGATCATGATTGGGAAGGAAATGTGCCTCCTGCTGGTGAGCCAGGATATTACGGAGAAGAAGTGCTTGGAAAAGGAAATGGCCCGCCTGGAGCGTCTTGATCTAATCGGTCAGATGGCGGCCGGTATCGGCCATGAGATCCGCAATCCCATGACCACCGTAAGAGGCTATTTGCAGTATATTTCTAAAAAAGACAAGTATGCCGACGAAATAGAGACTTTCCAGCTGATGATTGAAGAGCTGGACCGGGCCAATGAAATCATCACAGAATACTTATCCTTAAGCCAGGACAGGGTGGTCGATTTTAAACGCATCAATTTAAACACCATTATCCAGCATCTCTATCCGATATTGTCCGTTCATACCAAGATGGAGGATAAGAGCATCGAGCTTAATTTAGGTTCCCTGCCTGAATTATATCTGGATAAAAAGGAGCTGTGTCAGCTCATCCTGAATCTGGTCCGCAATGGTCTTGAAGCCATGCCGATCAAAGGCAAGCTCACCATATCTACCTATATACAACAAGGAAATGTTATCCTTGAAGTAGAAGATCAAGGGAGAGGCATACCCAATGAGATAAAAGATAAGGTAGGGACCCCCTTCTTCACCACAAAGCTCAATGGGACCGGCCTCGGTATGGCTATATGCTATAGTATAGCTGAACGGCATAATGCTCTGATTGACCTCCAATCCGGCCCCCAAGGGACGAAGGTCAGAGTGAAGTTTCAGGGTGCGGAGGAGGTTAAGGCTTAATGGAAACTATTTTGTTGGAATTGGTGATTTTAACCTTGATCATCCACCTTATCGACACCCTTTCCTACTCAGTCCGGCTCAACTCAGTCAAAAGCGGACAATTCGCCTTGTCGTTTTCTTTATTTAACCTGTTTGTGCTTGTTTCCCGTACGGCCAATATGTTTCAGGCTCCCTTAATCGGCTGGATCATTGGGGAAAGCCTTGCCGCAGGAATTGACCCTATCGACGATATCCGCAGGGTAATCTTCGCTGCGACCATAGGAACCTTGTTGGGAATTCTGTTGATTCCAACCTTTCTGCGGCTCTTTGAGGTTGCTGTGAAACGGCTGGAGACAACCGGATCGGTTCCTTTGTTAGTGATTGAAGCCTTGCAAATAAGCAATGTTAAACGTATGCTGAAAAGGGCTACCCGGCCCAATAAAACGATGCTGGAAAGGCTTAGATATCGGGAAATCCCCAAGCGGTTGCTGATCATAAATTCCTTAGTGACAGGAATTTATACAGTGGGGGTTCTTGCCGCGAACTATTCGGCCCTATTAGTTGCTGAACAGTACAGAATTGCGGCTGTAGGTTCTTCGGGGATGATTAATGGTCTCGCCACCATTTTGCTGACCTTATTTATTGACCCGAAATCCGCTGTTATTACGGATCAAGCCTTAAGAGGAGACCGGCCTTACGGTGATGTGAAAGCCCTGGTGATTTTGTTGATCGCCGCTAAGCTCATCGGCACGCTGCTGGGGCAAGCGATTTTTTTTCCGGCGGCTAAGATTATTGCCAGCTTCTACGGGGGATAATCCTTTGTAATGAAGTATGGAAGCCATCCGCGGCTGGTATAAATAATAAAGGAGTGGAAAACTGAAGCGTGTGCCGTGATGTTATGGATATTGGAAGGGAAGGTCTAAATGCGAACAGCGAATAAAGAGTTATCCCGCAGAACATTTATCATCGGTGGCATTGGCTTGCTGTCTTACCTGTACTTCAATGTCCATTCCCTGGCCGTAAAACACTATACGATTGCCATTGATGGTTTGCCCCAGGAGTTTGAGGGCTTCACCATTCTTCATTTGACAGATTTGCATGCCAAAAAGTATGGTGAGCGGCAGGATAAGCTTATAGAACTCATCAATCGCCAGAACTTTGATATGGTGGCGATGACCGGTGATTTTATCGATAAAGATAATCCTGATGTGGAGCCCACCTTAGCTCTGATTCAGGGATTGGCAGCCAAGCCCATTTTCTTTGTACCGGGAAATCACGAGTGGCGGCACGATTTCAGAATTAAGTCCAGCTTAGAAGAGCATGGAGTAAAGATTTTAGACAATAAGAACGCTAAATTAGCCAAAGGGGAGGCCCAGCTTTGGATAGCGGGGGTCGATGATCCCTATTTACACAGAGATAAGCTGGAGCAGGCCCTTCATGGCATTGCCGATGCCCAGCCCAAACTGTTATTGGCTCATGCCCCCAATATCTTTAAGCCTGCCGCTGCGTCCGGGGTTGAGTTGGTGTTGGTGGGACATACCCATGGCGGTCAGGTCAGACTGCCTCTGATCGGGGCCATCGTGGCTCCCGGTCAAGGGCTTTTTCCTCAATACGATTATGGTCATTTCACGGCGGGCTCCACAAATATGATAGTTAATGGCGGCTTGGGAGAGAGCACTTTGCCCTTGCGATTTTGCAGCCGGCCGGAAATCGTTCTTGTTAAACTGGTTTCCGCTCTCCAATAGCCCAGGCCTGGAAAAGGGGTAATTATGCATACCAAGAGTTTATGGGAAGCTGTTTTATTCCCCCCTCGGGCGCTCAACAGAAGCAGGCTGGAGGCCAAGCTTAGGGGCAAGACAATTCTGATCACCGGTGCCAGTTCCGGCATCGGGGAAGAGCTGGCTTACCAGTTGGCAGATAGTGAGTGTCATTTGATTTTAGTGGCCAGAACAGAGGCCAAGCTCTTCCAGGTCAAGCAGAACATTGAACAGAAAAAGGCTGCAGTAAGCATTTTCCCGGCTGACCTCAGAGAGCCTGAACAGGTGAAAGAATTGCTGAATTTCATTGAGCAGTTGCCCGCTGGTTTGGATGTGTTCGTCAACAACGCCGGTTTATCCATCAAGCGCGGGATTAAGGATTCTTTAGACCGCTATCATGATTTTACCAGAACCATGGCCATCAATTATTTGGCGCCGGTGCAATTAGCCCTCTCCCTTATTCCCCTGCTTGAGAAAAATAAGGGACAGATCATTAACATATCCACCATCAATGTCCTGCTCCTGCCGCTCCCCCATTGGGCCGCCTATCAGGCCTCAAAAGCGGCCTTTGATACCTGGTTCCGCTCGGCGGCTGCGGAGCTGAATGCGATGGGCATTGCCACTTCCTCAGTCTATCTGTCCTTGGTCAGAACTCCCATGATCCTGCCGACCAAGGAATATCAAAAGCTGCCGGCCATGAGCCCGGAGCAGGCGGGGAAGATTGTCGCCAAGCTAATTTATACACAAAGATCCAAATACCGGCCCTGGTGGCTGCTGCCCGGGCAGTTTGCCTCGATTGCCTGCAGAGGAATCTGGGAATGTGCCGCGCCTGCTTTTTTAAAAAAGCATAAACAGGATGGAAGCCATGATTAAATTGATCTACACTTTGTTTAAAATAGGCTTGCTTTCCCCCTGGGGGCTCTATAGTTTGGCCGTCGCTCTCGGTAAACATGGCATAAATATCATGGCTTTATTGAGTTTCG
This sequence comes from Desulfitobacterium chlororespirans DSM 11544, assembly GCF_900143285.1. Classification (NCBI taxonomy): domain Bacteria; kingdom Bacillati; phylum Bacillota; class Clostridia; order Eubacteriales; family Desulfitobacteriaceae; genus Desulfitobacterium; species Desulfitobacterium chlororespirans. The sequence goes on from NZ_FRDN01000005.1 coordinate 247,967, forward strand.
CGGCCAAGGTATATGGTGAAAAGATCGGGTTAATCGATGAAAAGGAAGAGTTGACCTACCGGGAACTGTATGCCCGGTCCCGCCGCATCGCTTTGCTTTTGCAGGAGAAGTATCAGCTGCAAAGAGGGAATAAGGTAGGGTTGATCTGCAAGAACCATACTTCTTTGATCAAAGCCTTATTCGCTGTTGCCCAATCCGGTGCGGATATCTATTTGCTCAATGCGGAAATGAGCAGCAGTCAATTCAATCAGTTAGCAGAGCAAATTGACTTCAACCTGGTTATCTACGATTTTGAAGCAAGCCCCTTGCTGGAGGCTTCAGCCTATCAAAAAGGTAAGCTTTTGAGCTATCATGAGCATTTGCCGGCGCTCAATAACCTTGCTGAGCAAAGCTTCCCGGAAAATCTGCAAATCCAGCCTTCCTCAAGCGGCAGGCTGGTGATACTGACAGGCGGGACAACGGGAAAAGCCAGGGCAGCGGCTCATCAACCTTCCCTTTACAACTATCTGAACCCCTTCCTGACCTTAATCAACAGGTTGAAGCTTACCCATTATCAGACCGCTTATATAGCCACCCCTCTTTATCATGGCTATGGCCTGGCAATTTTACTGGTGTTGATCACCTTGGGGAAAAAGGTCGTGATTCAAAAGGGCTTTGATCAGGTGAAAGCCTGCCGGCTGATCCGCAAGCATCAGGTTGAAGTAGTGACCGTCGTACCCTTGATGATTGATAAAATGCTGAAGCAAAATCCGGAAGATTTGCAATCCCTGGCCTGCATTGTTTCCGGCGGGGCGGAACTCAATCCTAAGCTTGCGCGGGAGACAGCGGAGAAGCTGGGGAATGTCCTGTACAATCTGTATGGAACCTCGGAGGCGGGTTTAAATATCATCGCCACTCCCCAGGATTTAAGCTATGCGGCCAATACTCTCGGGAAAATCATCAAGGGTGTCCGGCTTAAAATAATGGATGACAACAAAAATGAAGTCCCCATCGGCAGTGTGGGCCAATTCTGTATTAAGAACGCCTGGTCCATGGGCAATAAAAGCGGGCCGTGGCTGGAAACAGGTGATTTAGGTTATCGGGATCATCAAGGCTACTACTTCTTATGCGGCCGAGTAGATGACATGGTGGTTTCGGCCGGAGAAAATGTTTATCCCGCCGATCTGGAGCAGGTGCTGAGAAATCATCCTCACATCAAAGAGGTGGCGGTCATCGGCATCAGCGATGAAAGATTCGGGCAAAGACTGAAGGGTTTTGTGGTTAGGGAGGAAGGCGCCTGCTTAACCCAGGAGGAGCTTTTGGCATGGCTGCGCCCCCGGGTGGCCCGGTTTCAGTTGCCCAAAGAGATAGTCTTTGTCCAGCAACTGCCTTATACACCCTTGGGTAAAATCGATAAGCAGCAGTTAAGGAATAGCATGGGTGGTGATTGTGGTGATTAAGGCTGAGCTCATGGGAGCCCTTATAGAAGTTCTCATTAAGGGGCGTATCGAGTGTTATGTTAAGAAAAGCTCCGCATATAATCCCTATAGTCCGGGTCAGATCTATGATTGGGATTTTAAACTCTCCTGGGGGGATTACCTTTTTAGTGATTCATACCGCGGCTTTAATCCTTATAGCGGAGTGGAATATATCTATTATAAGGAGCGGAGTGAACCGATTTGGTCCTGCGATTATGTAGGCTATGCCCTGGCCGGTGCGGGTGTTTCCGAAAAGGAGATCTATGGTTTTTTGAAGCGGGGCAGGGGTAAGCATTTATTGGAAGGGGCCGGGGAATGCACCCGAACTTTGTTCTCTGACTACTCCTATCAGGAGGGAGATTTTGGTTATCAAACCCGGTTCCGCAGCTCCTCGCAAGGTGTGCTGCAGACCGAGGAAATTTACTGCCGGGGCAGATTAGCGGCAACCCAGCTATCTGCCGGTTATTGGCGGGAGGAGGCTGCACCATGAGACATAGGGGAACCAAAGAACTGGAAACTGAGGGGCTGATCTTGCGCAGGTTTGAATTAACTGATGCGGAAGCCATGTTTAAGAATTGGGCCAATGATGGGGAAGTAACGAAATATTTGACCTGGCCTCCCCATGAGAATGTGGAAGTTTCCTTAGAAGTGCTGAAAGACTGGGTCAGCCTATATGAAGACGAAAAATTTTATCAATGGGCGATTGTGCTCAAAGAGAATGGCTCCGAGCCTATCGGCAGCATCAGCATTGTCAAAATGGATGACCGCATTGACATGGTTCATGTAGGGTACTGCATCGGTAAACGATGGTGGGGCAAGGGAGTTACCTCCGAAGCCCTTGCTGAATTAATGCGTTTTTTCTTCGCGGAGGTTCAAGTCAATAGGATTGAATCCAGACATGATCCCCGCAATCCTAACTCAGGGAAGGTAATGAAGAAGTGCGGGCTGCTGTATGAAGGGACTCTGAAACAAGGGGACCGGTGCAATCAGGGAATCTGTGATTGCTCAATGTACGGGCTTGTTGCCGAAGATTATTATGCCAATCATCAACGATAAAGCAAAAAATGGCTAGATGCTTGTGTAAATCCTGGCGCCTTTCCCTGATTTTGTTAGTATCCGGAGTGCACGATTTGAACGTGGGACCTCTACCACCCCAAGGTAGCGCTCTACCAAACTAAAAAATAGGGAGATAACACGATGGCAAATGCGGCTATTGAATTACTGTAAACAGGAGAAGTGAAGCAAAAGATGTACAAAGAAAAAGTGATTGAAAAAATGAAAGAAGTATTTAGGGAAGTCCCCTATGGAATTGAGCATACCCTAAGGGTGCTTCAAAATGCGGAAAGCATTATGGAGGGAGAAGAGTACCCGCAAGAGGAAAGAGAGCTTGTCTCCATTGTAACGATACTTCACGATATCGGGGCTATCGAAGCGCAAGGAAAGCACGGTTCAATGGAGGCCCGTTTCCAGGAATTAGAGGGGCCGCCGGTATCCAGAAAGATACTTGAAGAGATAGGATATAATGCTGCCCAAATCGACAGGGTATGTTATATCGTGGGAAACCATCATACACCGTCGAGAATTGACGGCCTGGATTTCCAGATCCAATGGGATGCCGATTTGCTGGAGAACCTCGGAGCCATGGAAATAAGCAAGGATAGGGTAAAAGCAGAGCATTTCATCGCTAAGAATTTCCGAACCAGAACAGGCAAGGCTATGGCTTATGAACGTTTTGTCAGGGAAGCGGCAATGATGGAAGACCCTGACCAGGAAAGCCGTTGAAAATGTCGGAGCTTTAGAAACCGAAGTGAGAAAGTGGCAAGCAGCAGGGCCAAAAGAGCTGGAAGTATTTCCAAATCAGGTTATCCGGGTTATAATCATCATAGGGGATGAAACATCTGCTGGGAAGCGGATTTAGCACCATGAGGCTGACAGAAAATGTTAGCCTTTAATTTTTACATAGCAGGCTTCCCGTGCAGGATAAGGCCGGTCCATGTAAAAATACATAGAGGATGAGAATTATGAACGTCTTAATCTTTGGCGGAACAGGTTTTGTGGGTAGAAATCTGACCAGGGAGTTGCTTGAGAATGGCTATCAGGTTTATATTGTCACCCGAAACGCTCAGAGAATGGCCGGCACCCTGGCTGGCGGGGCAGGGGTAATCGAATGGGATAATATTTTCCCATTGGCTTCGCTTAAAAACCTGACGCAAATTGATGCTGTGATTAATCTGGCGGGCGAATCCATCGGCAATCGCCGCTGGACCCCTTCCGTAAAGGAGGAGATTATCGCCAGCAGGCTTAGAACTACAGGTGCCATTGTGACAGCTATTAATGAGGGTGTGATTCAGCCTGAAGTTTTGATCAACGCCTCGGCAGTTGGCTATTATGGCCCCCGTGGGGATGAAGAGATCACGGAGTCTGAAGGACCTGGCAAGGATTTTCTGGCTCAAGTATGCCAAAAATGGGAAGAAGAAGCCTATAAAGTCCAAGACTCTTTGATAAGGGTAGTAACTCCTCGGATTGGCGTCGTTCTGGGCAATGAAGGCGCTCTGAATAGAATGGTCCTGCCCTTTAAATTCTATCTGGGCGGTCCTTTGGGCACGGGAGAGCAATGGCTTTCCTGGATTCATAGCCAGGATTTAATCAGCATGATCAGATTTATTATCGAACATCCGGAGTTATCCGGTCCGATTAATGCCGTCGCTCCCCATCCGGCTAAAATGAAGGATTTCAGTAAAACCCTGGGCAAGGTTTTAAATAAACCGTCATGGTTCCCCGTTCCGGAAATACTTTTGAAAATAGCCTTGGGTCAGATGGCGGAAATGCTATTGCACGGACAACGGGCTGTGCCCAAGCAGATGCAGCAGGCCGGTTTTGCATATAGGTATGGCAATTTGCAGGAAGCCCTGGAAAACGCTTTGCTGTAAGGCCAAAGCAGCAAGTGGGTACAGGTTGATTGTTCGCTAAGCAGGCCTAAACCAAATTGGGTTTATGTTATAGAGGAGGCAACCAATGAAGACAATAGGATTGATCGGCGGAATGAGCTGGGAATCCTCTGCCGAATATTATCGGCTTATCAATGAGGAAGTTAAACGGAGACTGGGCGGATTGCACTCAGCCCAGTGTGTCTTATACAGTGTGGATTTTGCAGAAATAGAGATTTGCCAAAGCAGCGGTGAATGGGGAAAGGCTGCGGAGATTCTGGCCAATGCCGCACGAAGCCTTGAGGCGGCCGGAGCGGCATTCATAGTTCTGTGCACAAACACCATGCACAAAGTAGCTGACGGGATTCAAGGCGGGATACAGATCCCCTTGCTGCATATCGCCGATATGACGGCTCAACAGGCGTTGACCAATAACATAAGAACCATAGGACTTTTAGGCACCCGCTACACCATGGAACAGGACTTTTACAGATCACGCCTGGAAGCTCAAGGGATAAAAATTTTGACGCCGGAAGAAGGAGATAGGGTAGTCGTCAATGAAGTAATATATCAGGAACTATGCCTGGGAATCATTAATCAGGACTCAAGAAACCAATTTAAAAGAGTCATCGCAGACTTGGTCGAACAAGGTGCCGAGGGAATAGTCCTTGGCTGTACGGAAATTGGCTTATTAATCAAACAAGAAGATTCAACAGTGCCTTTATTGGATACGACGTTAATTCATGCCAGCGGGGCGGTAGATTATGCTCTGACAGAAGGATGAGGAGATAATCCATTGATTGAAACAGGATTAAAAACTAAAAGAGGTGTTTATAGTGATAAGAGTCATCGCAATCATTAAGGATCGGCATAGAACCATGGGTTATCGCCTGCTTGATGAAACTTCGGCAACAGTGCAGGATATGGGGTTAGCGAGCACCTTGGAGTTCATCAAGGAACACGGCTGCCGCAATGCTCATGCTTCAGGGGTAGCCTTGGTTGCAGACGAAGGAACCATCGATATGCTGCCTGTTATTGATGCTCAGACCAAAAAATGCATCAAGAATGATAAGTACATCATCGTCGGGACGTACAAGGAAGGGGATCGAATTACGTCCATCCGGGTAACAGATTATACCGGGACGATCATGGATATTGATGTCAAGCAGCTGCTGATGTTAGAGGATAAAGGGTATTGCAACGCTAAAATACAGAATGTCGGCGAAAAGAGGGCGATTAAGCCCTTGGATCTGCCCTGGCCTGTTTTAAGATGGTCGCCGGTGAAATAATTATCTAAAGCCAAATCATGCTTAAGGAGGGAAGATATGTTATGAACATAAACAATGATGTAGGAATTATTGAGGGCGTTTATGATATCACCCTGCCTAAAGTTCCCACATCCCTTCATAGATGGGGACGTGTGGTTTGGCTGCAGGATATTGAAATCGGCTCTAGGGGAAAACTCCTGTACATCCAGGATGGCCAATGCTCAAGGACTCATTTAAGCCGGATAACTAATGTTATTAAAGCCATGGACTATGTAGAGATTCACACCGAGAATAATATCTACAGACTTAGGCTTTTGCCTGGTGAATCCTATCATTCCGGAAATAATTGAGAGTTACTAAACTCTAAGGGGAATTGCCGGCGGCAACTCCTCTTTTATATTTTGATTATTCTAACAATTTTCCGGCTTTCCATTTATAATAGACAAAAGGGGGGATGAACATGAATCATTATCGGCCGGTCATTTTGGCGGACCAGAGAGTTGTCAATGATTTTGAGCTCGATCCACTGACAAGGAAAATAAGCATCAAGATACTTCAAGGCCATGAGCAAGGCAATAAGGGCATGGTTGACACTCTCCGCCGAAATTTGCAGCAAAGGCTGAGTGTCCCTGTAGAGATTCCGCTAGCCCTTATGAATCATCTCGTAAAGCTTGTTCGTGACGATAATGAAGTAATTACAGTCACACTGGCTGCCGGCAATGATATTAATGAGGATGGCAAAGCTGCAAGCTACCAAGCAATTGATGCAGAACCTGGGGATCACACCGATGCTCATGTCGGATTAGCAATTGATATAGGAACAACTACGGTGGTTGTCTATCTTGTCAACATGGTTAATGGGGATATTATAGCTAAAGCTTCGGACTATAACGGTCAAATTAAGCTTGGCGATGATATACTCAGCCGCATTATGGCGGCCAGAGAAGAAAAAGGGTTGAAAGAGCTGCAAACCTTGATTGTCAATACACTCAATGCCCTTATCAAACAAGTATGCCTGGAAGCCGACTTGAAACCGCAAGCAATCAGTGGAGTATGTATCGGAGCTAATACAACCATGGTTCATTTATGCTTAGGGCTGGACCCCGGTTCAATTTGCCGGGCGCCCTACAGACCGGCGGTTAATAATGCGGGGATATTTTGTGCCGGGGAAATCGGCCTGGCTGTCCATCCCCTCGCCCCCATCTATTGTTTGCCCAGCATCGGCAGCTATATTGGCGGGGATGTCTTGGCGGGGATTCTGGTAAGCGGTATGCATAAGCAGGAAGAGGTTTCACTCCTGGTCGATATCGGAACCAACGGGGAATTTATTCTGGGCAATCAGGAATGGCTGGTAGGCTGTGCAGGAGCAGCCGGCCCGGCCTTGGAAGGGGGAGTAACAGAGTGGGGAATCAGAGCTGAACAAGGGGCAGTCGATCAGGTCAGCATAGACTCTGAACATCATGTGCGATATACAACCATTGATAATGCCCCGGCACGGGGAATTTGCGGTTCAGGATTGATTGACTCCTTAGCGGAACTTTTTCTCAATGGGCTCATTAATCGAGCCGCCCGCTTCACAGATGGGAGAGAGCGCTTTACCATCGTTCCTGCCGGCGAAAGCGCAACGGGTAAGGAGATATTCATAAGCCAAAAGGATATTAACAGCCTTATGCGTACCAAAGGAGCCGTAAACGCCGCCCTTGAAGTATTGATGGAAAGCGTAGGCTGCCAGTGGGAAGAGATTGCCAAATTCTATGCCGCAGGTGCCTTCGGTCAGTATTTACCTATTGAATCGGCAATTACCATAGGGCTTTACCCCGATCTTCCCCGGGAGCAGATGCTGCGCCTGGGCAACAGCTCAGGTGAAGGAGCGCGCCAAGTTCTGCTTTCCCATAGCAAGCGCCAAGAAATAGAGGAAATAGCCGGAAAGATCACTTATTTCGAAATGAATGCCAGCAGCAGCTTTATGGATAAATACGGCGGCAGCCGGTTTTTGCCGCACACGAATATGGACTTATTCCCCAGTGTCAAAGAGAAATTGGCAGTTCGGCAAAGGGGTCTCTGCTAATTATATGCCGATAGTTGAGTCAGACTGGGTTTGTCTGGCAACACTATGTTTGAGGTGAGCATTATGCCGGAAATTCCTGAAATGGAAACGTACAAGAATTATTTACAGCTATCCGTCCTTGATAAGAGAATTGTGGGAACCGAAATCACCAGGGCGCGCAGCACCAATGTTCCTACCGATGAGTTTGTGAGATGGGTGCAGGATACAAGTATTGAGCAGGTGTTAAGATATGGGAAATACCTCATCCTTGCCCTGAGCTCAGGGAAAGCCCTCTGCGCTCATATGATGCTTGATGGCAGAATGTATTATGAAGTGGCGGGAGAACCTGTAGAATTGCCGGGCAGATCCCATATCCGGCTGAAGTTTGCCGATCACTCCATTCTCCATTTTTGCGACTTAAGATTAGGTTACCTTAAGCTGCTCGAGCCATCCCAGGTGGACGCCATCAAGGAAGGGCTGGGTCTTGATCCTTTGGATGCGGAGTTTTCCTTGGCCGCTTTTTTGAATATCCTTAGCGGGAAAAGAGGCATGATTAAGCCTCTGCTCATGGATCAAAAAAACATATCAGGCATAGGCAACGCCTATTCCAACGAGATTTTATTTGCCGCGGGAATACTGCCGGAACGCAAAACCCCCACCTTAACCGATGGGGAGAGGGATCGGCTGTATGGGGTCATCCCTGATTTGCTTCAGCAAGCGATTGCCAAAGGGGGATATATCGAAGAGCCCTTTGCCTCCTGGGATAAGTTAAGCGGAGGAATGATTCCGTATTTTAAGGTTTATGATCGCACGGGACAGCCTTGCCTTCAATGTGGTGAGCCCATAAAGCAAAAGACAGTTGGCGGCAGGAATGCTTATTATTGTTTAACCTGCCAGCACTAACGCTGCCTGTCGATCATACAGCTAAGAGAATAGAATACACCATTATCTGTGGGAAAAGAGAGTGATAGCATGGGGTTTAAAATTAAAAGAAGGCCTTTTGCGAGCAAGTTATTGATCGCTTTGCACATTATATTAGGGTTAGGCGCAATTTTTGGCGGGGTGGTTCTGATCATCGATCCCAGCGGGGGGATAATTCAGATGCCGGTCACCATACTGGAAGGTTCCATCTTTAGCAGCTTTCTGATCCCCGGCATCATTCTGCTCACCCTGTTAGGGATTTTGCCCTTGCTGGCAGCCTATGGGTTAGTAAGAAATCAACCTTTGCCAATAGCCAATCGGCTCAACCTGTTTGCTGATAAAGACTGGGCCTGGACCTATTCACTCTATATCGGATTTATTTTAATTATCTTCATTGCAGTCGAAGCTTATATCATTAAAGGCTTTGTCGCTATTCATCTGGGCTATATTTTTGGGGCATTACTCATTCAGGCCCTCACCTTGCTTCCTTCCGTACAGCGCTATTATACCTTGTAAGAGCAAGGCCTTCTTTGCCCAACATGTATTCCTTAATAATGAAAATGGGGGAAGTTTTATATGAAGTATATCGCCCTGCTGCGGGGGATCAATGTAGGCGGGAAAAATAAAGTCCCCATGGCTCAATTAAAACAATGCTTTACAAAAGCAGGGTTTCAAAATGTAGTGACCTACATCAATAGTGGGAATGTCATCTTCGATGCACAAGCCCAGGACCACCTCATGCTTGCTGAAAAATGCAAAGTGATTTTAGAAGAGGAATTTAAATTTCCTGTAGATTTAGCATTGATCGATGAGGAGAGCATGCGGGAAGCCTTGGAGCATGCGCCGGATTGGTGGGATGAGGACCCTGAGGCCAAACATAATGCCCTGTTTGTTATCCATCCTGCCACAGCCGCAGACATAGTTGCCGAAGTAGGGGCCACCAAACCGGAGTATGAACAAGTATTTGCTCATGGCCCTGTGATATTTTGGTCAGCATCGTTAAAGACCTTTTCCCGCACCCGGTGGTCCAAAATCGTAGGGACCAAGACTTATAAATCCGTTACCATCAGAAATGCCAATACCACAAAAAAGATGTTGGAGCTGACCCTGTCTCATTAACTTTCCAGGATGTCAAGGAGGATAGGAAGGGGGATATGGAAAACGCTGTACAATCCCTGGCCAAGATACAAAGCTTTGCAGCAGACCGATATGTTTGTTACCATGGGGATTAAGCGTAATTAGTAAGCAGTGGCGTGGGATGAATGATGAGAGTGGAGTGGAGGAGATAAGAATGGAGACGAATTACCGTGTTGCCTACCACAAATTTTGGCAGGACATAAAAAAGAGAGAACCGGCAGAGATCACAGCGACACGAGCGGTATCCTATAACGAGGATGCCAGGCAGTTTTCAGTGATATTCTTTGCTCAGGAGTACATTGCGGATAGCAATCAGGAAACAGTATACCGTAAAGAAGATGGGTATACTCCGGATATTATGGATGCCATCATTATTCTTAACTATTTGGCTTATGCCCAGCCGTTGTCGGAAGCAGAGCCCAGGTGGGTGAGCATTAAGGAAATACCGGGAGGGATGATTTTTTATGCCGCTTTTCTTAAAACGGCCATCTCACCCTTGATCAAGGCTTTTGGTCATCAGGCCCAGCTTTTGGACACCGTGGCGGCCTCTTTAGGCGGGCAGCCCGCCCCTATGGGAAGCTCAGCGGTGCTGTTTAAAGCCTTCCCGGAAATCCCAGTCTGTGTGGTTATCTGGGAGGGGGACGAAGAGGTTAAAGCCAACGCCACCATTCTTTTTGAGCCTTCCATAGAGCCTATGCTGCACAGTGAAAGCATCATCGGTCTTGGTATTTCCTTAGCCAACCGATTGAACAAAAGGGCCGCCAAGGAGCCCAGCAGCAAATAAAACATGAAGCGGGCTCATGGTGCGCCGGTTCTCACAGCAAAGGTTTGGGCAGGAAAGGGTAGATCACTATGGAAATATTCCTCCAGGAAGTTAACGAGGCACAAGCCGTTAGTATTCTGTTTATCCACGGAGGCGGTTTAAGCGGATGGATGTGGGATAAGCAGGTTAAAGATCTGAATGGCTTCCATTGCCTTGTTCCTGACCTGCCCGGACATGGGAACAGCAGGGAGCTTCAGAACTTTTACATTAAAGAATGTGCCCAACTGATGGCCGCCCTGATCAAAAGCAAAGGGCATCATGGCAAAGCCCATGTGGTGGGACATTCCATCGGCGCCCAAATTCTTCTGCAGCTTTTGGCGGATTCACCGGAGGTAGTTCACACTGCAGTTGTTCATAGTGCATTGGTTCGTTCCCTTTGGGGAGTGTCCAGTTTGATTAAGCCTACCGTAAAACTGACCATTCCCTTGACCCGGAAAAAATGGTTTGCTAAACTGCAGGCCCAAACCCTGAGCATCCCGGCGGAATATTTTCTTAGATATTATGAAGAATCCAAGTCCATATCGGCTGAGACATTGGCAGGATTGCTTATAGAAAATGCTGCCTTTAAGCTGCCTGATGGTTTGGAGAATAACCCGGTACCAACCCTTATTCTGGTGGGGGAGAAGGAAAGAGGGATAATGATCCATTCTGCAAAGGATTTAGTATCATTTCTCCCCAATGCTGAAGGCTATATAGTTCAGGGCGCGGGTCATGGTTTTAATTTCGAAGACCCGGTGCTCTACACTAAGATTCTGCAGGCCTGGCTTGCCGAAAGCCGGCTTCCCGCAGGCAGCCTTAAACGGATTCTCAAGCCTTGATCAGGATACGGCCAACATCATACTTTTAAGTAGTCTGATTTTTTAGAAATCAAAAGCTGAATTGTCTTGACAATAAGCGGGGCTATAGTATATTCTCTTCTTAAGCGTTGATAGTTGTTGGTACCCTTGTTTTTCAAAACCTTATGCAGAGCCGAGAATCAAATAGCAATAGTGGCAGGATGAACCTGCCTTAACACCATGGAGGTCGTTAAATACGTGCTTCATGGTGTTTTTTATTTTTAACTTTTGAGCACTTAACAAAGTATTTTGAGCCATTAACAAAGCAAGGTTAAGAATCCAGGTATCTTTCTTTAAGGCCTGTGGCAAAGAAGTGGAGGATGACTAAGATGAAAAGGCATAATAAAAAATGGACAGTTTTAGGTATGTTGGTCATGTGCATAGCCCTTGTTCTGGCAGGTTGCGGCGGAAGCAATGCAGCGATTACTAAAGAAAAGACCAACAAAGATGAACTGGTTATCTATATAGGGTATGGAATGACCAGCGGCAGTTATGATCCCTGCACCGGGTACGGCATCTATGGGGACGGAATTTTTCATAGCAACCTGCTGAAATTCAATGCCCAAATTGAAGCGGAGCCTGATTTGGCCGTCGGCTATACGGTCAGTGATGATGGATTAACCTATACATATACTCTTCGCGATGATGTGAAATTCTCTGATGGAGAGCCTTTGACCGCCGATGATGTGGCCTTTACCTATATGACCGCGAAAGCAAGCGGTTCCAGCGTGGATCTGACCATGTTGGAAAAAGCCGAGGCTAAAGATAAAGCTACCGTTGTCTTTACCTTGAATAAGAAATGGTCGGCTTTTGCCTCCACCACAGCCCTGCTGGGCATTGTTCCGCAGCATGCTTACGGACCGGGTTACGGGGACAATCCTATCGGGACAGGCCCCTTTAAAGTAGCCCAATTGGATAAAGAGCAGCAGCTTATCGTCGTCCCCAATGATTACTATTATGGAACCAAGTCCAGCTTTAAAAAGATTACCATTCTGAATCTGGATGAGGAGGCCGCCTTAGCGGCAGCCAAATCAGGAAACCTGGATGTGGTCATGGTCAATCCTGAATATGCCTACGAAGAGGTTCCGGGTATGAGCATGGCAAGGATTAAGACTGTGGATAATCGGGGATTTAATTTGCCCGTCATAGCGGAGACCAAGGATGCCAAGGGCAATGTAATCGGCAACAATGTCACCAGCGATTATGCTGTACGCAAGGCCTTAAACATTGGCATTGACCGGGAAACCATTATCCAAAACGCTCTTAACGGGATCGGAACCCCTGCCTACGGCCGGGTGGATGCTTTGCCCTGGAACAACACTCCCGAATTCGAGGATGGCCGGGTGGAAGAAGCAAAGGCTCTCTTGGCAGAAGCGGGCTGGATCGATACGGATGGAGACGGCATTCGGGAGAAGAATGGAATCAAGGCCGAATTCAAGATTTCCGGAAGAACCGATGATTTACAGCGTTATAATCTGGCCGTGGCGTTGAGCGAAGATGCCAAGAAGCTGGGCATTAATCTTAGCGCCGAAGCATTGGCCTGGGCCGACTGTAAAGCCCTGACCCGCACTATACCCACTTGTTGGGGAAGCGGTGACTATAATCCTATCGACCTTTATAATGCTCACTATTCCCAAATGATCGGCGTCGGAACCAGCAATCCGGCCTCCTATGCCAATCCCAAAGTGGATGACTATATCGAGAAGGCCTTGGCGGCAACCAGCATGGCAGAAGCCATAGACTATTGGAAGCTTTCCCAGTGGGATGGCGAGACAGGAACCAGCGTTGATTATCCCTTCCTGTGGATTGTCAATATCGATCACACTTATTTTGTACGGGATGGGTTAAATCTTGGAGAGCAGCGGATTCATCCCCATGGTCATGGGGTGCCGGTTATTGCCAATATGAATGAGTGGACCTTTGAATCCTGATAAGAGGGCGCCCTGAAAAACGATACTTGCCATAAGAGAAAAATGGAGAGACTTGAGGAAGCGCAGATGAAACTGAGAAATAAGGTTTTACAGAAGCTAATCGTGCCATCCTTCTTGCGTATGATCACTTTGCTCGTCGCTATGAGTGTGATTGCCTTTGCCTTGGTGATGTCTTCACCGGTTGATCCTATTGATGGGTTCGTAGGTTCAGAGTCCAATGTCTCCCAGGAGCAAAGGGACAATGTAGCCCGTTACTGGGGGCTGGATAAGCCCCCGGCGGAGCGTTTCTTAACTTGGGCGGGGCATGTGCTGCAAGGGGATATGGGGATTTCCAGCACGTATCGCTTGCCGGTCACCCAAGTGATCGGGGAACGGGTGAAAGCATCCTTAGCCTTAATGGGAGTAGCCTGGGTTCTTTCCGGGGTACTGGGCTTTGTCCTGGGCATTCTGGCCGGGGTTAACCGGGGAAGGCTGCTGGATCGCTTTATCAAAACGTTTTGTCTGGCTTTATCTTCAGCTCCGACGTTTTGGATTGGGCTTTTGATCCTGATGGTGTTCGCTGTGAACCTGCAGTGGTTTCCCATTGGCTTAGCGGCTCCCATCGGCAAGATTGCCTCCGAGGTAACGCTCTGGGAGCGGATACATCACCTGATTTTGCCCGCTTTTACACTAAGCATCGTGGGGGTAGCCAATATTGCCCTGCATACCCGGCAGAAAATGATCGATGTTCTGGAATCAGAGTATGTGCTCTTTGCCAGAGCAAGGGGAGAGTCCACCTACAGCATTGTCAAGCGGCACGGCATTCGCAATATTATGCTGCCGGCGATTACCCTGCAGTTTGCCTCTTTCAGTGAATTATTCGGGGGCTCTGTCTTGGCGGAGCAGGTCTTTACCTATCCAGGCCTGGGCAATGCCGTGACTCAGGCAGGACTGCGCGGCGATGTACCCCTGTTTTTGGGAATTGCTTTGTTCAGTGCCGTCTTCGTCTTCACAGGGAATTTGCTGGCCAACCTCATCTATGGTATCGTCGATCCCCATATAAAGGAGGCTAACCCCCATGGATAACTACACAATGACAGCTGAATTGACAAAGAATGGGGGATTCAACCGGCGAACCAAGACCTTTCTGATGTTAGGTTTTTGCGCAGCAGTATTGATAGCCATCACAGTTGTGGGAGTGACAATGGGTCCGGAAGCCTATGCGCCGGACTATGGGGCCAAAAAGCTGGCCCCCTCGGCAGCTCATTGGTTTGGCACCGATTATCTGGGACGGGATATGTTTGCCCGGACGATTAAGGGTTTGTCCACCAGCATTCTGGTTGGCCTGTTAGCGGCCACGGTCAGCGCGGTGATCGCTTTAATCCTGGGCATCGTGGCGGCTACAGCCGGTGGCAAAGTGGATCAATGCATTAGCTGGCTTGTGGATTTGTGCATGGGAATTCCCCATATCGTCTTGCTGATGCTGGTATCCTTTATGCTGGGGAGGGGGCTTCAGGGAGTGATTATTGCCGTAGCCGTAACTCACTGGCCTGCTCTAACCCGGGTGGTGCGGGCTGAAGTCCTTCAGATCCGCCATGCCCACTATGTCCAGGCCGCCCAAAAATTAGGCAAGAGCAACTGGACCATTGCCAAAGATCATATTGCCCCCCATGTTTTTCCTCAATTCGTGATCGGACTGATTTTGCTTTTTCCCCACGCCATTCTTCATGAAGCGGCCATTACCTTTTTAGGTTATGGACTGCCTCTCGATATGCCGGCGGTGGGGGTCATACTTTCTGAAGCTATGAAACACCTGGCCACAGGGATGTGGTGGTTGGCGTTCTTCCCGGGCGTGATGCTCTTGCTCATCGTCATGATGTTTGAAGCCATCGGGGAAAGCCTGAGACGGCTGATCGATCCCTATAGCGCTCAAGAATAGGAGGGGATAGGTATGAGTCTTATCCTGGATAAGGTATCCGCTCAAGAATCAAGCAAAGCAAACAACGCTCAGAGCAATCCGGATGCTGTAGAAAATAAAGAATCCCCACTTCTCGAAGTGAATAATCTGTCCGTTAAATTCCGGATGTATGAAAAGGGACTCAGGCAGCGGGAGCTGGAGGTCATAACCCATCTGGATGTCAGCATCCATAAAGGAGAGATTTTAGCGGTCGTCGGCTCCAGCGGTTCAGGCAAGAGTCTGCTGGCCCATGCTATCTTAGGAATTCTCCCTGTCAATGCCACCATGGCCGGTACCTTGAAGTATGAGGGAGAGCTCCTCACCCCCAGACGCCAGAAAAAACTGCGCGGTCATGAGATCGCCCTGGTTCCCCAATCCGTATCCTACCTTGATCCTCTCATGCGGGTTGCTAAGCAGGTCCGCGGTGAGCAAGGGACCCAGGAGCAGCAGCGGAAAGCTTTTGCGCGCTTTGCCCTCCAAGAGGAGGTCGGCCGGAAATTCCCCTTTCAGCTTTCCGGCGGGATGGCCCGCCGGGTCTTGGTTGCCACCGCGGTGCTGGGTGATGCCAAACTGATCATAGCCGATGAGCCTACACCCGGACTCAATCCGGAAATCGCCGAGGAGACCATGCGGATTTTCCGTGAACTGGCCGATCAGGGCTGTGGTGTGATGCTCATTACTCATGATATCGATTTGGCTTTAAAATACGCCGATCGGATTGCCGTCTTCTATGCGGGAACTACAGTAGAGGTCACACCGGTTGAGAATTTCCTGCGGGGTGAAGAGGCCTTGCGTCATCCCTATAGCCGGGCTTTATGGCAGGCTCTTCCTCAAAACGGCTTTCATCCTATTGCCGGTTCCCAACCTTATGCAGGAAGCATCCTCACAGGCTGCCGGTTTGCTCCCCGTTGTGCACAGATCAGCCGGGAATGTGCCGGGGAAGTTCCCATGCGCAGAGTGGGAGATTGCGAAGTGAGGTGTGTCCATGCTTCTTGAGGGGAAAAATATTGGCTTCCGCTATGGCCAGGAGCCTTGGCTGCTTCAGGATATCAATCTTCAGCTTGAAGAAGGGGAGAGGGTCGGACTGATTGGGCCTTCCGGGTGCGGCAAAAGCACCCTGGCCAAAATCCTCTCCGGTTACCTTAAACCAGCCCGGGGGGAAGTATTGCTGGCCGGCAAGCCTTTACCGGCAAAGGGCTATTGTCCGGTTCAACTCATCTATCAGCACCCTGAAAAAGCCCTCAACCCCCGCTGGAAGCTGGGAGCCTCCCTGGCGGAAGGGTGGGAGCCTGATGACCAAACCCTTGAGGAACTGGGGATTGAGAAGGAATGGCTGAAACGCTATCCCAACGAGCTTTCAGGAGGAGAATTGCAGCGCTTCTGTATCGCCCGGGTGCTGGGCCACCCGACCCGCTTTATCCTCGCCGATGAAATAAGCACCATGCTGGACGTGATCACCCAGGCCCAGATTTGGGATGTGTTGCTGAAGATCATCAAAGAGCGCAATATGGGTCTGTTAACCGTCACCCACAACCGCGCTCTTGCTGAAAAGATTTGTACACGTCTTATTCATTTTGAAGAACTCTGAACTGCTCTTTCAGTTGAGGATTGTAAATATTGGGGCCCTCTCAGTTAGAGGGCAATAAAAGACCGAGGCCATGGGTGCCTCGGTTTTCCTTAACCCCTTTTAGTCTTTAACCCGCGAATTTATATCCCACACCCCAGACGGTCAGGATGTATTCCGGACGGCCGGGATCCAGCTCGATCTTTTCCCTGACTTTGCGGATAAACACAGTGATGGTGCCGGAGTCCCCTAAATACTTTTCCCCCCACAGATTATCAAAAAGCTGCTGACGGGTAAAAACCTGGCCCGGGTGATTGGCCATAAAGGAGAGCAGCTCGAACTCCTTGGAGGTGAGGTCCACCTTTTTGCCGCGGACGATCACTTCGAAGGTTTTATTGTTGATCTCTAAATCCTTAAAGACCAAACGATCCTTATCTTCAGCCAAACTCTCATTGGAAAGGCGAAAAGCTCTGCGGAACATGGCTTTCATACGCAAGGCCAGCTCAATGGGGCTGAAGGGCTTGGTCATATAATCGTCAGCCCCCATATTGAAGCCGACACTTTTATCGACGATATCCCCTTTGGCGGAAAGGAGGATGATCGGGACAGCACTTTCCTGACGAATTCTCCGGCACACTTCAAACCCATCTAACTCCGGCAGCATCACATCCAGAATGATCAGATCCGGGTTCTCCTGGGCAAACATTTGTAAAGCCTTTTCCCCGTCGGATGCATAGCAAAAGTCATAGCCTTCTTTTTGGGCAAGATGGGCAACGACTTTGCGGATGCTGTCTTCATCGTCCACTAACATTATTTTAAGTTGCTTTTCCATAGTTTCCCACCGCTCTCTTATTCTAAATTTTGAACAGGAATACCCACGATAAAGCTGCTTCCACCGCCGAATTGGCTTTCTACTTTGATCCACCCCTGATGCAGTTCAACCAATTCTTTGGCCAGAGAGAGTCCTAATCCGGTACCCCCATATTTACGAGAAGCGGAGCCGTCTGCTTGGGTAAATTTTTCGAAAATATATTTTTGATCCTCCTCTTTGATCCCAATACCATTATCACTGACCTGAAGAATGATTTCATTTGTGGCAGAACTGTATTCAACAAGAATCTCAATTCTTCCTCCCGGGTCGGTGAATTTAACCGCATTACCGGCCAGGTTCTCAATGATGCGGCGAATCTTTTCCGGATCTGCCTTGGTTAAGGGGACATGGGAGTCCACATGAACACTCAAATCAATGTCTTTGCTTTTCGCTAAGGGCGTAATTACGCTTTCCACCAAGGCGATGATATCCTGCATATCGACGATTTCCAGATTCAATTGGGCCTTGCCGGCTTCAATTTTTGCCAGATCCAGGATGTTGTTGATCAGCCGGAGCAGGATTTGGCTGTTGGTCTGGATCTCCTCAAGAATATGGAGCTTATTTTCCTCTTTGGGTGGTAAATCCACCAACAGCAATTCGGTAAAGGCAATAATGGAAGTGAGTGGAGTTCGCAGCTCGTGGCTCATGACAGCCAAAAATTCCGATTTATAAATATTGGTCTCGTTAAGGCGCAGGTTCATCTGCTCCAGTTCATACTGATGCTGCTTTAAGATGGAGTTGGCCCTTTCTAATTCATCTGTCCGCTGCTCCACTTTTAATTCCAGGTTGCTGTAGAGGTCCTTCAATTGCTCCGTCATATTTTGAAAATGATTGGTCAGCCTGCGGATTTCACCTCTGGCCCTTAAGTCTTTCAGATTAACATCCCATTGGCCCGCCCCTACCTTGGATACGGCGTGCTCCAATTCCCCAAGGGAACTTGTCACCATTTTGGTTACCAACAGGTAAATACAGGTAATGCATACCAGAATAAGCACAAAGGAGAAGAAAGCATTGCTTCTTTGACTGCCATGCATGTTCTCCAGATAAAGATCCATGGGCATGGTTAAACTCAGGGCTCCCGCAAAATCGCCAATTTGCAAACCTTCTTTAGCATAACCGGAGATATCGATTTCCCCTTTGGGTTCGCCGTGACAATCCAAACAGAATTTATCAATAACCAGAGGAGTCATATAGCGGAAAACAGGTTTGCCGTTCATATCCTCTATGGCCCAATACTCAGTTGTGGCAGGGAATTTTTTGAGATGGATGACCCCCAGAATCTCAAATTCGTCAGGTGCATTCAGGATATTCCGATAATTGACATTGGTAGGTTTTAATTTATAATCTGTTTCCGCGGCCAGCATGGCGCCCACCCCCATGGCCACTGTAGAGCAACTGAGAAATTTATATTCTAAATTGCCGTCAAGGTCATAATTGATTTTACGTTGATTGATAGCCATAAACTCCCAAAGAGCTTTTTGCTGCTGGGTGATAATCTGGGCTTTCTCAAGCATCTCGCGCTCAGCCTGCTTCATCTCCTGATTATAATCCCAAAAGTATTTGGCACCCATAACCATAATAATGACAATCACAGTTGCCAGCATAAAGCTGAAGGTTAAATTATCAGTGGTCCTGATTCTTTTCTTTATGCCGCTCATAGTTCCACACCTTTTGTCGTTCATTAATTCTTGTGAAGACTATCTTGAAATTAAAAAAGATAATGCTCATCATAAAAAATTAGGGTCTACAAAAGTTTATCATATCAGCCGGTGTTTTGTAAGAGCTTAAAGGTAATGTAAATACTGGTTTAAAAATTAGTTTGTGAAAAATAATATGGTGTTAAGATTTTGTTAATATTTACAGGTTGAGAATTAATATTTATGTGATAAACTACACAAAAGAGTAATGAGGTGTTTAATGATGAAAACAGCCCCCAATGATGGTATTGCAATAGTGCTTGCTAATCGTCATTACCTCTATGAATTACTGCAGCACACCTTTGGCAATGAGCCCAGCAGCCCCTTGTTTGATGCTGTCACCAGTGACCACACCCGGGATGCCCTGGGATTATGGCTTGATGATGAAAGTGATTTAAGTGACTATCTGCACTTGTTGGCTGAAGTGAAAGCCGCTCTGGCTAAAGACAGAGAAAAGACACTGGAACGCTTAAAAGGTGAATATACTGCTCTATTTATTGGTCCCAATAAACTGCCTGCCCCTCCCTGGGAATCGGTATACCGCAGTGAGGAGAGAATTATCTTTCAGGAAAGCACCTTAAAAGTGCGCCGGGCTTATCTGGAATATGAATTCCTGCCCTCCAATTACCCCCATGAGGCAGACGATCATCTGGCCATGGAATTGGACTTTATGGCTCATTTGAGCAAGATGACCTTGGAACGCTTCGAGGAAGAAAAGTACCCAGAGGTCATCAGCCTCTTATCCAGTCAAAAGGAGTTCCTGGAGGAGCATCTATTGGCTTGGATTACGGATTTTTCCCGGGAAATTCAAAACGCTAAAACTCATTATTTTTATCCCCAGTTGGCTGTTCTGACCGAGCAGATATTGCAAGTGGACAAGGCTGTTATACAGGAGGTGATGGATTCTCTGGGGAGCTAAGCACTAAAGTATCAAGGTACCAAGTTAAGGAGGTTAAGAAAAGGAATGGTAAATTTATTAGATAAGATTAATGAATTGAATCTAAGCCGCAGAAGCTTTCTTAAAGCCAGCACCGCCGCCGCTGCCGCCCTTTCTTTGGGAGGCTGCGCCAACACTCTGACCACAGCCAGCCCTGATCAGATGGCCAATGTAGAAGGTGAGTGGAGAACTGCAGCTTGTTGGCATAACTGCGGAAGCCGATGTTTAAACAAGGCTTTGGTCGTTGATGGCGTGGTTATCCGTCAAAAGACAGACGATACCCATCAGGACAGCCCTGATTTTCCTCAGCAAAGAGCTTGCCTTCGGGGGCGTTCCCAAAGACAACAGGTCTTTGGTGCCGATCGTTTGAAATACCCCATGCGCAGAAAGAATTGGGCTCCCGGCGGCGGTCAGAAAGAACTGCGCGGCCAGGATGAATGGGTAAAGATTTCTTGGGAGGAAGCCTTTGAGTCCATTGCCGGTGAACTGAAAAGAATCAAAGAAGAGCATGGCAATCGCGCCATCTTTGCCGACGGCGGGGATGCTTCCAAAACACTGGCTCTGTTTGGCGGCTATGTCAGCAATTGGGGCACCACCTCCCGTGGAACCTGGCATGGAACCAATGGCCCTGTGGGCATTGGGCCTTCCGCTGTGGAAGGGATCAATGACCGGATTGATATGAGAAACTGTGAAACCGTGATCATGTTCAGCATGAATCCGGCTTGGAGCTCGGCAGGCAATCCAGCTTATAACTTCATGCAGGTTAAAAAGGCCGGGGCGGAGTTCATTGCCGTAGATCCATACTACAATGATACCTATGCCTTACTGGAAGCGGATTGGATTCCCTCACGCCCTTCCGAAGATACCGCCCTGCTTCTGGGAGTCGCCCATACGCTGATTGTTGAAGATGATCCTGCGACCAATCCCCTGATTGACTGGGAGTACCTGAAGAATAATACCATCGGCTTTGATGCCGACAGCATGCCGGAAGGCGCCGATCCTAAGGATAATTTCAAAGATTATGTCCTGGGAACCTATGACGGCACACCTAAAAATGCCGAGTGGGCCTCTGAACTCTGCGGAGTGGAACCCCAGCGCATTCGTTACCTGGCCAGAGCCATGAGTAAGAACAAGAAAGTGGCCATTATCTTTGGCTGGGCGTCAGCAAGAACTCAGAATGCCGATAGCCTTCCCCAACTGGTGATGACCATCGGAGCCATGACCGGGCACATGGGAAAATCCGGGCATATGTGCGGAGTAAGCTGCCACACCGGTTCCAGCAACGGCGGACCGGGCTTGGTGAGCGCAGGTAAAGATGGGCTGCCGACCGTGGAGAATCCTGTGGACGATAGCCTCAATCATACGGAAATGTGGCGGGCCATCGTTGACGGAAAGTATAATTTTACAGGTCAAATGAAGTGGAAAAAGGGAGAAATGCGCGACATTGACATCCGCGCTATTTACCACGATACCAGTGCCCGGCTGCAAACTGCCGACGGGATGACCAAAGGGATCGAAGCCCACCGTAAGGTGGAGCTGGTGGTAAGTCACGCTCAATTCTTAACCACCAACGCTAAGTATTCAGACTTTGTGCTGCCGCTGACTACAGAATGGGAAAAACTTGGCGGGTTTGTCACCG
Organism: Desulfitobacterium chlororespirans DSM 11544; assembly: GCF_900143285.1. NCBI lineage: Bacteria > Bacillati > Bacillota > Clostridia > Eubacteriales > Desulfitobacteriaceae > Desulfitobacterium > Desulfitobacterium chlororespirans. The sequence continues at coordinate 269,958 of NZ_FRDN01000005.1, forward strand.
GCAACCGGGAAATTTTGATTATGTACTCACAAATTACCGAAAAAATGTACGAATGTGAAAGCGATCAATGGATAGCCAAGGAATTGGGAAAACGTTTAGGGGTAGATGTCAGCAAAGCCTTCCCCTTTGACGAAAAACAGCAACTCTTTAATATGATTGCGGGAAGCAAAGTGACCTTGCCCGATGGCAAGACAAAAGCTCCCCTGGTCACCATCACGGCCGCCGATATTGCCGAATGGGGAGTGGAAGGTGAGCCCCAGGAAGGTCAAATCACTCTTAAAGAGTTTAAAGAGCAAGGCCTCTATCAGGTCGAAAGAAAACCGGGAGATAACTACGGCTTCATCGCTTATAAGAAATTCAGAGATGATCCGGCGGCCAATCCGGTAGGCACCGAAAGCGGCAAGATGGAGATTTATTCCCGTGCTCTTGCCCAGAGAATCAACAATATGGGATATAGCAAGATCGAGCCGATTCCCACCTATATTCCACCGGTTGAAGGCTATCAAGCCACTTTCAGTGATTGGAAGAGCAAGGCCAAAGGAGACTATCCTTTCCAAGTGATTAACCCTCACTATCTGCGCCGCTCCCACTCCGTCTTTGATAATGTCCAATGGCTCAGAGAAACCTGGCCTAATCCTGTCTTCATCAATGCTCAGGATGCCAAAGCTAAAGGGATCATGGATGGAGATACCGTCTTGTTAACCAGCCAACATGGCAAGGTCCTGCGCACTGCTTTGGTTACCGAGCGCTTTATGCCGGGTGTCATCGGCTTGCCCCATGGTTCTTGGGTGGACATGGACGAAAAAACCGGTATTGATAAAGGCGGAGCAGACAACATTCTCTGCGGTCCGGTATCTACGGGACAAGGTGCTTCCGGCTGGAATACCTGTATCGTTCAGCTTGAGAAGTATGCTGGAGCTTCATTAATCCTGGATGTAGAAAAACCCCAACGGATCATTTTTTAGAAGGGAGCGTGCAGTAAATGGGTTATTTGGGATTCTATTTTGATATGACGGCCTGTATTGGCTGTAGAACCTGTCAGATTGCCTGCAAAGATAAAAATGATTTGAAAGTAGGCACGATCTTTAGGCAAGCCAGAACCTACGAAGTAGGGGTTTATCCGGCTCCCGGGGCCTACCACTATTCAGGAAGCTGCAACCATTGCGCCCAACCTAAATGTGTGGAAGGATGTCCTACCGGGGCCATGCATGTAGCTGAAGACGGCACAGTTCAGCATGACAGAGGCAAATGTATCGGCTGCCGGTACTGTACCTGGGCTTGCCCCTATGGGGTGCCTCAATTCATCAAAGATTTGGGGAAAGTAGGAAAATGTGACGGTTGCAAGGACTTGCGCGATGAAGGCAAAAACCCCGTCTGTGTGGATGCCTGCCCAATGCGGGCCCTGGAGTGGGGAGATACGGATGAATTGAAGGCCAAACACGGTGACACCACCAGCGAATTGGCAATTCTGCCGGAAGCGTCCAGGACGAAGCCGTCCCTGGTGATCAAGGCGAAAAGAATTGCTGCACAAAAAGACTTCAGGTATAAGGAGGTTTAAGTATGGGTGAAAGCGCTTTACTGATATTTTCCTTTTTCATGCAGGCCTCCATCGGAATTATGTTTTTTATGACCCTTGGCAAGATCCTCCACGCTGATCAAGAATTCAAGAAAGCGGCCTATCTGGCCGCCGGTTTAAGCATCATCGGCGTGATTGCTTCCCTGGCTCACTTAGGGAAACCCCTGGCTGCCCTGAATTCCCTTCTCAATGTAGGAAGTTCCTGGCTGAGCAGAGAAGTCCTGTTTAGTGGCGTATTTATGGGCATCGCCGTGCTTTATGCTCTGGTCCAATATCTCAAGGTGGAAAATCAAGGGATTAAAGCAGCCCTCAGATGGGCTGGCAGCGGGATTGGCTTAATCGCCGTCTTCTCCATGGCGAAACTTTATTCCACAGCCTCGGTTCCCGTTTGGCAGGGGGCCAATACCTTTGCTGATTTTTATGGAACAACCCTTGCCGTCGGCGCCTTGCTTTTCCTGGCCTTAAGTTCTAAAGAATTACAGGGTAAGGATAAAAAGATCCTTGGTTTGATCGTCCTGGCAGCCGTAGTCGTTCAAGCTGCCGTAGCGGTACCCTATGGAATTAACCTGGGTCTTGGCGGGTCGGCCGCCCATGCCAGCGCCGAAATCCTCAATGGCTTGAGTGTAGCGGTTGGCTTAAAATGGCTGCTTGTTCTTGGCGGAGCAGGATTTTTGCTTTGGCCCACCCTTCAGCAGGAGGCGAAGTCAGCCACAGGAATGATTTATCTGGCCGGTATAGCTTTGGTCTGTGGTCAGTTTATTGGCCGGTATATTTTTTACGCTGCTATGGTCGTTACCAACATTGGACTAATTTAAAAGGAGGCTACTCATACTCATGACAAAGTTCTTTGATAAGATCAATGAAATGACAATCAGCCGCAGAAACTTTATTAAAGCCAGTACCGCTGCTGCTGCCAGCTTATCTTTGGTGGGCTGTGGAAATACTCTGACCACGACCAATGCGGGTCAGGCAGCCAATGAAGAAGGAACATGGATTACGGCGGCTTGCTGGCATAACTGCGGCGGACGCTGCCTGAACAAGGCCCTGGTAGTGGACGGCGTCGTTGTCCGTCAAAAAACCGATGACACCCATCCGGACAGCCCCGATTATCCGCAACAAAGGGGCTGCGCCAGAGGGAGATCTCAGCGCCAGCAGATTTTTGGTGCCGATCGCTTAAGATACCCCATGAAACGCAAGAATTGGAACCCAGGGGACGGCGGCAAGAGAGAGCTCCGGGGTAAAGATGAGTGGGTAAGAATTTCCTGGGAAGAAGCCCTGGATCATGTCGCTGCCGAATTAAAGCGTGTCAAAGAAACCTATGGCAATAAAGCCATTCTGGCGAAAGCCACAGGTCCGGCTCTAAATGCTTATGGCGGGGCTATGACCTACTGGGGATGTACTTCGGATGGCGCTTGGCCAAAACCCCAGCAATTTATGAACGGCGGCCGTGCCAAAGGCTCTAATGACCGCTTGGATCTGAGAAACTCCAAACTCATTGTCTTGTGGGGAGCTAATCCCGTATGGAGCAGTGGCGGCAACCCTGCCTATAACTTTAAACAGGCCAAAGAAGCAGGGGCCAAATTCATTATTGTCGATCCACTCTATAACGACACAGCCCAACTCCTTGCCGATCAATGGATTCCGGTAAGACCTGGAACGGATACGGCCTTATTGTTGGGAATGGCCCATTATATGATCACCAATAACCTCCATGATCAGGAATTCCTTGATAAATACTGTGTGGGCTTTGATGCCGAGCATATGCCGGAAGGTGCCGATCCGAAAGAGAACTTTAAGGATTATGTTCTGGGAACCTATGATGGCACACCTAAAACTCCGGAATGGGCTTCCGAGCATTGCGGAACCGATCCGGATCTGATTCGCTCTTTCGCTCATGAAGTAGCTGTTACGAAACCCATGACCTTCACCAGTTCCTCGGCAGCGGCCAGAACCTCCGTAGGGGAACAATTCTGCCAGGCCTTCCTGACCGTGGGCTGGATGACCGGAAATGTGGGAAAACCAGGGGCCAGTGTCTGCTCCAATAACCGTCATAATACCCAAAGCTATGGCGGACCGGCTCTTGTCAAAGCAGGAACTGCCGGTGGCAAATCTCCGGCTAACCCTATCTACAAGGAACCGACCTTCCCCGGACCGGATCCCTTTAAAACTGACTGGCATGGCATCGTTATCGACGAAGCCTGGGACGCTGTAATCAATGGGGAGTACACTGCAGGAGTAAGAGGCAAACAGCCTTGCGATATCCGCATGATTTGGAATATCGGTTCAGGCAATGTGCTCAATCAGAATACCGATATCATGAAAGGAATCGAAGCCTTCCGCAAAGTTGAATTTGTGGTAACATCAGCTCATTTCCTTACCGCCACGGCCCAATATGCAGATATCGTGCTTCCGGCTACCACCGAGTGGGAAAGACTGGGCGGTTTCTTAACGGGTAACCCGGAAATGATCATTTTCTACAGCCAAATCACCCAACCCATGTTTGAGGCTAAGGATGATGATTGGATGTATGCCGAGATCGGCAAGCGGCTGGGCTTGGATCCTGCTGATTTTGATCCCCTTTCCCCTGAGCAGAAGCTGTTCAATATGGTGGCCGGCTGCACTGTGATGAAGGAAGACGGATCAGGCTATGAGAAGCTGGTGACCATTACCGCTGAGGATATCGCCGCCCTGGGAGTGAAAGGAACTCCCCAGGAAGGCCGGATCAGCTATCAAGAATTTAAGGAACAAGGTGTCTATCAGGTGCCCCGTTCCCCTGGAGACCAATACACCTATATTGACTATAAAGACTTCATTGAGGATCCTGATAAGAACCCGCTGGGCACCGAAAGCGGCAAATTCCAAATCCACAGCCAAGGTTTAGCCGATACGATCAATGCTTATGGTTGGAACACCTTAGCTCCTATTCCTAAGTATCAATATGTTACTGAAGGTTATGAAGAGACCTTCTCTGACTTTGAGAAGAAAGAGAAGAGCGGCTATCCGCTTCAGCTCACCACAATCCACTATGCACGCCGCAGCCATTCAACCTTGGATAATATCTCCTGGCTCAGAGAGGCGTTCCAAAACAGACTCTATATTCATCCTGCCGATGCTGCCGCCAGGGGAATCGCTAAAAATGATATCGTGAAAATCAGCAGCCGCCATGGCCAAGTGATCCGTCCTGTGTATATCACGGAGAGAATCATGCCGGGAACCCTTACTTTAGGTCAGGGTGCTTGGGCGGAAGTGGACGACGCAACCGGTATCTGTAAGGCAGGCGCCACCAATGTACTGAATGGAGGACTTCCCACCGGACAAGGGGTGCAGGCATACAACACCTGTAACGTTCAAGTAGAGAAGTATGACAGCAAACTGCAAACCGACTATTTATGGCCAAAACGGATTGTTGCTGCACAAGGGGGGAATAAATAATGTCACAATATGGATTCTACTTTGATATGACCGCTTGTGGCGGATGCAAAACCTGCCAAATCGCTTGTAACGATCGCAATGACCTGAAGCCCGGAACTTTGTTCAGAAGAGTTAAAGGCTTTGAAGGCGGGAAATTCCCCACGCCTTGGATCTACTACCTTTCCATCACCTGCAACCACTGCAAAGAACCTAAATGTGTGGAAGGCTGCCCAACTCAGGCTATGCATAAGCTGGAGAATGGGATTGTCGCCCACGATAAAAGCAAATGCATCGGCTGCCGTTACTGCACTTGGAGCTGTCCTTATGGGGTTCCTCAATTTATCGAAGAAACCGGCCAGGTCAGCAAATGCGATATGTGCCAAAACTTAGTGGAAAAAGGGGAGAACCCTGCCTGCGTTGATGCCTGCACCATGAGAGCTATCAAATGGGGAGAGCTTGACGAGCTGCGGGTTAAATATGGGGCAGATGCCGTAAGTGACTTGCCGGTGCTGCCCAGCTCTTCCAAAACAACCCCCTCCGTTCTGATCAAACCCAAAACTGTTGCACTCAATAAAGAATTTATAGTGAAGGAGGACTGATCATGGGAGGAGAAACAGCGTTATTGATTTTTTCCTTTTGCATGCAGGCCGCAATCGGGATCATGCTTTTCATGACTCTAAGTCATCAGCTGTATAAAGGAAAAGTCTTCAAAGGTGCAGCGGCAACAGCCGCCGGATTAAGTATCATTGGTGTTCTGGCTTCTTTGGCCCATCTGGGCCAACCGTTTCACGCCTTGAATTCCCTGTTCAATCTGGGCAGTTCATGGTTGAGCCGGGAAGTGCTTTTTAGCGGAATGTTCATGGGTGTTGCCGTCCTCTATGCCCTGGTCCAATGGTTTAAAGCGGATGCCTCCGCTTTAAGTGCCGGACTGCGGTGGCTGGGCAGCGGTATCGGTCTGATTGCCGTGTTTTCCATGAGCAAGCTCTATACCACCGCTTCCGTACCGGTCTGGCAGGGAATCAATACTTTTGTGGACTTCTACGCCACAGCCATTGCTGTGGGGGCCCTTTTGTTCCTCGTCGTAAGCATGAAAGAACTGCAAGGTGTCGATAAAAAGATCTTCGGTTATCTGGTTTTGGCTGCGGTGATTATTCAAGCCGCAGTGGCCATTCCTTATGCTATCAACTTAGGCCTGGGGGGACCGGCTGCTCAAGCCAGTGCGGCAATCCTCGGTGGTATGAGTTTGATCATTACAGTGAAATGGATTCTTGTTCTGGGCGGAGCCGTTATTCTGCTCTGGCCTACTCTGCAAAAATCCGCCAAGCCTGAGACCCAATCATCCAGCCTGCTTTACGCTTCCTTAGCCGCCCTGATCTGTGGACAATTTATTGGCCGCTATGTGTTTTATGCAGGGATGGTTGCCTCGACGATTGGGCTGACCTAATCAACGACTCCCCTAATTACCCCGATTAGTACAATACCTTATTTAAATCCTGCTTTCTTCAGTCTTAGAAAGCAGGATTCTTTTTCTATAACACTTTCTTTAGCATTGGCTACAAATATTTCCTAGTTTTTTTGTATATTTCTCTATTGGCAATCATGCTAAACTACTGACATATATACTCTGCAATAAGGCTTATAAACTGGAATGAGGTGGATGAGAATGTATAGTGGTGAATGGTCTTTAATTCTTTTCAGTATTTTGACTCAATGTGCGGTAGGGATCTGGGTCGTTGCCGTAGGGCTGAGAACATTTCTGGCCGGAAAAACAGAACCTGAGATTGTAGCTAAACTAACCCGGCGCCCTCTTTTGGTGGTGGGCCCTCTCATGTGTATCGCCTTAGTGATCTCTATATTTCACCTTGGTTCACCTGCACAGGCTTATGCATCGGTAGCTAATTTGCTCACTTCATGGCTGAGCCGTGAGATTGTCTTCAGTGGGTTATTTTTATTCTTCTGGGTTATCTCGATCGTCTTCTACCGGCGGGAGGCGCCGGGCATGGCTTTAGGATGGCTCACTTCCGCCTTGGGGTTGATTGCCGTATTCAGTATGTCCAGTATCTATTACACGACGCCTATCCCTGCTTGGGCTTCTGCCAATACCTACATTAGTTTTTTCGCCACCATGCTTATTCTGGGAGCCGTCGTCTGTGCCTTATTTATGAAGACAGTCAGGGATTTTCCGAATTATCAGGAGGTAAGAGGTTTACTTTGGAAGCTGTCACTCCTTACCCTGGGAGTATTGCTGGTTCAGCTGGCTTTCTTTCTTTTCAACTCAGAGTCATACTCGTTGCTGCCCCTGCTTTACTGTACATTTTTGTTTGTGGGCGGAATCAACTTTGTGGTGTATAGCTTTCAAAGCTTTAAAAACCCAGGCAAAAGCTTGCGCCCAGTTTTTTATCTCAGTTTAATCCTGCTCTTCAGCGCCCAAATTATCGGACGTTACCTGTTTTACGCCGGTGCCATACCCATCATGGGGTGAAAGCACTTTGGTCAATTTTTTCCACTAACCATCTTTAAACATTCCTGAAAATAGTTTAAGATTTAATAATGAGGTGATTGAGTGCTATTCCTTAACCGCTTTACCAAAACCTATCAAAAGGTGCTTTTTGCTTTAGGCCTGTCCATCGTATTCCTGCTCATCACGGCGGTGACCCGAAGTACTGTTAAACAAGCCGGAGGAATAGCCTGCTTCTTTATCGCAGGCATATTAATTCTGGCGGTGTTTAAGGTTCTCTTCCTGGAATTTGTGGAAGACCCGGATTGGCGACTGAAAGGCAAGAAAGTCATAGAATTTCTGCATACCTGCTTTGGGTGGATTGTTTTTGTCCTGGTGGTCTATCATAGTTTGTACTTCTTGTCTTTAGCTTTTTGGCCGCAAAATGAAATTTCCTCCAATTACTATATCACCGGCGTCCTGGCTTTGATTCCCATGAGTTTGGTTGTGACCTCAGGCTTGGATAAAAACATCATGGCCAGAAGCAAAGAGATCAAATCCTCCTATTTTAACCATATTTTTATGACCATTCTTCTGGCGGTGCTGATCGTTATCCATATCAATTTCCAATAAGCAGAGTTTAAGTTCCTGCATCTGCGTCTATGATTACCTGATAAGTGAGCTGATATGATGAAGGATAGTTTAACACATCGGTTTATGCTGTTCACCACCATTGTGGTGGTATTCATTATGCTCATCAATTTCATCTGGGATTATCACAACCAAAAAGCTCAAGCCACTTTAGAAATGCATGAGAAAGCTCAGGTTATCACAAAGCAGCTCATCGCCACCCGTGAAGTCATCGCGAAGAACCAGAACCGCATTAATTATGATTCCCAAGGAAATTTTGAGTTTAAGCATCTTAATCCGGCAGCAGTTGGCATGCAAATCGGCGATATCTTTGGGCAGCTGACCCATTACTCTATCAAACAGACACGGCTTGACTACCGCTCCGACAGCAATGCTCCGGATGATTATGAAGCCCAGGGATTGCTGAGGTTTAGCTATGAACCCCATCTTGCCGAAATCTGGGGCGAAGATGTAGTGGCAGGAGAGCGGGTTTTTCGCTATATGGTTCCTTTGCATATGAAGGAAGAATGCCTCTCCTGTCATGGCGAACCGATTGGTGATTTGGATATCACCGGGCATTGCAAAGAAGGGTATAAGGTTGAGGATTTAGGCGGAGCCATCAGTCTGATTATGCCTATGGATATTTTCCTGCACGGGATTAAGCTCAATGTATATCGCCATTTGTCCTTTTCACTGCTGCTGATCGGTGTGATTGTGATCTCTATGTACTTGCTTGTCACCCGCCTGGTCACCCGTTCTTTGGGGGAACTGAAGGGTGCCACGGCCCAAGTGGGACAAGGAGATTTTGATATTGACCTGAACCGCATCAGGGCTCAAGGTGAAATAAAAGAACTGGCTCAGCATATTCAAGAGATGGCTGATCAGTTGAAGGATCTCTATCAGAATTTAGAGGCCAAGGTGGAAAAGCGAACCCATCAGCTGAAATTAGCCAATGAAGACTTAAGAATCAAGCAGGATGAATTGGAAGCTGCCAATATTAAACTGAATGAGATCAATACCTATAAGTCGGAGTTTCTGGCCATTATGAGCCATGAATTAAGGACTCCCCTGACCTCAGTCATGGCTTTTACCGATCTTCTTCTCCAGGATCTTCCCAAGGAATTAAAACAAGAGCGGCAGAATCTCAAGTACATTAAAGCCAACAGCCAAAACCTTTTGAAGTTGATCAATAATATCCTTGATCTGGCTAAGCTCGAAGCCGGGCGCCTTGAGTTAAAATTAGAATATGTCGATATGGCTGATGTCATGGGGGCCATTGACAGCGTTATAGCCCCTTTGGCCAAGAAGAAAGGCATTGCCTGGGAAATAAGCCTTGATCCTGAGGTTTCCTTGCTGCGCGCGGATCCGGAGAAACTTCGCCGGGTTATTGAGAATTTGGTCGGGAACGCCATTAAATTCACCCCTCCTGAGGGACGGGTAGAAATTCAGGTGAAAAATGGGCCAAGGGACAATTGGCTCATGATCCGCGTTATTGATACCGGAATTGGCATTCCTCCTGAAGAGCAGGAAGAGATTTTTGAACGGTTTACCCAGATAGACAGCTCCAACTCCAGAAAATATGGAGGTACGGGTCTGGGCTTAGCTTTGGCCAAAGAATTAGTCACGCTTCACAAAGGAGAACTATGGGTCGAGAGCGAAATAAACAAAGGGAGTACTTTTGTGGTACTCTTACCGAAGGATCCCGACAAAGTCGATCCAGGGGGTAATAAAGAAATATAGAGTGAGGCACAAGGAGGAAAAGGGATGAAGCGCACCTATAAGGTTTTGTTGGTCGATGACGAAGAAAGCATCTATAGAGTTGTCGAGCAAGTCCTAAAAAGGGAAGCTTATGAACTGCTTTATGCGGACAATGGCGAAGGGGCTCTGGAGTCCTTTCAAAAAGAAAGTCCGGATTTAGTGATACTTGATGTGATGCTGCCCTTGATTGATGGTTATGAGGTATGCAGAACCATCAGAGAAACAAGCAAGGTCCCCATTCTTATGCTTTCGGCCAAGGGGGAAATTATCGACAAAAGCGTGGGATTTAATCTCGGCGCCGATGACTATCTTGTCAAGCCCTTCAGCCCCGTTGAATTGGGGTTGCGTGTTAAAGCTCTTCTGAGGCGTTCCTTTGACAAAGAGCAGTCCGCTCCCAAAGTAAGAAAAACCACCAAAATAAGTAAAGGGGAGCTGGAAATCAACTGTGAGAGCCATGAGGTCTTTGTGCGCGGCAAGCCTGTTTATTTGACTCCCAAAGAGTTTGAGTTGCTCACGTTTATGGCGGAGCATCCTGATCAGGTCTTTACCCGGGAACAGCTCTTTGCCCATATGTGGGGAGACGAGTATGTCAATGATACCAGCACGATTACCGTATTCATTCGCAAACTGAGAGAGAAAATTGAACGGGATCCGGCCAAGCCCCAATATATCCAAACCGTATGGGGGATCGGGTATAAGTTTTCTGAGTAAAATTTTGCTTAAGTTTTTGTTAAGAATATCACAAGAAAATGTGAAGGTTTTGTTAACGATTTGTGAAGAATTGACTAACCTTCTCGTAAGAAATACTTGCTATATTAAAAGCAAGTATTTTTTTGTGCGAAAATTAGGACATTCTTAATCAAAGAGGTAGGAAAAAGAGAAAAGGGGGCACTGAATATTTTATGGTGATATCAAGTTTAATCGTAAAATGCCTGCCCGGTTTTGAGGAGCCGCTTTTAAGCCGGCTAAACGACCTGGAAAAAGTTTCTGTAGAAGGAGTAATGAATGGGGATATCATTCTGGTCATGGAAAGTGAGTTGGTACATGATGCGGTGGAGATGATCGAAAGCGGGATTGTTTCATTGCCAGGAGTCACTGGAGTCTATCCGGTTTATATAGCTATGGACACGGATTTCCCTGAAGAGGAGGTGTAGATTTTGCTTAAGGGAAATGAACTCATCAGTCGGAGAGACTTCCTGGGCACTGTGGTCAATGACTTTTGCAAGCTGACCATCAATGCGGTTAGGGCTACGGCCCCCAGGAAAAACCTCATAAGACCTCCTGGAGCGATAGAAGAAATCGCTTTTCTGGCCGGCTGTCAACGCTGTGGGAAATGCAGTGAAGCTTGTGAAGATAGGTCTATTCACATAGCCGGACCGGATGAAGGGGTTTTAGTTGGGACTCCTTACCTTGTCCCTGATGAGCAGCCTTGTACATTCTGTCTGCGATGTATTGAAGTGTGTCCAAGCGGAGCTCTTGAGAAACGGGAGTTCAGCCAATCCTATGCACTAGGTGTGGCAAAAATCATTCAGGATAATTGCCTCGCTTATCATGAACAGCTGTGCAGTTCCTGCCTTTATGCTTGTCCGGTGGGAATAAAGGCCATTGAATTAAGAGACTTTCGCTATCCGATTATCCGGACGGAATGCTGCATTGGCTGCGGCCTATGTATCAAGGCATGTATCGCGGAAAATCCTGCAATTACTGTGGTACCATGCTCAACGAAGAAAGAATGATAAGGAGAGAGGATTATGGTTCGTTCTAAAAAAACAGCAAAAGTCCTGTTGTTAACGCTGCTGGTGTTAATGCTCGGTGCCCTTATGTTAACCGGCTGTCAAAGTCAGCCGGTGGACCAGTCTGCCAATCCGCCTGCTTCAGTTGGGGAGAAAGAGCCTGGGACGGCAGTAGGCAGTGCAACTGTAGAAGGCTTTCCGCCGCCGACTTCCCATGCTATTGAAGGAAGAGAAAATTGCGGCAGCTGCCATAACGAGGGTGAGGGCGGCGCTCCCAAGACGCCTCATCCGGAGCTGACCGTCTGCCGGCAATGCCATGTTTAAACAGGTACGTTGATTTTTTGAAGGAGGTTAGACCATGGAATTCAGTAGAAGAAATTTTCTCAAAACCTGTGCAATTTCGGCGGCAATGATGACAGTGGGGTGTACCAGTCAAACCAAGACGATTCAAGTTAACCCACCTGAACCGGCCCCCGGCACCCCTAAGCAGATAGATGTGGATCATTGGGTTAAATCCGTATGCAGATATTGTGGAACCGGCTGCGGCGTGCTGATCGGTGTGAAGGACGGCAAGGTAACCGCGGTAAAAGGGGATCCGGATAATGAAGGCAATAAAGGGCTGCTTTGTGCCAAAGGCTATTATTTACCCCAGGTCATTACCCACAGCGAACGCGTTACTAAGCCTTTGATTCGCAAAAATGGCAAACTGGAGCCCAGCACCTGGGAGGAAGCCATGGAGCTGGTTACTGCAAAGTTCAAAGAATCCATTGCCAGCAATGGACCGGATTCAGTAGCCTTCTATGGTTCCGGGCAGCAATTGGCGGAAGAAGGTTATGTGGCCAATAAACTTTTCAAAGGAGCCATCGGCACCAATAATATTGACGGGAATCCGCGGCTTTGCATGGCCAGCGCGGTAGGTGGTTTTACCACTACTTTTGGAGCCGATGAACCCATGGGATGCCTCGAGGATTTTGAACATGCTAATGTGTTCTTTATCATCGGCTCTAATATTGCGGAAGCACATCCGGTTCTGTTTGGCAGACTGACTGATAAAAAGAAAAAAGATCCTGATACTAAGATTATTATTGCCGACCCGAGACGTCATCGTTCTCATGAAATTGCCGATATTTCACTGCAGTTTGTACCGGGGACCGATATGGCCCTTCTCCACGCCATGGCTTATGTGATCATCGAAGAAGGAATGACGGACGAGGAGTTCATTGCTAAGCATACGAGCTTTTCCAATGGCAAAGAAGCTATAAATTTTGAAGCTTATAAGGAGTTTCTTAAGGAATTTACACCGGAAAAGGTTGAAAAAGTAACAGGCCTTTCAGCCGCTCAAATCCAAGAGGTTGCACGCTTATTTGGCGCAAAAGGCAAGAACACCATGTCCATGTGGACGATGGGTATCAATCAGCGTGTAGCCGGTGTCTGGGCCAACAATCTTATCCATAACCTGCATCTGCTTACCGGGAAAATCTGCAAACCTGGCTCAACTCCTTTCTCCCTGACCGGTCAGCCCAGTGCCTGCGGCAGTGTTCGGGAAACGGGAGCATTATCACATTTACTTCCCGGGCATCGTGTCATCGCCAACGAGAAGCACAGAAAAGAAATAGCCGAGTTATGGGGCGTACCGGCTGATCGCATTAGTCCTCAAGTCGGTCTCCATACCATGGAATTGTTTAAGGCCTGCGGGGATGGCAGAGTGAAGTGTCTCTATGTTATGTGTACTAATCCGGCCCACTCCTTGCCTAATGTCAATGCTTATCAGGAAGGGTTTGAAAAGGTCTTTATGGTTGTGGCGGAAGCTTTTCACCCGACAGCTACCACCAAGTATGCCGACGTTGTTCTTCCCGCAGCCTTCTGGTGTGAGAAAGAAGGTGTGTACGGCAATACAGACCGCCGTACCCAGCATTTAGCCAAAGCCATCAATCCCCCCGGTGAGGCTAAGCCTGATTTGGATATTCTTCTCGACCTTGCCCAGCGTCTGGGCTATGGCGAGCTTTTTCCCTTCAAAACACCTGAAGATGTCTGGAACGAATATCTTAAATGCACAACGGGAACTCATATGGAGCTTGCCACCTATCCGGCCCTTAGGGAGGCCCACGGTATTCAGTGGCCGGTTAAAGGACACCAGGGAAACAAAGGGGCTGTGCGCCGTTATGTGGCTCCCGAAGATCCCTATGTCAAAGAAGGCATTGATTTCTACTCCGCAAAGGACCACCGGGCGGTCATTTTTGCCAGACCGTATCTGGGCCCTGCAGAAGTGGTGGATGAGGAATATCCTTATTACTTGACGACCGGCCGGATTCTTGAGCACTGGCATACCCTGACCATGACAGGTAAATGCCCCACCTTGATGCGAGCGGTACCGAAACAGTATGTGGAATTAAACCCTCAGGACGCTACTGAATTGGGGATCAAAGAGGGGGATACGGTCCGGCTGGTTTCCCGCAGGGGCAAGGTTGAAATACCGGTCAGAGTAGGGAGGCCCGGCGAACCGCGGCCCGGTCTGTTCTTTGCACTTTGGTTTGAACCGGATCCCTTGGTGAATGTTGTAACCATTGATGCCGTGGATGCCGCTTCCAAAGAGCCTGAATTCAAGATTTGTGCTGTTAAAATAGAAAAAGTCTAAGAGAGATGGCGGAGTAATGCTTAAATTCTCCTGGAATCGGTGCCGGCGCCTTGTTCAAACAGGCATGATCTTAATTTTTCTATTCCCCCTGATCGGAATGTACCAGGTGATCGGGACTTTGAGTTCCAGCCGGATTCTCGGCTTGACCTTAACAGATCCTTTGGCTTTTGGGGAAGTCCTCTTGGCATCAAAGACCATCACCATGGCCTTCCTGATCAGTGCACTATGGATTGTCGGGCTCTATCTCTTCTTAGGGAAAGCCTTCTGCAGCTGGATTTGCCCGATAGGATTCCTGATTGAAGGAGTTGATGCTCTAAAGAAAAAATGGCCATGGCTGACCCGGATACAGATTCATAAAAATGCCATCGATGAACAAATTCAATATTACTGGGCTGTGCCATTCTTTTTAGTCCTTAGTTTGGTTGTTGGGATTCCTGTATTTCAGACTTTATCTCCTATAGGCATCATTTATAGAACCTTTCTGTTCGGGTTAGGACTGGAAGTTTTGCTTATCCTGATCATCATTGTCTTGGAACTGGCAGGATACAGGCGTGGCTGGTGCAGGATGCTTTGCCCCATTGGAGCATTTTATGCACTAAGCTCCCGCTGGAGTCCCATCAAAGTTCACTGCGATACGGATAAGTGTGTACAATGTTTAAAATGTGTAAAGGCTTGCGATTATACCGCCGGAAGCTTAAAAAACATGATTGAAGAAGGAAAGGTATACACGGCTTCAAGTTTGTGTACTCGCTGCGGTCGCTGTATTGATGTCTGCCCTGCCAAGGCTTTGCAGTTTACGCTGAAACCGGAAAAATCTCCGGAACCAGAAAGTATGGCTATGGCCAAGAACCTGAAAGCAGATACCCCGGCGGCGGGGAGGATATCGCGAAGAACTGCCTTGCAGGGTGTGGGCCTGGTTGCCTTGGCAGGCTTAAGCTATAAGCCTGCCAAGGCTCTCGCAGCCGCTGCTCCTAAGGTTTTTCGTCCCCCGGGTGCAGTTGGAGATGAAGAGTTTTTGGCCAAATGTGTTCGCTGCGGCAAATGCATAGAGATCTGTCCTGATAAGACCTTATTGAGTGCGCATCTGGATCAAGGTTTAAATCTGGGGACACCCTACTTTATTCCCCGCCAAATCCCCTGCTCACTGTGCATGGAGTGTCCTGATGTATGTCCCAGTGGCGCCCTTGTGCCGTTAGACATGCGTGAAGTAAAAATCGGCATTGCCGAAATTGATCAAGACCGCTGTTATGCTTATCAGGATGATGTGTGCCGCTCCTGTTACAACAGCTGTCCATTGATTGATGAAGCGATTATAATGGAAGGATTTCAATATCCGGTGGTTGATCCGGAGATCTGTACAGGGTGTGGAATCTGTGAGTATGTCTGTGTGATGGAATATCCAGCTATTCAGATTAAACGGATATCTTAGGTTTTATTTGCCACCTTCTATATAAAAGATCCTTGGGCACGCAACGAATTAGGCGAGAGTTCCCCTTACCATGAATTCCTCCTGCTTTTAGGGTAGGAGGTTTTCATGCTATTTAAAAACCAGGTTAGGATTTGATTGATAAAAGGCAAGGATTACATGCTATCTCAGTAATTAAAGAAATGGCTCAAAAGATACCATAGGGGGCTACGGAAAAATGAAGATAAGTTTGCGTCTTAAGTTAGGAGTAATTTTTAGTTTGTTTCTATTGCTGAATATAGCAGCATTTGGGGTAATGCAATTGTTTCTCGCGGAACAAAAACCGGATGCGGTAAATATAAATCTTGCCGGTAAACAGCGTATGCTTTCTCAAAAAATGGCTAAAGAGTCCATGCTGATTATTTATAGCGAGGACACGGAGGAAATCAGGAATACCCTCATGGATACGGCAGCGCTGTTTGACCGTACTCTGCGTGGATTCCTTTCCGGAGATCAAGAGCTGGGCCTTGATCCGACTGTGAAGGAAGAAATTATTATCGAATTGAATAAGGGGAAAGACCTTTGGAAACCTTTTTACCAGCAGATTGAAGTTGTTGCAGGAAACGCAGGTAGACAGGAGAAGCTGGAGGCGTTTAGTTACATAAGGGAAAACAATCTTAATCTTCTTCAGCAAATGAATAAGGTGACTCTTCAATACGAGCAGGATAGTAAGTTAAAGCAACAGAAGTTGGTGTATACACAGTTGGTGCTGGTTTTCCTCAACCTTGTCCTGGTAGCTATGGCATGGTTGTTGACAGATAAGCGTATCGTTGCGCCCATTGCTTTTTTGGCCCGCCAAAATCGCTCCCTTGCCGATGGGGATTTAACAGTTGAAGTTTCCGGTATAGGAGAGGGGGATGAGGTTGGGATTCTTTACAGTTCTTGTTCGGTGATGATTGAACGACTAAGAACTTTGGTTGGAGCGGTTCAGCATGACTCCCACCGAATCGCTCAATCCTCCCACCAATTAAATCAAAGTGCAGATACTACTTGTACAGGTACGGAGAGGGTGGTGCTTACCAGTCAAGAAGTTACCGCGAATATTGAAAGTGAAATTTCTCAAATCGATGCTATTCAGAATATCATTGCTGATTTAACGATTCAGGTAGGAGGTGCCTTTCAGGATGCCCAAGGCCTTAATCAGGCAGCATGGGAAGCCCGTGATAAAGCTGTTGGAGGATATGAGATTCTTCAAGATGTGTTAACTAAAATGGCGTTTGTCGGGGCAAGGATGAATGAAGCGGCACTAAAGATTCGGGAACTGGGTGAGGATTCTGAACAGATTACGGAAATAGTATCGACGATATCAAGTATTGCGGAACAAACTAACTTGTTAGCTTTAAACGCGGCAATTGAAGCTGCCAGAGCAGGTGATAAAGGGCGGGGATTTGCTGTCGTTGCCGATGAAGTGCGAAAATTAGCAGAAAGCGCTTCTAATGCAACGGTTGAGATAAAAACGATCATTGTTAAGAATCAAAAAAACACCCAAGAAGTTATTGCTGCCATCGAAGCAGGAAATAATCAGTTCGTGATTGCTCACAAGACAATTAATACAGCAGGTGAATCGTTTACAAAATTACTGACAACGAGTGAAGAAGTAGATGCACGGGCTAATAAAGTGACGCAGACTATACAAAAAGTTATCGAGGGGAATGAACTGGTTGTTTCTAATGTTCAGGATATTCAACAGGTGGTATGGGGCTTGGGTGAAGCAATAAAACAGGTGGCCGCAGCATCGGAGGAAACCTTGGCTTCGATGAGTCATATTCGTTTATCGGCCCAAGGTCTGAGTGAATTAGCTGACGACCTTGCTGAAAAAGCTGGAGAGTTTAATACCTAATAAGTATAGACAAGCTGATTAGTTAAATTAAGAAACGGGAGCATTTCAGCGATTCTAGGTGAATAAGCTGGTTTGCTCCCGTTTTTTAATGTTTTTTTTAGAGATGAAAAGGTTAAGCTCTACATGAGAGGAGCAAAGATGCGGAGAATCGTACGCCCTAATCTACGGTACCATTTGACAGCATGACAATCTTCCAAGGTAATTTGTTGGCATTGGGTTAACGTTGTTAAATAATCTTCTTTTACGGCCAGGACGCTTTGAGTATTATAGAGGTAAACGCCGCATTCGAAGTGCAGGTAAAGGCTTCGGTAGTCCATGTTGATAGTTCCTACTACGGCATGGACATCATCCACGAGAATGGATTTAGCGTGGATAAAGCCCGGAGAATACTCGTAGATCTTTACGCCGCTTTCGACAAGAAACTTATAATTGGAACGGGTCATGGAATGGACAAACCAACGATCACCTCGATAAGGAGTCACGATACGAACATCGACACTTCGCTTAGCAGCGGAGCAGAGGGCTGAAAGCATTACATTATTAAGGATAAGATAGGGTGTGTTGATATAGATATAGCGTTCAGCTTGAACGATGAGAGTGAGGTAGACGTTTTCGCCCATCGGTTCTTCATCCAAGGGGCTATCCCCAAAAGGCTGGACGAACCCATCGCTGGGGTAGGATTCCGCCTCGTGCACGAGTAATTTATAGCGGGTGTAATCTTCATTCGTCTCTGTCTCATAATTCCATAATGATAAGAACATCACTGTGAAATTCCAGACAGCTTCTCCTTGGATGAGTATAGCGCTATCCTTCCAATGACCAAACCGATCATAGGCATTAATATATTCATCCGCCAGATTGATTCCGCCTGTAAAGGCTGTTTTTCCATCGATCACGGCGATCTTGCGATGGTCCCGATTATTCATGTGAATAGAGAGAACAGGAATCAGGCGGTTAAAGACACTGCACTTAATGCCTTTCTCCTCCAGCTTCTTTTCATAGCCATAGGGTAGCTTGAAGAGGCTGCCCACATCATCATAAAGAACCCGGACATCTACACCTTGTTGGACTTTCTCTACTAAAATCTCGAGGATAGAATCCCACATGACCCCTTCATCAATAATGAAATATTCCAGAAAGATGAATTTTTCGGCCTTTCTTAATTCTTCCAGCAAACGCTCATACATCAGCTCCCCGAGGGGTAAATATTCGGTAATGGTATTTTGATAAACAGGGCAATAGGAATATTTATCGATATAACGTGAAAGATTAGCTGCACGGTGGTTTTGTGCCTCAAGTTCCTGAAGAATGGCCTGATTCGGGATAAGGGACTGATTCATTTTTTCATTAACAGCTTTCATCTCGCGCTTTTTACGTTTGCTTAATTTATTGCGGCCAAATAAAAGATAGAACAGTCCGCCAAAGATAGGAAAAATAAGGATTGGGATAACCCAGGCAATCTTGTAAGCGGGGTCAGATTTGCTGTTCAATATATAAAGCAGAGCAACGATGCTGAGCGATGTGCAAACAGTATAAAAATAAATAAAATAACTGCTGAATCTCCAGATGATCATAACCAGAGCAAAGATTTGCAGGAGGAGAAGCAAGGCGATAAAGATCACGCGGTAAAGCATCGGCAGATTTTTCATGATTCTCCCTCCTCCTCATTATTATTATCTTTTAGTATATGTAATCCTCAGACTTTTTGTCCAATAATAAAAAACAAAGTTTTATCGTGTATTAAAATGTATTGACTAAACAAAGTATACACTATACTATATATAGTGTAAAGATAATATTGGAGAGCGTGGTGGAGGCCAAAGCATGAGAAGCATGGTGTTTGAGAATGAAATCTGGGATTTCTTGAGGACGATAACCGAAGGTATGGCCAATGCATTTCGCCCGATTGTTGAAGAATACGGTTTAACCTTAATGCAGACTCGGATCTTGGTGGAAGTTAAAGATGGGGCACCCCATACTATAGGAAGTCTGGGAAGTATTATTGGCCTTTCCAGCGGGAATGCTTCCTCTATGTGCAAGAAATTGGAGGCGGCAGGATTTCTTAGGCGTATTCGTACACCTGAGGATGAACGGTTCGTGAAACTTGCTTTGACCCGGCACGGTGAAGACACAATTTATCGCATAGAAGAGGATCTTGAACGACGATACGGTGTTTTTTTGGAATATAAAGGTGAACAGGAATATCAACGATTTATTGAGTGCATGGAAAATGTCAAAGCCTTTATGCAAGAGATGTATGAATTTCAACCGAAATAGATTTCCAACCTAAATAGAATAAGGCTCACGGAAGCGGTTAGTTATACAAAATAATGGAGTGAAAAAAATGAATGAAAAACCAACGCCGAAGAAACCGCTTATCTATTATTCCCTGATTGCCTTGTTGACTCTTCTGCTTCTGAATGCTTTTGTGTTTCCCCACTTGCTGAAAAGACAGGTTACCCAAGTGGATTATGGCTCTTTCCTGTCCTATCTTGAGAGTGGAACGATTTCGGAAGTCGAAGTCCAGGATAATCAGATTGCTTTTATGACTAAGGATTCAACAGGTAAAGAAACGGTTTTTGTTACGGGCGCCATGGCAGACCCTGAATTGGTTAATCGTCTTAAGGCTGCCGGGGTGGATAAATATTCTCAGGTTATGCCCAAGGAGAACTCACCCCTCATGAACGTTCTCTTAACCTGGATTCTCCCCATGATTCTATTATTTGGACTTTGGATGTTGCTGGGAAATCTGCTGCAGAGAAAGATGGGCGGCGGCATGAACGCCATGACCTTTGGTAAGAGCAATGCGAAAATCTACGTTCAAGCCCAGACGGGTAAGACCTTTGCCGATGTGGCCGGTCAGGATGAGGCGAAAGAAGCTCTGACTGAGATCGTGGATTTTCTTCACGACCCCAGCCGTTATACTGCCATTGGAGCCGATCTGCCGAAAGGGGCTCTCCTGGTGGGGCCTCCGGGAACGGGGAAGACCTTGCTGGCCAAGGCCGTTGCCGGAGAGGCTAAAGTTCCCTTTTTCTCCATATCCGGAAGTGAATTTGTGGAGATGTTTGTGGGCATGGGCGCGGCCAAAGTCAGAGATTTATTTAAACAAGCCAATGAAAAAGCCCCCTGCATCGTTTTTATCGACGAGATTGATACCATCGGCAAAAAACGGGATGGCGGCGCCTTCGGCGGAGGCAATGATGAGCGGGAACAAACCTTGAACCAACTTCTGTCCGAGATGGATGGTTTTGATGGCAAGAAGGGTGTGGTGATACTCGCGGCTACCAATCGGCCGGAGTCCTTAGACAAGGCTTTGCTGCGCCCGGGGCGTTTTGATCGCCGGATCCCTGTAGAGCTGCCGGATTTGGCAGGCCGGGAAGCCATCCTGAGAGTTCATGGGCAAAAGGTAAAAATGGACTCCCCTATTGACTTTAAAACCATCGCTCGAGCCACTGCCGGAGCATCCGGGGCGGAATTAGCCAATATTATTAATGAAGGGGCTTTACGGGCTGTTCGCTGCGGAAGAAGCCGGGTGAATCAAAGTGATTTGGAAGAGTCTGTGGAAGTTGTTATTGCCGGTTATCAGCGGAAGGGGGCAGTGATTTCTCATCGTGAGAAAGAGATTATTGCTTTCCACGAGATTGGCCATGCTTTAGTGGCAGCCAAACAAACAGACTCTGCTCCTGTGCATAAGATTACCATTATTCCAAGGACTTCCGGGGCCTTAGGTTATACCATGCAAGTGGAAGAAGATGAACGCGTTCTCATGAGCAAGGAAGAGGCCTTCAATAAAATCACCACCTTTACGGGAGGGCGGGCCGCTGAAGAATTGATCTTTGGAACCTATACTTCGGGAGCCTCCAATGATATTGAACAAGCCACCAAAATTGCCCGGGCCATGGTTACCCGTCTGGGGATGAGCAAGAACTTTGATATGATGGCCTTAGAGACAGTGAATAATCCTTACCTTGGTGGCGATACTTCTTTGATGTGTTCTCCGGAAACCGCAGCCAAGATTGATGAGGAGATTTTATCCATCATCAAAAGCGCCCACAAAAAAGCGTTCGAAATTTTAAAAGAAAATATTGAAAAGCTTCATGAATTAGCACGTTATTTGTTGGAAAAGGAAACCATCACCGGAGAAGAATTTATGGCGGTGCTCTCCAGGTAGAAAACAAGGACTGGTGATGTTTTGACATCCCAGTCCTTGTTTGGCGTTAAGCTGCTGCATCGCATCATCTTCTTACTCTAAGATGAATCAGCATGATCAATCAGGATAAGATCAATCAGCAAAGGGGTAAAACGATGAATATTTTAGTCACCCTGAATTCGGGCTATGTAAAACAGTTAATGGTTATGCTGACCTCTCTGCTTGACTCCAATCCAGGGGAGCAGTTTACAGTTTATGTAGCCCATTCCGCCATGTCCAAGGAGGACTTTGCACGTATCGATCAGGCCATTGATACCTCACGATGTAAGATTGAAGGAATTAAACTAGCCGATGAAGGTTTGAGCAAGGCGCCCATTACCAGCCGCTATCCCAAGGAAATGTATTATCGGATTTTTGCAGTGAATTATCTTCCCGATCACCTTGAACGGATTTTGTACCTGGATCCTGATCTTGTTGTCATAAATCCTTTAAAGGAACTCTACACGATAGACTTCCAGGGAAACTTCTTCGCAGCAGCCTCCCATGTTAAGGAACTATTGAAAAAGCTTAATCACGTCAGGCTTAATATGGTTGAAGACAGCACCTATGTCAATTCGGGGGTGATGATGATGAACTTGTCCCTGCTGCGTCAGGAACAGGATGTTCATGAAGTCTACGCATATATTGAAGAGTACAAGCACCGCTTATTCCTGCCTGACCAGGATGTTCTCAATGGGGTCTATAGTGATAAAACCCTGACTGTAGATGCGAAAATCTATAATCTCAGTGAACGATATTATGCCCTCTATAATCTGAACCCCAAGTATTGGGATGCTAAAATTGATCTGGATTGGGTCCGCCACAATACTGCGATTATTCACTATTGTGGCCGCAACAAACCCTGGAAAGAAAACTATATTGGGGAATTGGACGTTTTTTATAAAAACTATGAGCAAAAGGTTCGTATCAAAATGAAGGATTTTGAAATTATGAGGTGAAATGATAGCATTAGAGTTAAATACAATAATGGGTGGGGCGGCGGATATGAGGAAAAAGACGAAGGACAGGCATTCATGGAAAACGGGCTTTACTACGGGCAGTTGTGCAGCAGGGGCGGCAAAAGCTGCCTGCCTTTTGCTGAAAGGATTGCATCAGGGAACAGAGGTGGATATCCCGCTGCCTCAGGGCGAACGGCTTCAATTGTCCGTACATAGATGGGACATGGCAGAAGATGTTGCTTGGGTAAGCATTATCAAAAATGCGGGAGATGATCCCGATGTCACCCATGGTTTGGAAGTGGTAGCCAGGGTGCAGCTCCTTTCTGAAAGAGGAGAAATCCGCATTCGTGGCGGGCGGGGCATCGGAGTTGTCACCAAAAAGGGTCTGCAGATTCCTCCGGGGGAAAGCGCTATCAATCCTGTTCCCCGGTCCATGATTCAGGCCGCGGTACGGGAGATATTTCCCCAGGAAGAAGTCCTGGTGGTGATCGAAGTGCCTGAAGGGGAACGGCTTGCTCTAAAGACTTTGAATCCCCGACTGGGAATTATGGGAGGGGTATCGATTTTAGGTACAACGGGTATCGTGCGGCCGATGTCGGAAGAAGCCTTTAAGAATTCGATCCTGCCTGAATTGGATCAAGCCGTCGCTTATGGACATAAAGCCATTGTTCTGACTCCTGGCAATTATGGCTTTAGGGTAGCCAGGGAGCAGCTCATGGTTCCTGAGGAAGCCATTATTCAGATGAGTAATTTTGTGGGCTTTTTACTGGAAGAGGCTGCTTATCGCAAGATCGAAAAGGTGCTCCTCTTAGGTCATATTGGCAAACTCATTAAAGTGGCCGGGGGAATTTTCCATACTCATACTCATGTTGCCGATGCCCGGATGGAGATCCTGGTAGCTCATGCCGCCCTGGCTGGTATGGATCAGAATTCCTTGCAGGCCATCGCGGAGTTGCCGACAGTTGAAGGTGCTGCCGAAGAAATTCGCAGCAAGGGCTGGGGGAGTCTTTTGTTTAAACTGGCTGAAAGGGCAAGTCACCGGGCTCAAGACCATGTGCATGGGGAACTTCAGGTGGGAACTGCTTTTACTTTGCTTAACGGAGAGATCATCGCCTGGGACGCTCCGGCTAAGGAGATCGGCAAAGAATTTTGGCGTTGGCCCCCGATGGAGGAGGAATTTTGGCGAAAATAGAGAATAGTTTAGTAATTCGAATTAAGTTGTCTCAACAACCGAATAGTATTCAAGGTTCCTCTTTAGAGGAAGAAAAGGGAAGCCGGTGAAAATCCGGCGCGGTCCCGCCACTGTGAACCACGAGTGTCTCTTAAGGCCCACTGGGATAAGCCTGGGAAGGGAAGAGGCATAAAGACTGGAAGCCAGGAGACCTGCCTTGAACATTGCGTTACGGCCACGAGCGATGGGTGTAGTGACGATTTCGGAATTGCCGAAGGGAAGAATCAAAGAGCCGCTCAGGGCTCTTTTTTTGCACTATCAGAAAGTATAAGCTTGTGCTATATACTTTCTAAGCATAAGGGCAACCAGCGGCTTCACCTCACTTGGGGGTATGGGTTTAAGGCTCGGCGAAGCCGGGTTTTCTTTATTTAGTTTGCTTTTTAATTGAGCTTAATCGAGGGGAAAGTGATGGGATGATTCAAATAGTGGGGATAGGCCCTGGTACGAGTGCATGGGTTTCTCAGGCTGTTGAAGCAATGGTCGCTCAGAGCGATGTTTTGGTAGGAGGGAAACGAGCCTTGGAGCTGTTCCCGGATTTCCAAGGAGAGTCATACCGAGTCACTGGAAATCTGGCGGAAACTCAGCAAACCTTGCAGAAAGTATTGCAGCAGGGCAAAAAAGCCAGTGTTCTGGTTTCCGGTGATCCAGGTTTTTATAGTCTGCTTCCCTGGCTGAAAAGGGAGTTTCCACAAGAAGAAATTCAAGTGTTGCCCGGCCTCAGCTCCATTCAGCTGGCCTTTGCCCGGGCAGGGGTGCCCTGGCAGGATGCTGAACTGCTTAGTGTCCATGGCCGTCCGCTGAACTGTTTGCCTTTACAGCTCAGCCGGCCTGTGGGAGTGCTTACTGGAGGTGAAAACTCACCCCGGAAGGTCGCTGAGTATTATCACACCTATGGTTTTAATCCGCGAATCTCACTTGGCAACGCCTTAACCTATGCGGAAGAGCGTTGGCTGAATACAGATGCTCATCAGCTTATGAATTCAGAAGAAGATTTCGCCAATGCGGTGATGATCCTCTATCCTGAAGAAGCAGAGCATAAGCCGGAGCAATCTTTGCTCTCCCCGTCCAGGAGCTTTGGCATCAAGGATGAGGAGTTTATGCGCGGTGATGTCCCCATGACCAAGACGGAGATTCGCGTTCAAGTTCTGGCTAAGGCGGGAATTATCCCCGCGAGCCGGGTCCTGGATGTAGGAGCAGGGACGGGAAGTATAAGCATTGAAGCTGCTTTTCTGGCTCATCGCGGCTGTGTTTATGCGGTGGAAGAAAATCCGGAGGCTCAAGAGCTGATCCTGAAGAATCAGGAGAAATTTCAGGTAAGAAACCTGCGCTTGATTCGTGGCTCCGCACCGCTGGCATTACAGGAAATCCCGCCTGTGGATGTCTGTATTATTGGCGGAAGCCATGGACAGATTCGGGAGATTTTACACCAAGCCCCTCTGGTACCTGGGGGACGGGCAGTCGTGACTGCCGTAACTTTAGAGACATTAGCTCATGGTATGGAGGCCCTGAAAAGCTTGCAATACGAGGATGTTGAGGTGGTTTCGATCCAAGCTGTACGCTGGAAGGGCATTAAGGATATTCATCTTGCCCAGGCCCAAAATCCTGTATTTATACTCTCAGGAAGAAAAGGAAGCTGAGGTCTCCGCTCAAACACAGGAGCCAAGACCCCTGGCAGGGGAAAAAGCACTGCAGAACTGCAAACTGGCTGCGAGACGAGGAACTAAGGAGGAACAAAGTGAAGAAGGATAGGAATGAAGACAAAAACACAGTAAACATCCTGATCGGGGAAAAGGCCAAATTCTATGGGGTGGGTGTAGGACCAGGGGACCCTAAGCTCATTACCCTGAAGGCCGTGGAAATATTACAAGCTATTCAAGTCGTCGCCATACCCAAATCCAAGATGGAGCGGGAAAGTGTCGCCTGGGAGATTGCCCAGTCACACTGCCCCTCCGGAGTCAGCATTTTAGAGCTGGAAATGCCGATGACCGCCGACGAAAGCATACTCCAGGCCGCTTGGCAGAGTGCAGCGGAGAAGATTGAGGCGGAGCTCGGTCAAGGGCATTCGGTTGCCTTCCTTACTTTAGGTGATCCTTCCTTATACAGTACCTATAGTTATTTACTGACCATTCTAAGAGAGCGGCTTGAGCCGGACCAAATAGAGACCATCCCAGGGATCACGGCTATGGCCGCTGCCGCTGCCCGAGTAAATTGGCCTTTAGCCACGGGTGATGAGCCTCTGATTGTTTTGCCGGGGATTGAAGGTTTAGAGGAGTATGAACGATACCCTAATCTCGTCTTAATGAAAGTATCGCGGAATCTGCCCGATGTACTGAATCATATCCAAAGAACCGGGTCACAGGCGGTTTTAGCTACCCGGGTAGGTCAGGCGGGGGAAGAGATTCGTTTGCTCGATCCGGAGGAAGTGCTGGAAAAAGTGGACTATTTAAGTCTTGTGCTTTGCAGGAAGCCTCAATCGTGAGCGAGATAGTTTGAAAGATATTGTCTCCAGGATTTTGTTTTACATCGTTCGCTCAATGAGCTGCGCGGACAAAACTAACGCGAAAAGCCAGCCGCTCCGTCGGGACGCCGGCCAAATCGCTCCTCGAAAGCACTGCTTTCGCACTTGTTCTCAATGGCCGGTTGGAAACGTCCTGTTTCCAACCCGACTCCGCTGCAGTCTTTTTGCGAAGTTTTGTTTCCGCTCGCTTAAATTCGCTCTCTTTTGTAAAACAAAATCCTTGGGCAGTTTTTCAAGTATTTGTTCAAGAATCTTTTCAGGACTCAGCTCAAGACTCAGTTCAGGATTCGGCTCTGGACTCGGTTCAGGACTCGGCTCTGAAGGTGCGTTGTGCGTAAAGCTACGCGACTTGGACAAAATTTTGGATACAGAATGATAAAGAGAAGGACAGGAGTGAAAAGCTTGGCTGAGAATACTAATTCTGACTTGGGTCAGGTTCTCTTTGTGGGAGCGGGTCCCGGGGATCCGGATTTAATCACATTAAAAGGCAAAAAGGCTCTTGAAGAAGCCCAGCGGGTTATTTATGCGGGCTCCCTGGTCAACCCGGATATACTGCAGCATTGCCGGGAGGGCATAGCTTTATTTGATAGCGCCGGATTAACCTTGGAAGAGACTGTCGCCATCATGGCGGAAGGGGTGCAAAAAGGGGAAAAGGTCGTTCGCCTGCACACCGGCGATCCTAGTGTCTATGGAGCTATCCAGGAACAGATGCAATGCCTGGAAGAAAAGGGTATTGCTTACGGGGTGATTCCGGGAGTGAGCTCTGTGTTTGCTGCCGCCGCTGCGGTAAAAAAGGAGTTTACCCTGCCGGAGGTCAGCCAGACCCTGATTCTTACCCGGCTGGCGGGAAGAACCCCGGTGCCGGAAAAAGAAGATTTGGCATTACTGGCTCAACATCAAGCCAGTATGGCTATTTTTCTCAGTGTGCAGGATATAGGGGAAGTGGTGGCGACCCTGAGGAAAGGATATCCTCCCCATACGCCTGTGGCTGTCGTGTATCGTGCCAGCTGGCCGGATCAGCACATCCTGGAGGGCACTTTAGAAACCATTGCCGATCAGGTAAAAGAGGCAGGAATCCGTAAACATGCCCAGATTCTTGTGGGAGACTTTCTCCGGGATCAAGGAACCCGTTCTAAGCTGTATGACCCGGAATTTACTCATGAATACCGGCAAGGACGTTCTACATGAAAACAGCCATTGTGGTGCTGAGGGACCAAGGCTTAAAGACAGCCTGCCGGATTATGGGAAAGTGGCCTGAAGAGGAAGGGGTCTCCCTCTATCTGCACCGGCGCCTTCAGGGTCAGGAACACGTTCAGGAAACGGAAGAAGTGAAAGAAGCGCCCTCTGGCCTCACTCCTCATTATTTTGATAAGCTGAATAACGTTCTGCCTGAATTGTGGGAAAGCTCCTCTCTCTTGATCTTTATCATGGCTACGGGGATCGTCGTTCGCCATATTGCCCCTTTTCTGCAGGGGAAAGATCGGGATCCGGCCGTATTGGTGCTGGATGAAAAAGGCGAGTTTGTCATCTCCCTCTTATCCGGTCATTTAGGAGGAGCCAATGCCTGGGCGAAATCCGTAGCTCAGTGGCTTAATGCCCAACCGGTGATCACCACGGCTACAGATGTTCAGGGGTTGACCGCACCTGATGAGTACGCCCGACGTTTCGGCTGGTCAGTCGAACCTTTATCAGGTCTGAAGGAAGTCAATTCTTTGCTGCTGGAGCAGGGGTATCTCAAGGTCTGGACCGATTGTCTACCTGAGGAACACCCTTTGCGTCAGGATCCTCATTACCGTTTTCTTCGAGATAATGAAAAAGAACATGCTCAGCTATGGATTACAGCAGAACAGGTGTCTGGGAATAAGATGCCTGGCCATGGGCAGCTTCGGGAAAAAAGCAGACCCCTGCGTTTGCTGCCGAAGATTTACGGCATTGGAGTAGGGTGCCGCCGGGGAGTAAGCCGGGAACAAGTGATGGAAGCCATTGAGGGAAGTCTTAAGCAAATAGGGATCTCCCCAAAGAGCATCCGGGGGTTATACAGCATTGAATTAAAAGCGGATGAAGCAGGAATTATCAAGGCAGCCCAAACCCTGGGCATACCTTTTCATACTTTTTCAGCCCAAGCAATACAGAGTATGAATGAGCAGCAAGGGTTAAGGCCATCGGAGTATGTGAAAGAGAAGATTGGAGTGGATGGTGTATGCGAAGCAGCGAGCTTACTGGGAACGAGTCAGGGGGAGTTAGTTCTTCCCAAGCAGAAATGGAACGGGGTCACGGTGGCCATCAGCAAGGCAAGATCTATGTGGTAGGGATTGGTCCCGGGGATGCGGAGCATATGACCCAACGGGCTCAGTCGGTATGGAATGAAGTGGATGTGGTTGCCGGGTACAAGACCTATATTGATTTGATTCGCCCCTGGCTGGCCGATAAAAAAGTGGTGGCTACCGGTATGCGCCAAGAGATTGATCGTTGCCGCGAAGTCGTGGAGATCGCTTTGGCGGGCCAGTCTATCGCCCTGGTCAGCAGTGGCGATGCGGGAGTCTATGGCATGGCGGGGATTCTGATCGAATGTCTGGAGGAAAAAGATGCCCTGGATATATCTCTGGAGATTATCCCGGGAGTAAGTGCTGCCAATGCTGCCTCATCCCTGCTGGGAGCACCTTTGATGCACGATTTTGCAGTCATTAGTCTGAGTGATCTGCTCACGCCCTGGGAGGTTATCCAAAAACGCGTCAAGCTGGCTGCTGAAGGGGATTTTGTGATGGCCATTTATAATCCTAAGAGCAAAGGCCGTCAGGATCAGATTGAATGGGTTCGTCAGGCTGTACTTGACTATCGTGATCCCCAAACCCCTGTGGGAATTGTCAGAGAAGCGCTGCGTGGAGAGTCTCAAGTGATCATCACCACTCTGGCAGAGTTTACCCAATCCCCTATTGACATGTTGACTACGGTCGTCATCGGCAACTCTCATACCCGTGTCATCGGTCCCTATATGGTAACGCCCAGGGGATATATTCTATGAGATTATTTGTTCTGGCGGGAACCGAGGATGGCAGGGAATTAGCCTTGGCCTTGCAAGAACGCGGTCATGAGGTCCTGGTTTCAACCTTAACGGAATACGGCGCTGAACTGGCTGAACGTCAGGGTCTTCGTACCTGTTCGGGTGCTCTGGATCAAGATTCCCTGATGAAGATTCTGCAGGAACAGGCAATTCATGCCCTGATTGATGCCACCCACCCTTATGCTCAGAATATCCGGAATTTAGCCCGGTGCGTGGCCGGTGAATGCAATCTGCCCTATTTCCGCTGGGAGCGCCCTTCGGGAGCTTATCCTGTTCACCCGCTCCTTTATTTTGCCGCCACTATTGAGGAGGCTGCCCGATTGGCAGCCCAACAGGGTAAGCGGGTCTTTCTAAGTACCGGAAGCAAAAATCTCCGGGACTGGATGGAGAGCCCGGAATTAAAGGATTGCCAGTTATATGTTCGGGTGCTTCCCACCTCCCAGGTTCTCAGCCAATGTGAAGAGGCGGGATTGAAGCCTTACCAGATTATTGCCATGCAGGGGCCGTTTAGCCAAAGATTCAATGAAGGACTTTGGGAGCAGCTAAACATCGATGTGGTGATCACCAAGGACAGCGGTGCCGTCGGTGGTACGGATGAGAAGGTCCAGGCCTGTCTGCAGCTGGGCATTCCCATTATTGTGTTGAAACGGCCCCAGGAAGCCCAACCGGAGATGGCGGCAGAAAAAGATACAGCGACGATTGAAGAGTTTATGAGAAAGGTGGAGGAGCATTGTGAAAACTGAATTTTTACTTTTAGGTCATGGGAGCCGCCGCCAGGAGGCTAATCAAGGATTGATTGAGGTGGCTCATAAAGTCAGCAAGATCCTGGGGGAAGAAGTAACCCCGGTTTTTATGGATCATGACAAGCCCAGTTTACCCGATGGAGTCCTGGAAAAAATTCAAGAGGGTGCCAAGAAGATTATCATTATGCCCCTCTTTTTATTTCGGGGCATGCATGTTACCGTGGATATCCATGAGGAGATTCGTGAGATTAAGGAACAATACCCTGATGTAGAGATCTTATTCGCCAATGAACTGGGTGCCGATGACGTCATTGCTCAATTGGCGAGTGTAAGAATCAAGGAGGCTTTGGGGGCATGAAAGGATTTATAACCGACCCGCTGGAAATTGAGCGGGAAAGCATGCGGATTATTCACGGATACTTGCAGCAGGACTGGACTGAGCAGGAGTTAAAAATCGTGGAGCGCTGCATCCATACCAGTGGGGATCCCACCCTGGAATCGGTGATCCGTATTCATCCTCAGGGGATTGAGGCCGGGCTTAAGGCTCTGCAGCAGGGGGCTTCGGTGATTACCGATGTGGAAATGGTCAGAGCAGGAATTGCCAAGAAACAATTGACTCAGTTAGGGGGCGTTGCAGAATGTTTTCTCAGTGATCCCCGGGTTGCGGATCAGGCTGCCGAATGGGGGATTACCCGCTCCATGGCGGCCCTGCGTTTGAACAAAGAGCGTCTGAAGGGGGCTATTGTGGCTATTGGCAATGCTCCTACCGCTTTGCTGGAGGTACTGGAGTTAGCCCAGGATCCTGAGACCCGGCCGGCCTTAGTGGTCGGCATACCGGTTGGCTTTGTGGGAGCCAGAGAATCCAAGGATCTGCTTTGGAATGAGCATCAGGAGCTTCCTTCCATTACAATCCTGGGGAATCGGGGGGGGAGCCCCTTAGCGGCAACCTGTGTCAACGCCTTGATCTATCTCGCCGTAAACCGGGAGATCTAAAAATGAGGTGAGAGAATGAGTGAAAAAAAAGCAGCTGCCCGGCTGATGATCCAAGGGACTTCTTCTAATGTAGGAAAAAGTGTTTTAGCAGCGGCTTTTTGCCGGATATTTTATCAGGAAGGGTATCATGTAGCACCCTTCAAAGCGCAAAACATGGCTTTGAATTCCTTTATTACCCGCTCCGGAGGAGAGATGGGCAGAGCTCAGGTGGTCCAGGCTCAGGCTGCAGGGTTGGAGCCTGATGTGCGGATGAATCCTGTTTTGCTGAAGCCCACGGGACATACGGGCTCCCAGGTGATTGTTCTGGGCAAAGCCCAGGGGACTCTTTCTGCCCTCAAATATCATGGCGATTATCAGAGAAAAACCTGGCCCATTGTGGAAGAAGCTCTCCATGAACTTATCGAGGAACATGAGATTGTGGTCATTGAAGGTGCCGGGAGCCCTGCAGAAGTAAATCTCAAGCAAAATGATATTGTCAATATGCGCGTAGCTAAGGAAGCGCAAGCTCCCGTGCTCCTGGTGGCAGATATTGACCGTGGGGGAGCTTTGGCTTCTGTGGTCGGCACCCTTGAGCTCCTTGAGCCCGAAGAACGTCAATTGGTCCGGGGAATTGTGATGAACAAATTCCGCGGGGATATTAAGCTTTTGCAGCCGGCCCTGGATTTTCTCGAAGAGCGAACCGGAATTCCTGTGGTGGGAGTCGTCCCCTTCTATGATCAATTCAAGATCCCGGAAGAAGATTCCGTGGTTCTCGAAGAACAGAATACAAACAAACGGGATCAAAGGAAGAGCCGGGATGAAGCATTGGATGTGGCGGTCATTCGCTTACCCTATCTATCCAATTTCACGGATTTCGATCCTTTTGAAGATGAGCCGGATGTCAACCTCCGCTATGTCAGAGAGCCTGCCGAGCTGGGGCAGCCGGATTGTGTCATTATCCCCGGAAGTAAAAATACCTTATCGGATCTGCGCTTTTTATGGGACAGCGGCCTGGGTGAGAAAATTATCAAGTTCTGGCAAGAGGATATCCCTATTATTGGCATTTGCGGCGGCCATCAAATGCTGGGACGAATCGTCCGGGATCCTTTGGGTACGGAATCCGACTTGAAGGAAATCGCAGGGCTGGGCATTCTTCCTATGGAGACCGAGTTTGAGTTGGAAAAACATACGGTGCAAAGCCGTGGCAAGGTCGTGGGAGGGGAACTGTTCCTGGCACGCTGTCAAGGGACCGAGATCATCGGTTATGAAATTCATATGGGGCGTTCCCAGGGAGAAGGCAACCCTGTTTTTGAGATTGAAGCCCAGGAAACGGCCTATGGAGATGGTATGTCGGCCGGCAGTGCCTTGGGAACTTACCTCCATGGGATATTCGATAATGATCCCTTGCGAACCGCGCTCCTGGAATGGCTTTGGGAGAGAAGAGGGGGAGCGCGCCCGGTGGGCAGGACCATGTCCCAGGCCGCAATTCGTGAGCAGGCTTTTAATGAATTGGCGGACTGGGTAAGAAATAGTATGGATATGGAAAAAATTCGTGCTATGATGGGTCTGCACAAAGGATGATGTTCATGATATTAATGCTTCATCCCATAGCTTTCGGTTTAGGATTTCTATGGGATCAAGCCGTGGGTGATCCGCCCAAATGGCCTCATCCCGTTATCTATATGGGGAAGGCAATCGCTTGGTATGATAAGCGTTTCAATCAGGGGAGCCCCCGGTTCCGGCGTCTCAAGGGGGCTCTGCTTACCCTGGCCCTGGTGATAGGAAGCTATGCTTTGACAGTAGGTGTCATTGGAGGAGCTAAAGAAATCTCCGCGGTTTTTGGCCTTATTATTGAAGTGCTTCTTCTTGGCTCCACCCTGGCCGGCAAATCTCTTCTGGAGGCCGGAAATCTGGTGCTTACCCCATTAAGGGAAGGGAAAATCGATGAAGCGCGTAATAAGCTGGGTTGGTTTGTCAGCCGTGATACCGCCCAATTGCCGGAAGGGGAAATAGTTCGGGGTACGGTGGAGACCTTAGCGGAGAACTTTGTAGACGGAATCCTTTCCCCCCTATTTTATATGCTGATTGGCGGCGCACCCTTGGCGATGGCTTTTAAGGCCGTAAGCACTCTGGATTCAATGATTGGCTATCGCAATGAGAGTTATGAGGATTTTGGCTGGTTTGCCGCCCGGACCGATGATTGGGCGAATTATCTGCCGGCCCGTCTCTCTGTGGGCATTCTCTTGCTGGCCGGCTGGTTTTATAAACTGCCGGTAGGCCATGCCCTAACCATCTGGCGCAGGGATGCCAAAACCCATCCCAGTCCCAATGGCGGTAATCCCGAGAGTGTCGTCGCAGGGTTGCTGGAAATCCAGCTGGGAGGGAAGAACATCTATCATGGTCAGGTTCACCACCGGGCTGAGATGGGTGATCCTCTCCATGAGCTGACCTGGCGTGATATTGAGCGATGTCGGAAGCTAGTCCGGTTGGGGACTTGGATCAGTTTTGCGCTCATCCTTTCGTGTATAGTTCTTGTCAGTAGCATTAGGTGAGCGATCTCCAGGATTCTTGCTTTACACCGGTCGCTCCATAAGCTGCGCGGACAAAACTACCGCAAAAAGCCTGCCGCTCCGTCGGGTCCCCGGCCAAATCGCTCCTGCTCAATGGCCGGTTGGAAACTCCTGTTTCCAACCCGACTCCGCTGCATGCTTTTCGCGAAGTTTTGTTTCCGCTCGCTTAAAGTCGCTCCCTTTTGTAAAGCAAGAATCCTTGGGCTGCTTTTCGGGCTTGAGCGCGACGATGTGGGAAATGCGGGGAAAGTGGCCTGACCCAAGCCGCTTTTCAGCCTTGCCGATGCCGCTTGCGGCATGGTCGGCTGACTTGGGAAAGCCGCTGGAGATGGCCCCAGAGATGACCTCAGAAAAAGCTCATAAAAGATCCAAGAGAAGCTAAAAGGACCCCAAAGCGTAGCTTTGCGTACAAGAGGGAACGGCTTTAGCGGAGGAGTGGTCCGGTGAACGAGGCTTTCTTAACATAGTGGAGCCACTGGTTCACATGCAGAGAGCAGCGGGGTTTGGCGGAGCTGTTAAGAAAGCGAGTGAACCAGCTCCGGAGCTATGGAGTGACCGTTGTGCGTGAAGCTACGCGACCCGGACGAGCTCAGTCACCAGCCAGCGCCACGCTCTGAAAAGACTTGCAAACACAGCTCAAATGCAGCCTGAACAAAGCCCAAACGCAGCCCCCTACCCCCAAAATCTTTTACTAAAGAGGTGAAAACAATGCCCTATCCCCTGCCTCCCCGTATTCTTATCGCCGGAACCCATAGCGGCGTCGGCAAAACGACTATCGCTACAGGGATTATGGCTGCTCTGGCTCAGAAAGGACTGCCTGTACAGCCCTATAAAGTTGGTCCCGACTATATCGATCCCAGTTATCATACTTTGGCTACGGGCCGTTCTTCCCGAAATTTAGACCGCTGGATGCTTAGAGAAGAATTAATTCCGATTTTTGCAAGAACTTCTCAGGATTGCTGGGCGGTCATCGAAGGAGTTATGGGACTTTTCGATGGGGTATCCGGAACAAAAGGGTATGGAAGCAGTGCGGATATTGCCAAACTGCTGGATGTCCCTGTGGTCCTGATTGTGGATGCGGGCAATTTATCACGCAGTGCAGCGGCTATAGTCCATGGCTTTTGCACCTTTGATCCTGGGGTCAAGATCGCCGGAGTCATTCTCAATCGGGTGAAATCTCCAGCCCAGGAAAGCTTGCTGCGTGAAGCCCTTAGTGAAATTCAAGTCCCCATCTTGGGAGTGCTGCCTAAGGAAGAGGGAATTCGTTTGCCGGAACGGCACCTGGGACTGGTCCCTTCTCAGGAACAAGCTTTCCGGGACAGTTTTTTTGAGGAGCTGATCAGCGTGGTGGCCCGCACCATTGACTTGGAACAGATCCAAAGAATTATGCAGCAAAGGGTTATACAGGAAGCTCCGCCGGAAAAGCCGTCTGTCGCTGAGCTAACTTGCCCTAAGGGCACCGCTCCATGGGGCGGAGAACCGAGTAATCAACATCCCCTGCGCTTGGGAGTGGCCAGGGATGAGGCCTTTTCCTTTTACTATCAGGATGCTTTGGATTGTGCAGAGAGCCTGGGGTTTGCCTTGGTTCCCTTCAGCCCTCTTAATGATTCGTCTCTGCCGGATGGATTGGATGGGCTCTTTTTTGGCGGCGGATTCCCGGAGCTGCATTTAGAAAGGCTCAGCCAAAACCAGAGTTTTTTGGAATCCTTACGACAGTTCTCCCGATCAGGGAAGCCTATCTACGGGGAGTGCGGGGGATATATGTATCTGGGCACCCAAGTTACGGATTTCGAAGGCAGAACCTACCCCATGGCCGGACTGATTCCCATTGCGGCGGAGATGGCGTCAAAGCTCCAGGGCATGGGCTACCGCCAGGGAATCTTTCGCCGGGATAATTTTCTGAGTAAGGCAGGAAATAGGGTCTACGGTCATGAATTTCATTATTCAAAAGTAAACTATTTAAGTTGTGACGATGAGGTTTTTCCTGCTTTCGAGCTGGTTAAAGGAAAAGAATCCCTAAGAATGGACGGCTATGCACGGGATAATATCGTGGCCTCCTATCTTCATATCAACTTTGCAGGGCAACCGGAGCTTTTACAACATTGGGCGGAGCATATACGGCAAGGAGCATAGGCATGATTCGAGTGTATACAGGCAAAGGAAAAGGGAAAACCACTTCAGCCCTGGGGGAGGCCCTGGTGGCACAGTCACAGGGTATTAAAGTTCTGATGGTTCAATTCCTCAAAGGAAGTACCTATATGGGCGAGCTTTATACCATGGGGCGTTTAGGTATACCCTTAATCCAATTTGGTGTAGGCTGCCGTTGGTCGGGTATGATTCGAACAGGCTTAAGGCATTGCAGCGGCTGTGGGGAGTGTTTTCGCCAGAACCGGGATCCGAATGTTGCTCTGCCTCTTGTGGCACAAGGAGTCGAGTTTCTCAAGACACAGATTGAAGAAGGAGATTGGGGTCTTATTATTCTTGATGAAGTGAGTCATGCCCTGAATAAGGGATTCCTGGAAATAGGGATACTGCACGAACTGATCGGGCTAAAGCCTGAAGGCCTGGATTGGATTTTGACCGGGCGGGATATGCCCGAGGAGTTACTTCCCTTTGTGGAGCATTGGTGGGAGCTTAATCCCCTTAAACATCCTTTGCAAGCAGGGATACGCAGCCGAAGGGGGATTGAATACTGATGAAGGGATTAGGTTGGGCGAAATGCCCCGGAACCTGTGGAGAATGGGTTCAAGGAGCGAAAGACGGCACCCCTTTTTTAGTTGGTTGTCCCATCAACCGGTTTGTGGAGGCAAAGGCGGAAATTCTTTTTTCGGAATCCGTCAATGGGAACAATTCCGGCCATCAGCAGGAGCCTAAGGACTGGATTTGGAAACTTCCCAAGGGTAAAGAAAAGACCCGCCAGGCCTTGGAGCGCTTTGCCAGGATTCAGAATCTGCCCCCTTTGACAGGCAAGATTCATATGCAATCCCAATTGCTCATCGGCAAAGGCATGGCCAGCTCCACTGCGGATATGACCGCAGCGGTCAGCGCGGTAGCTCAGGCTTTAGCCATATCTTGGCAGTCTGAGGAACAGGCGCGTTTAGCCTTGGCCATAGAGCCTTCTGACCCGATCATGTTTCCGGGAGTTACGGAATTAGCTCATGGAGACGGCACTTATATTAAATTCCTGGGACCGAAGATTTCGGCTCAGCTGCTGATGTTGGATGGAGGGGGATTTTTAGATACGCTGGCCTTTAATGCCCGCAGAGATTTGCCGGGTCATTATCGCCAGTATGAAGGTAAGATCAAGAGCGCTCTGGCTCTTTTTTATGAAGGGATGGCGCAAAGAGATTTAGAGAAAATCGCCCAAGCCGGCACCATAAGTGCTCGTTGCAATCAGGATATTAATCCTAAACCCTTTTTTGAGGAGTTTCTCGCTTGGACATTAAGCAAAGGAGGGCTAGGGGTCATTACGGCTCATAGCGGAACCCTGCTGGCGGGGATTTTTCCCCCGGACTTCTCCACAACTGAAAAAAAGAATCTCGAGAGAGAAAGCCGTATTCAATTCCGGCCAGGTTTAGTGGAATGGGTGGAGACTTATGATGGCGGTACTGAAGGAGGGGTTATGAATGCATGGCGGAAATCTGTTGGACGCCTCGGCACAGTATGGGAGAGAGAACTTTATTGATTTGTCCGCTAATATTAATCCATTTGGTCCTCCTCAGGGAGTTTGGGAAGCCCTTCAAAAAGGAGTTGCCAACATAATTCATTACCCTGATCCGAATTATCGGCGTCTCCGGGGAAAGATGGCAGAATATTACGCTCTTAACGATGAAGAGATACTTCTGGGCAATGGAGCCGGTGAGTTGATTTTTCTGATTCTCCACGGTCTCCGCCCCCGCAAAGTGCTGATACCCCAACCGGCCTTTAGTGAATATGAACGGGCGGCCCTGGCCTGTGGCGCAGAGGTAAATAAGCTTATCCTTGGCGTAAAGGGGTGGGGGGAGCTTTCTTTTCAGGACGAAGAAAGTCATAGAGAATGGGAGCAAGCTCTCGCCGAAAACGAGTTGGTGTTTATCAATTCACCTCATAATCCTACCGGTAGTGCCCTGTCGAAACAGCAGTTTGAAGTGATTCTCAACCTGGCCTTAAAACATCAGACTTGGGTTGTTTTAGACGAATCTTTTGTTGACTTTATGGAGGATGAGACCCGCTGGTCAGGCAAAGCGTATTTACGAAGGTATCCTAATCTGTTGGTGTTATATTCTTTAACCAAATTCTATGCTATTCCAGGACTGCGTCTGGGGGCAGTCTTTGGGGCCGCCAAACTACTTGGCCGTCTGCAGGAACAACGGGACCCTTGGGCTGTTAACAGCTTGGCGGAAGAAGCCGGGCTGGCTGCTTTGGCTGATGCAGAATATGGGAAGCGGGTAAGGGAGCTTTTGCAAGCAAGCAAAGAGTCATTTTACCGGAGTTTTGCTGAAGGGAGCAAGGAAAAGAAGTATTCTGATCTGCGTTTATATTTCAGTGAGGTTAATTTTGCCCTGATTCAAGTCTTAGAAGCGAAAGATTCAGGTACCGATCGGGGCGATGCCGGCAAACGGAAAAAAACCCTCATTCAGGAATTGGGGAAACAGGGAATCCTGGTCAGGGATTGCGGAAACTTTGCGGGGCTGGAAGGAAACTATATCAGGGTGGCCATCAAAGATCAGGAAAGTATGAACTCATTATTGGCAGGTTTTAAGATGCTGGATAACTCCTGTTAATTATGATATTATAAAGAGGATTGAAAAGATTTCCATGTGGATCTGTACAGAGGTAACTAATGAAAAAATAGTGTAATTGAGGCAGGCTGATGTGGGAGATCTTAAAAGCATCAGCCTTTTTTAATCCATAAAAATGTCTTCACAGCAACTATTTTCGTAGAAAACTAAAAAATTCACATAAACTCTGGACGTATTTATTTTTTAGATTTATAATAAATATAAATAGGTTCTTATACATAGTATATGATAATTAAGAAAGGTAAGGGGGAAATAAAGTTGACCGAACTAATCTTATCCAGGTTGCAGTTTGCGGTGACAACATCCTATCATTTTTTATTTGTGCCGCTGACTCTGGGGCTATCCGTCCTCGTTGCCCTCATGGAAACTTGGTACGTCAGGACGGGGGATGAAACCTATAAGAAAATGGCCAAGTTCTGGGGTAAGCTCTTTCTCATTAACTTCGCCATGGGAGTCGTGACAGGGTTAGTCCAGGAATTCCAATTTGGGATGAATTGGTCTGAGTATTCCCGGTTCATGGGGGATATCTTTGGAGCACCCTTGGCGATTGAAGCACTTTTAGCGTTTTTTATTGAATCGACGTTTTTAGGGGTTTGGATTTTTGGTTGGGATAAATTATCCAAGAAAGTCCACTGTATGAGCATTTGGCTTGTAGCTATTGCCAGCAATCTATCGGCTTTATGGATTTTAATCGCCAATTCTTTTATGCAGGAACCTGTGGGTTATGTCCTACGCAATGGCCGTGCAGAAATGGTGGATTTTTTGGCCGTAGTGACCAATCAGCACGTTTTTTATCAATTTCCGCACACTGTGCTGAGCGGATTTACTACGGGGGCCTTCTTTGTCTTAGGAATCAGTGCTTATCATCTCGCCAAGAAAAAGCATGTGGATGTTTTCATGCGGTCGGCAAAATTTGCTTTGATTTTCGGCATCATTAGTATTTTTGGTGTCCTGGGCATCGGCCATGCTCAAGGCATGCATTTGGTTGAATCCCAACCTATGAAGATGGCTGCCGCTGAGGCCCATTGGGAAACAGAGAGCCCTGCCGGATTCAATGTGTTTGCTATTGTCGATAAAGAAAACAATACCAACAGTTTTGAGATTAAAGTTCCTGGTGTATTGAGTTTTATGTCCTATGGAACCTTTGATGCTGAGGTCAAAGGGATGAATGAATTACAAGCTGAAGCTGTCCAAAAGTACGGCGAGGGAAATTATATTCCCCCGGTTACCTCCTTGTTCTGGTCTTTCCGGATTATGGTGGGTGTCGGCAGTTTATTGGTCCTGATCGCTTTGCTGGGGGCTTTCCTATATAAGACGAAGCGTTTCGAAAATACGATGTGGTTCTTAAAGCTTCTTCCCTGGATGATTCCATTGCCCTATATAGCCAACTTGACGGGGTGGTTCCTGGCAGAACAAGGCCGTCAGCCCTGGATTGTTTATGGTCTGCAGAAGACGGCGGATGGACTTTCCACTTCTGTACCCGCTGCCTATATCTGGACCAGCCTGATTGGCTTTACTCTGCTTTATGGTATTTTAGCCATTGTTGATGTGTACCTCATTCTGAAGTTCGTCAAGCGTGGACCTGTTGAGGCTGAGGATGAAGATTCCTCAACTGATGTAGCGAAGGGGGCATCATTATGGACTTAAATATTCTGTGGTTTATCCTGATTTCCGTACTCTTCATCGGTTTCTTTTTCTTGGAAGGCTTTGACTATGGGGTAGGGATTCTTCTCCCCTTCATGGGTAAAAACGATACCGAGCGCCGCATCGTGATCAATACCATCGGGCCGGTTTGGGATGGCAATGAAGTATGGCTGATTACCGCGGGCGGTGCTATCTTTGCCGCATTCCCCAACTGGTATGCCACTCTCTTCAGCGGTTTCTATTTAGCTCTTTTCTTTATCCTGGTGGCTTTGATCGTACGCGGCGTAGCTTTTGAATTCCGCAGCAGTGATCGCTCTCCGCGCTGGCGCTCCGCTTGGGATGGAGGAATTTTCGTCGGCAGCTTGCTTAGTGCCATTCTCTGGGGTGTGGCAGTTACCAATATCTTGCGGGGTGTGCCTATCAATGGGGAGATGCAGTATGTGGGGACCTTCTTTGACCTCTTATCACCTTACACACTCCTTGGCGGAGTCACTACTCTCCTTCTATTCACCGTACATGGCGCCCTCTATCTGACCTTAAAGACGGAAGGTGAAATGGTTCGGCGGGCTTGGGGCATAGCTAAAGCAGTAAGCGTTGCAGCTCTTGTAGTTCTTGTCCTTCTCGCGGCTATGACCTATTTCCAAACTGATCTTTTCTTAAGCACTCCGGCCACCCTGGGAATTCTGGTCTGTGCCCTGGCCATGATTCTGACCGTGCTGTTCACTTACAAGAAAGCCGCTGGCAAGGCATTTATAGCCAGCAGCCTGACTATTGCATCTTTGGTGCTCTCCGTGTTCTTAGGACTTTTCCCACGGGTTATGGTGTCCAGCCTGAATCCTGAATGGAGCCTGAATATTTATAGTGCTTCATCCAGCCCCTACACCTTAAAGATCATGACGATAGTCGCTTTGACTTTAGTGCCGATTGTTTTGGCTTATCAGATCTGGACCTACTGGGTATTCCGCAAACGGGTCACAGCGAAGGATGTTCATTATTAAGCAGGAAATCAATAATAATTGCTGAAAAGTTATCAATCATGTAAACTAAGGATAAGATATTTAATTTTAGGGGGATGGGGCAAGTGATTCTTGCCCCTTTTTAAATTATGCTTGATAAGCGTTTGATGCGGGAAGGCAAACATGTTAAAAGATACCTTTCAGGAACCATAGCCCTTGGCGTAGGAATAGCTGTGCTGGCGATTATTCAGGCCTGGCTGCTCTCCCAGGTGATTGCCCAAGTCTTTCTGGAAGACGCACCTCTTGGGCAAGTGGAAGGAT
Organism: Desulfitobacterium chlororespirans DSM 11544; assembly: GCF_900143285.1. NCBI lineage: Bacteria > Bacillati > Bacillota > Clostridia > Eubacteriales > Desulfitobacteriaceae > Desulfitobacterium > Desulfitobacterium chlororespirans. Next base: position 311,388 of record NZ_FRDN01000005.1, read on the forward strand.
ATCTTCTGGCTATTTTGGGTGTCATCGGAGTACGCGGAATTTTTCAGTATTGCAGTGAAGTAACTGCCCGTGAGGCGGCCATCCGGGTAAAGGAAAGGGTAAGGGTGCAGTTTCTGCATAAGATCCTTGCGCTGGGGCCCGTGTATGCCCGGGGTGAGCGGGGAGGGGAGCTGCTCAACACAGCCGTAGAGGGAATTGAAGCCTTGGATGATTATTTTGCCCGCTATGTCCCTCAACTCATTTTAGCTGTTTTAGTACCAGTGCTTACGTTTGCTTTTCTCCTGCCTAAGGATTTTCAATCTGCTCTTGTCTTAATCATAACCGGCCCCCTCATTCCTTTCTTCATGATCCTGATTGGCAAACTTGCTGAGAAAAAGTCTTTACGGCAATGGCAAAGCTTAAGCCGTATGAGCGCCCATTTTCTTGATATGCTTCAAGGCTTAACCACCCTGAAGCTGTTCGGGCGGAGTAAGGACCAGGCTACAGTGATCGGCCGGGTCAGCGAGGCCTTTCGGAAGAATACCATGAGCGTCATGAAAGTAGCTTTTTTATCGGCTTTTGTCCTGGAGTTTATGGGTATGATCAGCACCGCAGTCATTGCCGTAACCTTGGGTCTTCGTTTGATTAATGGCACGGTTCCTTATGCTGAGGCGCTTTTCATTCTGATCTTAGCTCCGGAGTTTTATTTGCCCTTAAGAACCCTTGGTTTGTCTTTTCATGCGCGACTCTCCGGGAGCAATGCTGCCCAGCGTATTTTCGAAGTCTTAGAGATAGAGAACCAACTGGAATCTGAGTTGAATGCGGCTGGATTGGGCAGAGAGGCAAAGGAGCCCGGTCATTTGTTCAGGGGAGATCGAGGTGCGCCTTGGCTGGCATTTAAACAGGTGGATCTGTGCTATGAGCAAGAGGGGGAAAGGGTTTTAAAGGATATTAACTTTACCCTCCGCCTTGGTGAACGGGTGGCTCTAATTGGACCCAGTGGCGCGGGCAAAAGCTCAATTCTGCAGATTCTGCTTAGGTTTGTAGAACCGACACAGGGAAAGATACTGATTAATGATACAGTATTAACCAGGATCCCGCCGGCAACTTGGCGGGAGATGATTTCTTACGTTCCCCAGAAAACTTATCTCTTTGCCGGGTCGATTATGGAGAATATTCGCTTCGGTAACCCTGAGGCAGCTTTAGCAGACGTGGTAAAGGCTGCACAACTGGCCATGGCCCATGAGTTTATCACCGAACTTCCCCAAGGCTATGATACCCTTGTGGGCGAGGGAGGGGCTCGCTTAAGCGGAGGGCAGGCGCAACGCATAGCCATTAGCCGGGCCTTTCTTAAGGATGCACCTCTGTTGCTGTTGGACGAAGTGACCAGCGGCTTGGATAACGAAAATGAAAAGGATTTGCTGATAGCCTTGGAGGGCCTTTGTCAGGGCAGGACTGTAATTTTTACTACCCATCGCATGAGGACGACGATTCAGGCGGATCGGATCCTGGTACTTGATAAGGGGAGGATTATTGAGGAGGGCTCTCCACGGACCTTACTCAATAATCAAGGACTATATACCCATTTCGTAAGCACCTATGGGAGGGATGAGGAATGAAAAATCTGGGGTGGATTATCAAAGAAATGCTTCCTCTCTGGCCCAGGGTGTGTTTGGCTTTGCTGTTAAGTGCCCTGACCGTTACCAGCCACATCGGTTTGATGGCGACTTCTTCCTACCTGCTGGCTCGGGCAGCCTTGCAGCCCCCGATTATGGATTTGATGATCACGATTGTGGGGGTTCGTTTCTTTGGGATTTCCCGGGCGGTTTTCCGCTATTTTGAACGCCTGGTTTCCCATGATGTTACCTTTCGGGTGTTAAGCCGTCTGCGGATGATTGTTTATGAGGGGATTGAACCATTAGCTCCTGCCCGGCTTAAAGAGTTGCGCAGCGGGGATTTGCTCAGCCGCATTGTGGGGGATGTGGAAGTACAGCAAAATCTGTTTTTGCGGGTCCTGGCTCCTCCTCTTGTGGCCGTGCTGGTTTTGCTCGGCTATGGAGGTTTTCTTGCTTATTTTAATCAAGGATTCACTATGATCCTGGCGGCTTTTTTTCTGGCTGCAGGCGTTGTTCTTCCTTTGCTTGTCCGGGCTTTAGGAAAGGGTATCGGCCAGATGAAAATTCAGGCCAAAGCCAAGATGTATACCTTTATTTTGGATAGTTTGCAGGGAATGCCGGAAATGCTGGCCTTTGGACAGACCGAAGCTGTGTTGCAGCGGATTCAAGAAGCCCAAAATGAACTCAGTCACTCTGAACGAAGAATGGCTAAGGTAACAGGAACAGCAAATGCCCTGATGGGGATGAGCACTCATTTAGGAATGCTGGCTGTCCTGGTTCTGGGAATAATTCTCGTAGAGGGAGGACAGCTTGACGGGGTTTTATTGGGTATGTTGGCTTTAGGGGTACTGAGTAGTTTCGAGGCTGTAGCGACCCTGCCGGCCGGCCAGCCTTATTTGGAGGAAAATGAGGCGGCGGGAAGGCGCCTTAAGCATTTAATCGATGAAGGACATCAGCTTCTGGAGAAGGAGAAAGGCGGGCTGGATGCCCCCGGCTTCAATGATGGAGCGGAGGAAAAGTGGAGCTTTCAAAATCGTGAACCTGAGCTTGCCTTTGAGAATGTGCGTTTTCGCTATGAGCCGGACGGCCCCTGGGTATTGGATAACATTTCTGTTAAGATACCAAGCGGCAGACGGATTGGTATCGTGGGTCAAAGCGGAGCGGGGAAGAGCACCCTTGTTAATCTATTGGTTCGATTTTGGGAACCCTCTGCCGGGGAAATCCGCTTGGGCGGAGTAAACATCAAAGAATTAACTCCTCAGGTTGTTCGGGAAAACATGGGTATAGTTGCTCAAAAACCTTATCTTTTTCATGCTACAGTCAAAGAAAATCTCTTATTGGCCAAGCTGGAAGCGACTAACGAAGAGTTATACGAAGCAGCTCGCAGAGCAAGAATTCATGATTTTATTCTTTCTCTTCCTCAGGGATATGATTGCTTAATCGGTGAAGAGGGGATGAAGCTTTCCGGTGGGCAGCAGCAGCGTCTGGCCATTGCCCGCGTCTTACTTAAAGATGCTCCTATCCTTATTTTTGATGAAGCGACCAGTGGACTGGACCCGGTTACGGAACGGGAGCTTAAAGAAGAACTATTTGCTTTGACCGAGGATAGGACACTCATCGTGATTACTCATCATCTTGAACTTGTTAAAGATATGGATGAAATACTGTTGTTGGAGAAGGGAAGAATTCTTGAGCAGGGGAAACACGAAGAGTTGATGAGAAAAGAAGGTCAGTACCGGCGTCTATGGGAAAATGGCAGCTAATTTTAATTATTTGTTAGCGGATGCTATCCCTTTTGGTTAATTCCGTTTTTTAACTCCATTGTGATAATTGTGAAACTGAATAGAAACAGAAAGTTGTGCTTTTTAGTATTGTTCATAAGGAGAGTTGTGTTGTAACATAGAGGTAAACAAACTTTTTCTGTTTTGAGCTCTCTTTCGTGGTGCGAAAGCTGAGCGAGCTATTAAAAAAAAGCTGCTTTGTCTGCCGAAAAATTTAAGGAGGAAAAATGGAACACTCTTTAGGAACATTATTACCATTATATTCAGTCATTCCTTTTGTCGGTATGTTGTTGTCCATAGCCCTCGGACCTGTTCTGTTCCCTAAGCTCTGGCATCATCACTTTGGGAAGGTATCGGCTGCCTGGGCAGCATTGCTTGCGGTTCCGTTGATCGTAGTTTATGGAAAACAAGGTGTTGATGAGTTGCTCCATTTGCTTATCGCTGATTACATCCCCTTTATTGTTCTCATCGGCTCTTTATTTACAGTGGGCGGTGGAATTTTAGTTCGTACATCCCTCAAGGGGACCACTTGGGTCAATGCAGGTTTCCTGACAATCGGAGCTATTGTTGCTTCATGGATGGGGACTACAGGAGCTGCTATGCTATTGATCCGCCCCTTCCTGCGTGTGAATAAAGATCGTAAGTATAAGGCCTTCATGGTGGTCTTCTTTATTTTCATGGTTGCCAATGTAGGAGGAGCATTAACCCCCTTAGGGGATCCGCCGCTTTTCCTGGGTTTTTTGCATGGAGTCCCTTTCTTTTGGACCTTGCGTCTTATTACTCCCATGGCTGTCGTACTGGCCGGGCTATTACTCATTTATATTGCTTTTGATAAGTACTATCTGGCTAAAGAGCAAAAAGAAGGGGGCCTGGCCCTTGCTTCATTTTATGGCGATGGAGCGGCAGCTCAAGACCTTTCCGGTGCAGGTTCGGCGCCAGGGAAAAAGTTAGAAATTCTAGGGGCCCAAAACTTTATTCTGTTAGCCGTAATTATTGGTGTGATTCTTTTTAGCGGTTATGTTAAGATGAGTGAAGTATCGATTTTGGGGGTTCATCTTGGCTGGCAGGATGTTATTCGCAATCTGGTTCTTGTGGTCATTATGGTGATTTCCATGAAAATCACACCCAGGGCAGTTCGTGAAGAAAACGAATACTCCTGGGGCCCCATCCTGGAGATTCTTTATCTTTTCTTCGGCATCTTTGTTACTATGGCGCCTGCTTTAGCGATTTTGAAGGCCGGAGAGTCCGGAGCCTTGTCTTTTATCACTGCGGCAGTTAAAGAACCGGCTCAATATTTCTGGATTGCCGGAGCATTATCCAGCTTTCTGGACAATGCCCCAACCTATCTGACTTTCTTTAGTACCGCTTTAGGGCAATTCTACCCCGGTATGGCTGAAGCGCCTGCCGTGGCTCAGTTTTTAGCCGATCAGCCCTTATATCTCCTGGCGATTTCCGCCGGTTCCGTGTTCTTCGGAGCGGTCACCTACATCGGCAATGCACCTAACTTTATGGTCCGTTCTATTGCTGAGGAATCCGGAGTGAAAATGCCCAGCTTTTTTGGCTATATGGTGTATAGCTTCTGCATTCTGCTTCCCCTCTTTGGAGTAGTGACCTGGTTGTTTTTTCTCTAAGATTTAAAGACTCGGCATATCACCTCATGAGCAATTTAATATGCGAATGATACAGAAACAAAAACTCCCGATAGAAAGGTCTATGTGAGTCACAGACCATTTTCACGGGAGTTTTACTACCTTATCAGCTGTTAAGCTTAATTAAAAATTTTACGGAATTAGAGTAAATCCTGAAGATTGGCAAAGGCAACAGGCTCTTCTTCCACTATATCATTAATCAACCATACATCATCATCTTTTATTAACTCTAAAACAACACTGTAGCGATTCAAGGTTACGACATCATGGGTCAGAACCTTTGCTTTAAATTGCATTTTAACTAAGCTTGAATCCGGAGCAGTTTTTTCCAGATCCAGGACTAAGGCGCTTTCCACGGTCGACCTGGCGTTAACGGCTTCGGCTGCGGTGAAGCTTTTCTCAAGAGAACTCCTATAGATCGGTTGATAATCTTGTGTCAGAAGGGGCAGAAGCTTTAGACCTTCTTCCAAATAGTTATCCAAAGTATAAGTATAATACCTTTTTGTAAAATCGAGTGCTAAAGTTTCTATCTCCTTGCGCTCGGTTGGGGTAATGGGGTCGGTGAAAGCAGCGGCCAGAGCAGGTTGAGCGGAGGAATTAAGAGTAGAGTGCGCCGAAAAACCAGGAATCCAATGACCAAGAAGAAATATGGTAGCTAAGAGAACGGAAAAGGCCCAAATGCTGCGTTTCATTTTCTTCTCACTCCTGTTCAATTTAGTACTTATATAACTATTCTGCAAAAAAAGCAAAACACCTTCTGATTATTGTAAATGTTTAGAAAAATGTATTATATTATAAATAGTAATAAAAGCATAATGATTAACAATAATTAATTTATTTTTGCTTTGCTTTTCAGCGTCATATTGGTCGTGAGTTTTTCGTCTATAATGGTAATAGAGGTTGAAAAAGACAAGGTAAGAAAGGAATGGAAAAATGAATAAGAAAAAAATGCATAAGTTAGCAATTCCTATGGCTGTGGCCTTATTAGTGCAGGGTACACTACCTGCCTCCGTGATGGCGGCATCTGAGGTGAGTGCGAAAACCATAAGTGCGGTAGAAACAATTGCCGCGCCGGCACAGGTTAAAGTGAGTTTGGAAGATGCCATTAAACTCGTTAAAAATAACTTTACTATTCCCGCAGCCTATACAAAGTTTACTTCGGGCTACAATAACTATAATGAAAGAGAGACTTGGTCCTTAAATTGGAATTCCACAGATGATGCCGGAGGTAGTTTTAACGCTCAAGTGGATGTAAGCACCGGTGAAATCATTCATATGAACAGCTGGAATCCTGCAAGTTCATCTTCGCAGACCAGTGTTCCCAAATATTCCTATGCAGAGGCTAAAGATATCGCTCAGGGTCTGGTGAACAAAATTCTGGGAGATCGGCTCAATCAGATGGAATTGGTGCCGGAAAACACACAAATCACTCCTGTCATAGATTATGGCTATACGACCTATTCCGTGCAATGGAAGCGGGTGGCCAATGGCGTTGCTTTCCCAAGCAATGGTGTATCAGTTCAAGTGAATGCTTATGATGGTACGATTACAAGCTATTCTCTCAACTGGAGCAAAGAAAGCATTCCCGATCTCAAGGATGTCATCAGTGCAGACAAGGCTCGTGAGGCATTTGTAAAAAGTAATCTTCTCCAGCTGCAATATTTCCTTAACTACGGCATTAGACCGCTGGATAGTCAGGAAAAAGATGCCAAGAAAGATGCCCTTTTAGTTTACAAATTAAGCAATCAATCTTTCAGCGGTATGATTGATGCAAAAACGGGGGAACCCCTAAAGCTTAACTCTGGCGAATGGATTAATAGTGATGCCGCTTTGGACGCAATCGGTGGTATGGGTGGAATGGCGAAGTCCTCAGAAAATGCCTTAGCGCCGGCCGAACAAAAAGAAGTGGATGATGCATCTAAACTGCTTACGAAGGAGCAGGCTATTGAAAGCGTCAAGAAATGGGTGGAAATACCGGACAGCCTCACTCTGCGCGGTGCCAATCTTGGCTTGGAAGGTGGCTTAAGCCAGAAACGTGTCTGGTCCTTTGATTGGAGTCAAGAGGAAAGCACGGATGGATACAACTATGCCTCTGCCCGGGTGGATGCGGCCACTGGTGAAGTCCTTGGGTTTAGTACCTATTCTCCTAACCAACAGCCCAAAAGCCCGGATGCTATTGAGCGAACTGCGGCAAAAGCAATTGCCGATGCTTTCATCAAGAAAATTCAACCTGACCGGGTTCAGCAGGTTGAGTATTTAGAGGCTATGGACAATGGTCAAAAGTATCCCGAAGATCAACCCAACCACGATTTCAGCTATGAGCGGGTTGTTAACGGAGTACATGTCCCCGGCAACGGTTTCTCCGTCTCCGTAGAACGCAATACCCAAAAAGTTGTCAGCTATAACATGGATTTCGCTGATGTGAATTTCCCGAATATCTCCCAGGCCATGGACCAAAAACAAGGTGAGGATACCTTCTTAACGAAAAGACCTTTGGAACTTAAATATGTTCAAATTTACAAGAATGGTCAATTATCAGATATCCGCTTAGTGTATCAACCTAAAATGGACAACAGTTTTGCCGTTTCCAACATTATGGATGCTAAAACCGGTGAATTCCTTGATTGGCAAGGCAAGCCCATTAAGGAGCAGCCAAGACCCTATAACTTCAGTGATATCTCAGGCAGCTTCGCTGAGGAAGAAATCAGACTCCTTGGCCAGGCCGGAGCATTTGGTGAGTATGGTGATCAATTCAGACCTGATGAGCATGTCACCGTAAAATCGTTGCTAAGCTCCATGCTGATCGCCAAGAATGGCGTCTGGTCCTATCAAGGATTAAGCGATGAAGAGCTCTTGAAGCAAGTCAAGGAACTGGGGTGGGTCAAAGAGAACCTGTCACTGAATGATCAGGTCAGCCGTGAGTTTCAAGCCAAATTAGTGGTTCGGATGCTGCAATTGGAGAAGATCGCTCAGCTTGAGGAGCTCTTCCAGGCTCCGTATGAGGATGCCGATACCTTTAGTGATGGTAGTCTTGGTTATATTGCTTTAGCCAAGGGGCTGGGCGTCATGAACATCGAGGGAAATAAATTTGAATCCACCAAGAAAATGACTCGTGCCGAAGCTGCTTATGCCTTAGTCAAAGCGTTGCAATCCAATCGTTAAATTGGAGGGCGCATCCAAAATACAAGGATAATGAGAAAGACTGTAAGAGGTGTGAAGGCCTCTTACAGTCTTTCTTAGTATATCGGAATGGGTAATTTGTCTATATTTGATGTTTTGCTATAAAGAGCAGGACTCAAACTGCGTAATGGAATAAAAAGGATTGTGTGGATAGGTTGCTATAGACGCTCTTTCTGAATATGCTGTGTCAGAAAAAACTATGCCCTGGGGCATTTATGGAAAGGAGTTGTCTCTATGAGTACCCTGCCAATGACTGGCGATTTCATTCGGGAATCCCTGGAATTGCATCTTTTTTGGGCCAGGATTATAAAAGAGCATCTCATCTTTTTGGAAAGCGGCTTTATGTGTAAAGACGCAGATTGGATGCAGGAAGCGGATGCTCTCAAATGCCGGTTTGAAGAAATTCTCCATGAAGCCAATTGTTTGGCTGATGGAAAAGTGGGCATTGAAGTGATGAAATCGGGAGAGCTGTTTACCAATAAGACCCTGAAGGCGGAGCAAAAGACCCAGGAACTTACCTGTATACCGATAAACTCTCAGTTGACTGTAGAAACCATGAGCTTACACCCTTATATGGGCGTGGGGATGGGTATGGTTCCTTGTGAGCAGGAAATAGCCGAACAAGTCTATGCATTAAACGAAAAGGCTCTGGCCTGTGCAGGCGGTGTCTATGAGTATACGGAACGGGCATTAAAGGCAATTCTACAGTGCTGTATCACCAGTCATAATTTCCCGTCCCTGTATGAACATCAAATGAAAGAAACAGAAATGTATATGAAGCAGATCAGGAAACTGCAAAACCATCAGTATACGGATCCCACCTGCCACATGGTGGAAATGCAAATGTTCTGGGACCATATTATGCAGGAGCATGCCGAAGTGATCAGCCATTTGCTGGACCCCAAAGAAAAGGCCATGATTACCCAGGCTGACCATTTTGCCCAAGCTTATGAACAGCTCTTAAATCAGTTGGGAAATGGAACAGTACCCGACCAGAGCTTCAGGAGAATTACCAATGAAACCATCCGGGTAACCGGAGAGTTCAAGGACTTTAAAGCCGCGGGAACGGATGCCATCCTATGCTGTCAGTTGCGATCCCTGATCCTTCCCTTGCTGGCCGATCATGTCTTAAGAGAAGCGATTCACTACCTGCGCATTCTTGGCTTACCCTTACCGGAGTTCAAAGGCGGAAAAGGATAAGCGAATCAAAGGAAAGGGAATCAAAGGGACAGGTCCAGTTTTGCAAAGTTGATGGAGCATTGCAGAGTCTTAAAGGTGGTGCGATGCTCCTTTTGATTTTCTCTGAGGAGGATAAGCTGTTATAATATTATAGAAGTGTTAAGAAGTAATGGGCTTAGGAAAGGCAAATGTAGATTTTGCAGAAGGAGAGAAATAGCAACAATGAGCAAAGGAAATCTTAAAATCGGCTTTGTAGGTACTGGAGTCATGGGCCGCAGCATGGTCAAAAATCTCCTGAAGGACGGGTATTCTGTAGCGGTTTATAACCGGACGAAAAGCAGTGCTGAAGAACTTTTTTCCTCAGGCGCGCAGTGGGTGGATTCGGTAGCCGAGCTTGCCAAGTTATCCGATGTGGTGATCACCATGGTGGGCTATCCTAAGGATGTAGAAGAAGTTTATTTAAGTGAAGAGGGACTGATCGCCAATGCTAAGCCTGGAAGTGTTCTTATTGATATGACGACTTCCAGTCCTCTTCTGGCCCAGAGGATTGCTCTGGCAGGGAAGGCCGGTGGAATTGATATTTTGGATGCACCGGTATCCGGTGGGGATGTGGGGGCCCAAAGCGGCACCCTGGTCATCATGGTGGGCGGAGAAGAAAGGGCATTCAGCGCGGTTATGCCGATCTTTGCAGCGATGGGTAAAAATATAATCCTGCATGGACCTGCCGGTGCAGGACAATATACGAAAATGGCCAACCAAATCACCATTGCGGCGGGAATGGTTGGAGTTTGCGAAGCGATAGCTTATGCTCAAAAAGCTGGCTTGGATCCCAGCCGGGTCCTCGACAGTATCGCCGGAGGAGCAGCGGGCAGTTGGTCTCTAAGCAACCTTGGGCCAAGGATGATTGCCGGAAACTTCGAACCGGGTTTTTATGTAAAGCATTTTATTAAGGATATGAACATTGCTTTAGAATCAGCCAAAGCAATGGGGTTGATGACTCCCGGTCTTGAGCTGGCGAGAGCACTTTATGAACAATTAGCTGCTGAGGGAGAGGAAAACAGCGGCACTCACGCTTTGTATAAATTATATATGAAGTGAAGCAGGGGATAGTTAGAGGCAAATCGCAGCGGGTGCTATCATTATTAAACAATTATTTAGCGAATTTTGGAGATGGTGCAGGGGGAATTTAATTATGACCAATCGTTTGTATCGTTCTTCAAGGGAAAAAATGATCGGTGGAGTATGTGGTGGACTGGCCGAGTATTTCGATGTAGATGTCACCCTGGTTCGTTTAGTTGCTCTTATCACCTTATTGATGGGTGGAGCCGGCATCTTTCCTTATATTGCCGCCTTATTTGTTGTCCCCGGCGATCAGAGTGAGGGCCCTCTTGCGTCCGGAGGGCAGGGGGGACATGTAGAAGATATAGTGGATGAAGTTGTCCAAAACGTCAAGAATACTGCCCGGGATTTCGGAATAGATTCCTTTGCCAACTCCACATCCTATTCCGGATCATCCTATAGTTCGAATAAGAAATACTCTCAGAGCGGCAGGACAGCTGGGCTGATTCTGATTATTCTTGGCATCTTTCTGCTGGTCAACCAGTGGTTCCCGGTATGGGAGAGCATAAGTAAAATGTGGCCCCTGGTTTTAATCATGATCGGAGCCGCATTGATTTGGAAAAGAGTTTAAAGACCAATTCGTTTCAGAACCAGTCCACCTAGTTTTTTAGCTAAAGGTAGGCCTACCCTTTTTGCCAAAGGGAAGCCTACTTTTTGTATTAAGGGCAGAGCAACTTTTTCAGCAAGGGGAGGACCCAAACGATCAGCAAGCTGGGGAGCGATATTTCGTGCTAAGGGTGCTCCAAATTCCCGGGCGAAAGCGGGGCCAAAGCTCTGCAGAAAATTAACACCTTGCTTTTGCAGAAGAGATTTGAGTTCGGAGTTAACATCAGCCGGGGCTGGTGGGGCAGGTTTCGGTGTTAAATTCGGAGTGCTGGTAGAATTCGCAACCGGTTGCGAATTTGTCAAGTTGGTCTGCACGGGATTTAAATTGCTTTGTAAAATAGAATTTGCTGGGAGTTGTGCAGATGGCCGTTCGAGGGTTTGTGGAGGAGTGGAAGATGGTGAAGAAGATGAGAGGGGGCTTGCGGGAAGGTTATTTATATTATATTGAAAGGACCGAGAATTAGCCTGAGGAGTATCTAAAGAATTGATTTGAGGCTTAGCCGGCGAGAAAAGATGCATTTCATTCCCTCCTATATGGATAAACGAGTCATTACCCAATACACACTTACACATTATTATAATCCAAAATATTCCATGTGGCTTATATAAGTTACCGATCAAGTTGTACTATTTTAGTTCTTTACACAGACGTTTATACTGACGCCGAGCTTATTGAATCGATATTATGATGTATATTGTATTGTATATCATACGTATATTATATTGATTATATATGATATATAAATATATTGTAAAAGTATATATTATTGATTCCCAATAATATACTAGTGACTTATGTGGATTATTGATATAACATTGATATTGCGTTGAGTGATTGCAGAAAGCAAGATAATGTATATAGATTGGTATATCAATAATATATACATTATGCTGCTAAACGATGCAGTTACCGACGCAGAAATAGCATTATATTATAGGGGGCAGATATTCGAATGAAGAAGACAAGAGCTCGTGTCGTATCCAGTGTTATAGCTGCAGCTATGGTTCTTGGCACAGCTTTGCCAGCGGCCGTATTGGCAGACACCCAAGTACCTGCTGAAAGTAAAGAATCATTGAATCGTCTGCACGGTGAGAATCGTTTTGAAACTGCGGCGAAAGTTGCCACAGAAGGTTGGGAAACCTCTAAAGCAGTGATTCTTGCTTCCGGCAAACAGGAAAATTTGGTGGATGCTTTGACTGCAGCACCTTTCGCTAATTCTATTGATGCACCGATTCTGCTGACCAATGGTGCGGATATTCCGGAAGCAACCATCGAAGCACTTAAGACTCTAAAAGTAGAAGAAGTTTACACCGTAAGCGGTGCCATTAAAAAAGAAGCTTTAGAAAAGATTTTTAAAGAGAATAATTTAGAAATCGCCATTAAAGAAGAATTAGGCGGTAAAGATCGCTTCGAGACGGCTAAAAATATTGCCAGCCACCTTGAAGATGTAGAGGGAATCATGATAACCACGGCATATAAATATGCCGATGCGCTTTCCGTAGCTTCTATTGCTGCCGCGAAGAATATGCCTATACTCCTGGCCGATCAAGATGGGCTGCCTGAAGTCGAAGCGGCATACCTTGATGAAATCAAGGACCAAGTGAAAGCAACCTATGTACTGGGTGGGGAAATACTGATCAGCAAAGAAGTATATGAAGAATTGCCCGGAACCGATGGTGACAGCAAGATGCGTATTTTTGGCGATGACCGTTTTGATACTAACTTGGAAGTATTAAAAACTTTCACTGATCTGGAGTATAGCAAGGTTTATGTGGGCAATGGTTATGATGAGCATCTCGTGGATGCCTTGGTTGTATCGGCTCTTGCCGCCAAAACCAATTCTCCTATCGTTTTGGCTCAAAAAGAACTCAGCAAAAAAGCAGAAGATCTCTTGCTTCCTAAATTGGGAGAAAAGAGCATTGTGGCTGTAGGTGGAACTACCGCTGTTACAGACAAAGCTCTTACCTTTAACCATGTGCGTCCCCAAGATTTCGCTGTCATGCAGGTATCCGGTGTTAACGGTTACAATGTAGGACTTCAAATCGTTGATGGAAGCGCGCGGGATTTGGCAAGTGTTGAAGTGACCCTGTACAGAGGGGAAACCGTTCTTGCCAAAAACACCAGTATGAATAAGCTCTTTAATTCTTACCCCACCGCAACCCAGCTTTCCTCTCCTTTCAATATTGATGGAAACTTTTCTGCTGACGGTTACTGGTCTTACGGTAAGTGGAACGGAAGTGTTCTCGATGTTCCTACCAAAGCAGTTATCAAAGTGACTTATTTGGATGGTCGTGTCTATGAAGTCGTTAATACAAAGCTTGCCGGTAATCCCGAAGAGCTTAACCAAGAAGCCCTCAATCACGTCAAAGCTGAAGACTTTGGTGTCATGCAAGCGTCTGGAGTTAATGGCTATAGTGTTGGATTTTCCTTAGTGGATAAGCTTCCTGTAGATTTACAGAGCATTGAAGTAAGCCTGGTCAAAGTAGAAACGATTAAAGATGAAGATGGCGAAGAACAGCAAATTAAAGAGACCATCCTGGCAACCAATAAAGCAACCCGTGCTACAAATGCCAAGCTCTTTGAATTAACCGGTCAACAGCTTTCTTCTCCCTTCAATATCGATGGCACTTTTGAAAACGATGGTTACTGGACCTATGGTGATTTCAACGGAACTGTTGAAGATGTCCCTACCAAAGCTATCATCACCATTCAATACCAGGACGGACGTAAATTTACCGTTCAAAATACCGAGTTAACCGGAGATCCTAAACTTCTTGCCGCACCTGCTATCGTTTCCGGATTAGCTGAAGAATTAACTGTAGGGGAAACAGTCGATTTTGCGGTGACCACCGCTCCCAACAGCTTTGTTGCTGAGCCGGCAGCGGCTACCACCAAAGTTCGCGTCAAGATTACTTTAACCCAAGGGAATAAAGAGAACATGGTTCTTCAATATCTTGAAAATGACGGAACCTATCAAGCACTTCCTTTGGATGCAGAGAACAGCGCCTTTTATGGTCCTGAAACCGGGTTCCCTTTCCTGAATGCTGCAAGCCAGTTCAAAGTAGCCTTCAGCGAAGCCGGGACCTATAAGTACAACTTGGAAGTCGTGACCGTTGCCGAGGAGGGTCAGCAAAGTGAAGTCCTTGCTTCCACCATGGGTGAAGTGGTTGTCACCAAAGCACCTGCAGAAGGCAACGAATAAGACGACTTAGATAGAGAATTTACAGGGCAGTGTTTGAAAATGAATAGGAGACACTGTCGAAGAAACTAGTTAAGGAGGGGATTGCCCCTCCTTTTTCCTGTCTAAATAGCAATGAAGTTATCTGGTTACAATCGTGTTATCTGGCTGCCAGGGGGGAACCCCAGTAATTTGCTGCCGGAGTGCCTGCATAGCCGATCTGGAGGTTTCTGGCCAGCTCAGGATCCAGGCAAACCAGGTCCTCCCGGCCCAGTTCCTGAATAGTTTTTTTACCCATGGCCTGAAGGGCCATTTTCAGCTCTTCCTGACAGGAGAGGAGAAAGTTGGCAAGACACCGGCTTCCTTCTTCTATATCAAACTCCTCGGCAAGGGAGCCGTTATACAGTGCCAACTGATGAGCAGGATGCTGAGGAAGAGCTTTGGTGATTTGACTTTGGAGTGCAGCTATAATAGCGATGGACCCTATGTAGACGGCATCGGCGCCTAGAGCCAGGGCTTTGAGGATTTCTCCCGGAGTACGGAAACCTCCGGCTGCGATGACTGTGAATTGTTCCCTTAGGTTCTGCCCTTTCAGCCAATTGATCGTTCTTCCTAAGCCAAAGAGGGTAGGTAAGCCCATATCATCTTCCAAAGTAGGGGAAGAGGCTGCGGTTCCGCCTTCTTGGCCATCGATACAAATAAAATCGGCCTCGGTTTTGGCGATGACTTCCAATTCCCTTTCCATAAAGTGGGTGGCGGCAATTTTGATTCCTACCGGTACGGAGTACTCTTTTTTCAGCTTTTTGATGAGTTTAACGAGGTCTTCCGGTGAATTGACTTCGGGAAAGCGGGAGCTCTTTCCGGTGCTGCCTCCTTCATCGATTTTCCAGAGCACCCGGAGGTGTTCATCCATATCCTCTTCCATTACAGAAGAAGAGACAGCACCGCCCCAGGCACCTTGTCCCAGCTGAACCTCAATGGCATCCACCAGCTCCAGCTGCTCGGGAGAATTCAGCCAGCCGCCACGATTATACTGACCGATCAGGAAGTCAGCGGCCTCCCGCTCTTCTTCAGATACTGCCGATTCCCCGGTGTTGGTGGCTGTTCCGGCTGTTGAGGCCCCTTTGGCCAGAGCGATTTTCATGGGCAGACTCAGTGAACCTCCATAGGACATGCCGGTGATGATAATAGGGGTATCCAGTTTGAGAGGCTTTTTGGCTTGGGGGCCGATGACCACTTTAGTGTCAATGATTGTATCGTCCGGGGTAGGGAGTTCAAAAAGCTGTCTTGGGTTCAATAACAACTGCTCCCAAGGGGATAAACGCAGAGGGCTGCCCATTGGCCTTGTAAGTGCCTTTCCTGTCTCTGCTCGAATCCCTGCTTCAATCACAGCCCGCAAAGTCAGTTTTTCAAAGGTTGTGGTCATGACCATGGGGTTATTTGGATAAGACTCGGTAAGCATGTTCTTTAGCATACCATCTGTTAAAGGGTTCATTAAACGCAGCATCAATTCGTTAATCATGCAAAACACCTCTTTTGTTAAGTTGTTATAGTATGTGTCTTTTGCAAAGATTTATCGGTATGCATAGAAAAACAGAAAGTATATAGCGCAAGCTTATACTTTTCTGAAAGTGATAAAAACAGCCACGACTGAGAAAGTCGTGGCTGGTATTTCCCTATGTTAGTCGGCTAAAGCAATGGCTTCAATCTCAATGATGGCATCTTTGGGGAGGCGGGCTACTTGTACTGCTGAACGGGCAGGCGGATTCGTTGTAAAGAAGGTTCCGTAGATTTCATTCATGGCGGCAAAATCGTTCATATCTCTCAGAAAAACCACCACTTTAACCACTTTATCCAGGGAGGTCCCGGCACTCTCTAAGATGTTCTTTACATTTTCCAAGGATTGTCGGGTCGCTTGACGTATATCGGCTTCTAGTTCACCGGTCACAGGATTAAGTGGTAATTGCCCTGAAGTGAACACCAAATTTCCCACTTTGATTCCTTGGGAATAGGGACCGATAGCGGCAGGAGCCTTATCGGTGTGTAAAACATTGATAGACATAAATTAACCTCCTGTTTAAATGCTCTTGGAGCAAATCAAATAAGTTTAAAAGGCTTATGTTGATAGTGAGTTTATTATAACACTAATCAAAGATGGATGTCTCAAAACGGCCTGAATGTTTTTGCATCACTGTTTGTCAATAAAAATGAGGGAAGCCCGGTGCCCTATCTACAATGGGGTTTCCGGGCTTCCCGCTCAGTAATATTATTCGATGGGTGCCAGTGATGCCTGGAAGTGACGCAGAATGGGGGGTTCCCAAGTGATTTTATATCCGCGCTTAATGGTGTTGGCCCGATTCTTAATTTCTATCAAGGCATCAGCCATAATGTCAAGATGGGCTTGGGTGTAAACGCGGCGCGGTATGGCAAGGCGGCTGAATTCAAAGTCGGCCTTTAACTGTTCTCCGGTATCCGGGTCGTTGCCCAGCATATAGGAACCAATGTCACAAGTCCGAATGCCGGCTTCTTTATAAAGCTCCACGCAAAGAACTTGAGCAGGAAACTCATAGTAAGGAATATGGGGGAACATCGCAGCAGCATCTACAAACACGCCGTGGCCGCCGACCGGGGACTGATAGGCAATACCGGCATCATCTAAGCGAGCTGCCAGGTATTCCATTTGACCAATCCGGTAACGGAGATAGTTTTCATCGATTCCTTCGTAGAGACCGATGGCCAGTGCTTCCATATCGCGACCGGAAAGACCGCCATAAGTGAAGAAGCCTTCATAGCTAATGCAATTAGCTTTGATTTTTAAGACCAGCGGCGAATCGGCATCTTTAACACCAAGGAGGCCGCCCATATTGACGATAGTGTCTTTCTTAGCTGACATAGTGAAGAGCTCACCATAGCTGAACATTTCACGAACAATGTCTTTAATGGATACGTCCTTGTATTCTGATTCATCCCGTTTGATGAAGTGAGCATTTTCCGCATAGCGGGCTGCGTCGATGCACATAGGAATACCATATTTTTTAGCTAAAGCAGAAACTTCACGAAGATTTTTCATGGAGACGGGTTGTCCGCCGGCAGAGTTGTTGGTGATGGTCATGACAACCAAACCAATGTTTTCCGGACCCTTTTCCTTGATCACTTCTTCCATCTTGGCAACGTCCATATTTCCTTTAAAGGGAGCGCGTTTTGATGGATCTTTGGCTTCTTCTACTACGCAGTCAATAGGTCTGGCACCAGACAAGATGACATGAGCGCGAGTGGTATCAAAAAACATATTGGAAATTGCAAATTTACCTTCGCTGAGCAATAAGGGGAAGACAACTTTCTCTGCTGCCCGACCTTGGTGAACAGGCTGGATATAGCCAAAGCCAAAAATATCCTTGCCCGCTTCCATGAGTTTAAAGTAGCTGGAAGCTCCAGCGTAGGCCTCATCGCCTCTCATCACACCAGCCCACTGCTCCTGGCTCATAGCATTGGTTCCGGAGTCAGTTAGCAAATCGATGTAGCAATCCTCTCCTTTTAAGTTGAAAAGGTTGTAATTAGCCTTGGCGATTTTCTCTTCTCTTTCTTCTTGGGTAAGCATCCGCAAGGGTTCTACCACCTTAATACGAAACGGTTCGGGTACATACTTGATTGCCATAACAAATACCTCCATTTAATTTTTATTCATACCCCGGTTATCGAAATGATGAGCGGTCGGTATTTGGCATAGTAATTGGAACAGAGTTCTGTCTTAGTTTTTATGCAAGATTCATGCCAATGCTAAGGTTTTTATTTGCTTTCTCTTGATTTTTTGATTTTGAAGCTGATCCAGAGGATGAGCAACCAAATGGGAAGCACCCATACAGCCATTTTCATGCTTTCAGTAAACGCCATAAGGATGACAATCATTACAAGGAAGGCGGCGCAAAAATAGTTTGTGTAAGGGTGTAGGGGAGTCTTAAAGTGAAGAGCATCGCCTTCACCCTGAGCAATTTTTGCCTTGCGGAATTTAAGGTTTACGATAATAATTGTAGTCCAGGTAATAACTGCGGCAATGATCGCTACAGCCATGAGATACGTAAAGATTTTGCCGGGCAACAGGAAGTTGAGAATAACACCGACTAAGGTAATTCCCGAAGAGACCAGCACTCCGGCGACAGGAATACCCCGTTTGTTTAATTTGGTAAAAAGCTTCGGAGCATTGCCTTGCATAGCCAGGCTGTACAGCATGCGTCCATTGCTGTAGACGCCGCTGTTGTACACGGAAAGGGCAGCGGTCAGAACAACGACATTGAGGATGGTGGCAGCCGCGGGAATGCCAATTTTCGAGAAGATCATAACGAAGGGACTTCCGTCAGCACCCACTTGATTCCAGGGATAAAGAACCATCAGGACAGATAAGGCTCCCACATAGAAAATAAGAATTCTCCACATAACTTGGTTGATGGCTTTAGGAATGGATTTTTTCGGGTTATCAGCTTCACCGGCCGTGATGCCAATGAGCTCAATTCCGCCAAAGCTGAACATGACAGGTACCAAAGAGAGCAAAATGCCAATCATGCCGTTGGGAATAAACCCGCCGTGAATCCAAAGGTTATCAAATCCTGTAGCTTCACCGTTGATTCCAGAGAAGATAAGAAATAATCCGAAGACAATCATGCCGATAATTGCCACAACTTTAACAATCGCAAACCAGAATTCAAATTCACCAAAGGTGCCGACACTAATAAGGTTAAGCAGAGTAATGAGGACGAGGCATACCAGGGCAGTTAGCCAGTGAGGAATGTCAGGGAACCAGAAATTGATATAGATCCCGACGGCAGTCAATTCAGCCATGCTTACGACGATATAATTGAACCAATAATTCCAACCTGAAAGAAATCCGGGAAATTCCCCCCAATACTTATAGGCAAAGTGACTGAACGATCCGGAAACAGGTTCATCAACGGCCATTTCCCCTAACATTCTCATGATGAAAAAGATAACTAATCCACCAATAAGATAGGAAAATGTGATTGCGGGACCGGCCAGTTCAATCGTTGCAGCAGAACCGTAAAAAAGACCTGTGCCAATCGCTCCTCCTAGAGCGATCATTTGGATATGCCGGTTTTTTAGACCGCGGTGCATACCGTTTTCTTGGTTGCTCATAAAATTTCTCCTCCCGATAATGTAATTGAATAGTGCGTGCTTTATGATAATGCAAATCCCATGCCAAAAATAATTGCAAAACTATTAAATATTTTAGGATATTTTCTTGTATTTTATAGGGTAACTGTCGAATCGTTGCAAGAGAATAAGGACAAACATATCTAAAATAAAAATGTGATAAGAAAAGTTGACAACTTTTTTTATCACATGGTGAAAAAATTTTGCACATTCTACTTATTCCTTTAAATTATCCCTCGGGTTCATCCATCTTGCCAAGTCCATAGGAATTCATTTTATTTAAAATGGTTGTATTGGAAACGCCCAGTATTTTACCCGCCTTACGCGAAGAGGGATGTTCCGCCAGCACCTTAAGTAAAACTTGACGTTCCACTTGAGCAACAATGTCTTTAAGGGGAGGCCAGGGTTCGCCAAAAGGAATGATAAGTTGATGAGCTGTGCTTTCGGATTCAGACACAGGAATCGCCGGAGCCAAGTCTGCCCACTCATAGAAGGAATCGGGCTTGATCTCTGAGTTCGAATTTAAATTAATGATTCTCTCCAGGAGATTCTCCAGTTGACGAACATTGCCGGGCCACTTCTGAGCCATGAGCAAATCCGTGCTTTCCTTGGTGAGGTGCACTTCGGATTTGCCAAGCTTTCTGGCAATCTTTCGGGTTAAGACTTGGGCGATTAAAGGGATATCTTCAGGTCTCTCCCGCAGTGAGGGAATATGCAGGGGAATCACATTGAGACGATAGTAAAGGTCTTCTCTGAATTGTCCTTTATCAATTAATTCCTCGAGATTGCGGTGAGTGGCGGCAATGATTCGTACATCCACAGGAATTTCTTTTGAACCTCCGACACGGCGAATCGTTCCTTCCTGCAATACTCTAAGCAAGCGCACCTGAACCTGAGGCGTGATTTCCCCGATCTCATCGAGGAAAAGGGTGCCCCCGTGGGCTTGCTCGAAAAGCCCTTTTTTGCCCCCTTTAGTTGCTCCGGTAAAGGAGCCTTCCTCGTAACCAAAGAGTTCGCTCTCCAATAAGGTATCCGGTAAAGCCGCACAATTAATAGGGATGAAGGCTTGTTGGGAACGCGGGCTTTCGGCATGAATAGCTTTGGCGAACAATTCCTTTCCTGTGCCGCTTTCCCCCCGCAGCAATATGGTTGAAGTCCCCCGTGCTACTGTTTTAGCAGTCTCAATGAGCTCTCTCATCCGCCGGCTCTCATAGATGATAGTGTCAAAAGATATGGATTGGGGCTTGCGTTCGACTTTGGAAAGGAGCTCTTCCACTTGACGAAAATCCTTGATGGTCATGACTCCGCCAATGATTTGTCCTTTTTTGTTGAAGATGGGGACGCCACTGGTCAAGAAATGAATTAATTTCTGATTTCTGCGGATTTTACGTTCTTTTAGGCTATAAGGGATTCCTGTTTTCAGGGTTTCAAAAATCGGAGCATTTGCTTCAAACAAAAGTTCAGCATCCTGGTTTAGAGCTTTCTCCGGAGTGGTATGAAAGATCCGTGCCGCAACCTCATTAATATGAGTTACTTCATGGTTGGTATTAACCGCGATAATGCCTTCGCTTACTAAATCGAGAATCGTTTTTAATTCCTGCTCGCGCTTCTCATAAGGCATGTAATCGGCCAGCTTCACGGATACGACACCTCGAACGGTGAGAAGGTCCTGAATGAGAGTAGCCAATTTTTCCTGATGGGAGCAACGGAATTTAATCATCATGTGGTGCCCATGGGTGACTTCCATGACGATTTTATCAGCGTTATGATCTTCAAAACGCAGAAATATATCATAACCAAGACCCGGGCGATCAATAAAGTCGATGCGTACGATAAATTCCAGGGATTCCATAGCCGTCACCCTTTCCAACTCTGATTTTGACCAAGGTGAATGATTACAATTCGCCACTATTATAGCATTAACATGTGAATCCTCCTAGAAAACATCCCAAAAAGAAAAAAGCCGGTGATTAACCGGCTAAACAAAGGGTAAGGTGAGATTTGCTATAGTCTAAACAGCATTTTAGTGTAGGAAGGCAAGGGCCACATGTCATAGTCCACAAGTACTTCCAGTTGGTCAGCTGTCTGGCGCAGTTCATTCATGGCTTTAAAGACCACGTCCCGGTAATAGATGCCTTGCTTATAGGCGTCTCCGTGAAGCTGTTTTGCTGCACAGGTTGCATCTTGAAGAGCTTTGGTTTTAAAACTGAGTTCCTTGAGCAAAGGGGATATTTCGTTGAGTAAAGACCTTTGGGCCAGTACCTCTGCTTCAGGGTCCGCTGTGCGGATGGTATTGATAGAATGAGCCAGTTCTGTGGAATAACGCATGACGGCGGGGAGAATTTGGCGCTTGGCAACATCCACCATGGTCAGGGCTTCAATATTGATGGTTTTGGAGTATTGTTCCAAATAAATTTCATAACGGGAGTGGAGTTCGGTGGCACTGAAGACGCCGTGATGTTTAAAGAGTTCAATGGTTTTTTCACTGATCAGGGCGGAAATGGCTTCCACTGTGGAAGAGAG